>JACCTL010000119.1 GCA_013812395.1 Euzebyaceae bacterium
GACATCGCCGAGGGCGCGCACCGCGTCAAGTCCAACGTCGTCTGCGACGCGCTGCTGCTGGACGAGACCGCCCGCAGCGACACCTACCCGTACATGAACATTGCCGAGGAGGACGCCCAGATCTCCCACGAGGCCTCGGTGTCGCGCATCGGTGAGGAGCAGCTGTTCTACCTGCAGTCGCGCGGCGTGGCCGAGACCGAGGCGCAGGCGATGATCGTGCGCGGCTTCATCGAGCCGATCGCCAAGGAGCTGCCCATGGAGTACTCGGTCGAGCTGAACCGCCTGATCTCGTTGAACATGGAAGGTTCAGTCGGCTAGTCGGTCTTGCAACGGCGGGGTGCCACGACGGCTCCGGGCCGCTGAACCCGCCCGCCCTCCAAGGCCCTCCGCCGTCGCGGCACCCCGCTTTCCCTCCGTCTTGCCGTCTGTGCGCCTTTGCGCGGTCAGTGGGCGGTACCACCTCGAATCTCGTAAGGAGCTAGGAACAGCGCAGTGGTGAGGATCAAGGATCTCAGCGAGGAGGATGTGCTCGCGATCTCTGACTTCTATGGGGAGCCGGAGTGGTTGCGGGATCGGCGGCAGGTGGCGTTCAAGGCTTTTGCCGATTTGGAGTGGCCGAACAGCCGCGATGAGGAATGGCGATACACCAATCCCGCGCGCTTGCACTTGGAGCGCCCGGTGTTGCTGGAGGCTGCCGCGATTCCTGCTCGTCAGGAGGGCATTGTTGCCGGTGCGGTTGGCGCGCTGGCCGGTGAGGTCAGGATCGTCGACGGCGGTGTCGCTCAGGCCGTGGTGGCCGACGAGGCAACGGCGCAAGGTGTGGTCGTCACCGATCTGGTGACCGCCGCCCACGAGCACGCGGCACTGGTGCAAAGCCACCTTGGCACCGTCGTTGGTGCCGACGCCAAGTTCGAGGCGGCCAACCTCGCGGCGTTCACCAACGGGGCGTTCGCCTACGTGCCCGCCGATGTCGAATTGACCGAGCCGATCGCGATCACCGTGCAGGCCACCGGCGATGGCAGCGTGCTGCCCCGCGTGTTGATCGTGCTCGGCCCGCACGCGAAAGCCAGCTTCTACGTCGACCACTCGGGCGACGCGCAGGCCACGGTCATCGAGGTCGTCGAGGTCGTCGTCGCCGAGGGCGCCACCGCTCGCATCGTCAACGCCCAGGACTGGGGCCCGGACGTCGACCACATCGCCGCCCACACCGGCGTCGTCGGCTCCAACGGCGACTACCGCGGGCTAGAGGTCAACCTCGGCGGACGCACCGTCTACGTGCGGCCCGATGTCCGGCTGGACCACCCCGGCGGCAACGGCGAGCTACTCGGCGTCTACTTCTGCGACGAGGGTCAGCAGGTGGAGATGCGCTCGCTGGTGCACCACAATGCCTCGCATACCACCTCGGACCTGATGTACAAGGGCGCGCTGCAGGGCGACAGCCGGGCCACCTTCTACGGGACGATCCGCATCGAGGAGCACGCCAAGGCCACCGCCTCAGACGAGACGAACCGCAACCTGATCCTGACCGACAAGGCCAGGGCCGACTCGATCCCCGTGCTGGAGATCCTCAACTCCGACGTTGTCCGCTGCGGCCACCACTCCTCGGTCGGACAGGTCGACGAGCTGCAGATGTTCTACCTGGAGTCGCGTGGCATCCCCCGCGAGGAGGCGGCGCGCCTGCTGGTGTTCGGCTTCTTCGGGGAGGTCACCGACCGCATCCAGCTGCCCGGGGTCGCCGAGGTGATCCTGGCCGAGGTGGAGCGCGAGGTCCGCTCCGGGCCGACCAACCTGATGGACCAGCGGCGACGCTGATGGCGTTCGTCAAAGTGGCCAGCCTGGACGAGATTCAGGTGGGAGCGACCCGGCTCGCCGAACTGGCGGAGCCGGTATGCCTGGTGCGCACCGACGCGCACACAGTCAAGGCGGTCCACGACACCTGCAGTCACCAGCAGTACTCGCTGTGCGAGGGGTGGATCGACCTCGACAGCTCGGGCGGGGGCGGCTCCGTCGAGTGCTCCCTGCACGGGTCCACCTTCGACCTCGACACCGGCCACCCCGACGCACTGCCGGCGGTCAAGCCCATCCCCGTCTACGCCTGCAAGGTGGACGACGGCGCGGTGTGGGTGGACATCGACCAACAGCTCAACGACGCACCTGTGCCACGGCACTGAACGGAGACCACGAAATCATGACAGAGCTGGAGATCAAGGGCCTGACCGTCGAGGTCGACGGCAAGCAGATCCTCAAGGGCCTCGACCTGGTCGTCACCAAGGGAGAAACCCACGCGCTGATGGGCCCCAACGGCTCGGGCAAGTCAACCCTGGCGTACGCGATCATGGGGCACCCCGCCTACAACGTCACCGACGGCTCGATTCTGGTGCAAGGAACCGACATCGGCGAGCTGCCGCCCGACGAGCGCGCGAAGATGGGTCTGTTTTTGGCCATGCAGTACCCAACCGAGATTCCCGGCGTCAGTCTGACCAACTTCCTTCGTACCGCCATCAACGCCACCCGGGAAGAGGACCTGCCGGTCCGCCAGTTCATGACCTCGCTGCGCGAGCACATGTCCGCGCTGCAGATGGACGAACGCTTCTTGCAGCGCAACGTCAACGAAGGCTTCTCCGGGGGTGAGAAGAAGCGCTTCGAGATCCTGCAGATGGCGATGCTGCAGCCGCAGATCGCCGTGCTCGACGAGACAGACTCCGGGCTGGACGTTGATGCCTTGAAGGTCGTGGCCGAAGGCATCAACCGGCTTCGCGGCCCGCAGCTTGGTGTGCTGCTCATCACCCACTACACACGGATCCTGCGCTACATCACCCCCGACCACGTCCACGTCATGGTTGACGGGCGGGTCGTGCAGTCCGGTGGGCCGGAGCTGGCCGCAGAGCTCGAAGAGGGCGGCTACGAGCACCTGCGGGTTTCGGCCTGATGGTCTGCCCGGTGACCGCGCCATCCGTGGCTCCGCAAACACCCTTTCACGCTGCGCCGCGCATGGCGCGGTCACCTACCCTGGACGTTTCGCGCAGGGGTTCGTGAGGATGGTGGCTAGATGACCGCGATGTTGGATGCGTTGGATGTGGAGACGGTTCGGAAGGACTTTCCGATCCTGGAGCGGCGGGTGCACGGGCGGCCGCTGGTGTACCTGGACTCGGCTGCCACGTCGCAGAAGCCCCAGGCAGTGCTCGACGCCATGGACCGCTACTACGAGCAGTCCAACGCCAACGTGCATCGCGGCGTCCATGCGCTGGCCGAGGAGGCCACCGAGGCCTACGAGAGCGCTCGCGGCAAGGTCGCTCGCTTCGTCGGCGCCGACCCCCGCGGCGTGGTGTTCACCAAGAACGCCACCGAGGCATTCAACGTGCTGGCCTACTCGCTGGCGGCCAACCGGTTGGGGGACGGTGACATCCTGCTGTCCACGCAGATGGAGCACCACGCCAACCTCGTGCCCTGGCAGCTGGTGCAGCCACGAGCCGGGTTCGAGATCCGCTATGTCCCGGTCATGGCTTCGGGGCCCGACGCCGGCACGCTGGACCTTGCCGCCTTCGACGAGATCGTCGCCACCGGCCGGGTGAAGCTGTTGACGGTGACGGCGATGTCCAACGTCGTCGGCACCATCAACCCCGTTGCCGACCTCGCTGCTCGGGTGCGTGCCGCCAACGCCGAGGCGGTCGTGGTCGTGGACGGTGCGCAGAGCGTGCCCCACATGCCTACGGACATGCTCGCGCTGGAAGCCGACTTCTTGTGCTTCTCCGCTCACAAGATGCTGGGCCCGACCGGCATCGGCGTTCTGGCCGGCAAGCCTGAGCTGCTCGACGACATGCCGCCGTTTCTCGGCGGCGGCGAGATGATCGCCAACGTCACCCTGGAGGGCACGACCTTCAACGAGGTGCCCTACAAGTTCGAGGCCGGCACGCCGCCGATCGCCGAGGCGGTCGGCCTGGGAGCCGCCGTGGACTACCTGTCGGCGCTGGGCATGGAGTCGGTTCGCGCGCATGAGGTGGCGCTGCTGGAGCATGTGCTGCCGGCGCTGAACGCCGTCGAGGGCGTCACGGTGCACGGCCCCACGGACCCTTCCCGGCGCGGCGCCGCGGTGAGCTTCGGGGTGGGAGGGCTGCATCCGCACGACATCGGTACGATCATGGATCGCGAGGGGGTGGCGGTGCGCGCAGGCCATCACTGCGCCAAGCCGCTGGTCCGGGTGCTGGGCTCGGCCGCCACGACTCGCGCCTCGTTCTATGTCTACAACACCCTCGACGAGGTGCAGGCGCTGATCGACGCGATCGAGACCACCAAGCGCTTCTTCGCCCGTTAGGCGATGCTGTCCATGCCGCTCATGTCATTCCGTCACCGAAGCCGAAGGCGCTAGGACTCGCAGATGTCTTCGTCACTGGACGACCTGTACCAAGAAATCATCCTCGACCATTACCGCAAGCCACGGCACCGGGCCGCTGAGCTGGAGCCCCACGACGTCCACGTCCACCACGCCAACCCGTTATGCGGCGACGAGCTCGACCTGCGCCTGCAGGTGGACTCGACGGGCTCATCGGCGCCCCGGGTCGGGGCGGTGGTCTACGACGGCGACGGCTGCTCGATCTCCATGGCCAGTGCCTCGGCGATGACCGAGGCGGTCACCGGCCGCGAGCTGGCCGACGCCGACGACCTGGGCGAGGCCTTCCGCCTGATGATGCACGGCGAAGGCCTCAAGCGGGAGGACGACCTGCTCGACGGGGTCGCCTTCCAAGGCGTGGCCAAGTTCCCGGTGCGGGTGAAGTGCGCACTGCTGGGATGGATGGCCCTCAAGGACGCAATCGGCACCTATCGCGACGGCAACCAGGAGCATCGAGTGACCCATGAGTGACACGACGCAAACCACCGACCGCGGCAGCTGGCCCGAGGGTGAGGAGAGCGACGAAGCTTTTGCAGCCAAGCAAGACTTCGCCGACGTCGCCCTCGACGCCGACGGCATGCCGGCCGAGGACGAGATCCGCATCGCGCTCAAGGCGGTGATGGACCCCGAGATCGGCATCAACATCGTCGATCTCGGCCTCGTCTACGGCATCGACAAGGCCGACAGCAAGGTGACGGTCACGATGACGTTGACCTCGATGGGGTGTCCACTCACCGAGCTCATCCACCAGCAGTGTTCCCTGGTGCTGGCGCGGCTCCCCGGCGTCGATGACGTCGACGTGGACTTCACCTTCTCCCCGCCGTGGTCGACCGACATGATCTCCGACGAGGCAAGCGACGAGCTGCGCGCGATGGGCTTCAACGTCTGAGGGTCACCGCGGCGTCCGCCCACGGCCGGATCTCCCGTTCGCCCGGTCGTGACACCGTCACCGTCGTCCCGCCGACCCAGTTCGGTTGGCTGCGAACGAGGTGCCTTGGGGCGGTTGTGGCGCTGCTGGTGGAGGAGCGATTCGAGCTGGAGGTGGAGCTCGGCGCGCGCCCGTGCGCGTGGCCACCCGCCCGCCTGCTGCTGGCCCGTCTTGCTGATCGGGCCGGCATCCTGCAATGCGGCGCTCGCTGCGCTCGGGCACGGTCCGGTCCGGTGCGCCAACCCACGGTCCGTCTGGATCGACTGGCCGGACGGCTGATCGTCGACGCACCCGGACCTCGAGAGCATCGGCGAGTCCTCAGCCGAGCGCTGGCTCGCCGAGCTGGCTGACCCCCACACCTGGGCTCACCCCTGCCCCAGCACAGCGGCGGCTGCCCTACGAGCTGTGGGCGGAGGGGTAGACCGCGAGGTTCGTGGACATTCCTCATGGCACCGCCGCTGCTGAGGTCGGCGTCACGGTGGGCGACGCTTTGCTCGACGGCGATGTCGAGGGTTGGTGGCAGCGCTGCGGCGCTTCGCCGCAGCTACGGCCGTTGCGGGCGGGACGGCGGCTGCTCACCGGGCCACCGGGGCGGCCTCGGACCTTCACCGCGCGCAAGCGGACGGGGCAGATCGTGCGGTGGAGCGAGGCGTTCTCGCAGCGGCGCAGCGAACCGGTCGTCGACTGGTATCGCCGTGTATCCGGTTGCGGCTACCTGCGTGTGACCGCGTGGCCCGACACGGGCGAGACCGGGGCAGGGCTGTGCCTGCTCTCACCGATCGAGGCGACGCCCCGCTCCGGCGGCATAGCGCTGGCACGGTCGGTTGGGTTTCTGACTGATCCGCTGACGTGGGGCTTTGCGCCCGGCGCCGACGCCGCCGCCGTGCACGACCTCGCCGGGGTAGGCACGGTCGCCAGCCGGATCCGCGAGATCAGGGTCCATGTCGTGACTGTCCCTGTCGGCACGGTCCAGGCAGCCATCGCCGCCTACGAGGGTCTGCCCGGCGTGGCGTACGCCGAGGCCAACACCGCCTGGAAGACGTTGCGTGCTCCCAACGACCCGCTACTGGAACAGCAGTACCAGGTCGACCACATCAAC
Organism: Euzebyaceae bacterium; assembly: GCA_013812395.1. Classification (GTDB taxonomy): domain Bacteria; phylum Actinomycetota; class Nitriliruptoria; order Euzebyales; family Egibacteraceae; genus JACCTL01. The sequence continues at coordinate 6,415 of JACCTL010000119.1, forward strand.
GCGGTCGCCGGCTGGAACCGCTACAACAACGCGGTTGACGCCAAGCCCTACGCACCCAACGGCGGCGCGACGCTGGCGATCCTGGACTCTGGCATCGACCGCACGCACCCCGAGCTGGCCAGCAAGATCGTCGAGTGCGCCAGCTACCTGACGACGACGGGCAACCGGGTCAACGGGATGTGCCAGGACTCCAACTTCCACGGCACCTATGTCGCCGGCATCGCTTCGGGGATCGCGAACAACGCCCAGGGCATCGCCGGCATCGGCTTCGACGCAGACCTGCTCGTCTACCAGGTCTGCACCCTGTTCTGCTTCACTGCGGACTCCGCGTCCGCCATGGTCGACGCCGCGGGCTGACGCCGCCAACTACTCGTTCGGTGGCGCGAGCCCCAACAACACCAGCCGGCGCGCGGTCGAGTTCGCACACTCCAAGGGGATGCTGCAGGTTGCCTCGGCCGGCAACTCCGGCGACGAGGGGCCCAACAGCGTTGGCTTCCCCGCCGCCTACCCGAACGTGATCGCCGTCGCGGCGACCGATCGCAACAAGAAGCGAGCCTCCTTCTCCTCCTACGGCCCCGAGGTCGATGTGACGGCACCGGGCGTTGGCATCCTGTCGACCATCCCGGGCGGCGGCTACTCCGACCGCTTCAGCGGCACGTCCTTCTCCGGGCCGGCGGTCGCCGGACTGGGTGCGCTGCTGCGCAACCTTGGCTTGAACCACAAGCAGGCGGCGAAGGCGATCATCGACGGTGCCAACCCACAAGCGGTGGGCGCGACCGGCTTCACCAACAAACACGGGCACGGCATGGCCGATGTCGAGGCCAGCGTCCAACGCGCGCAGCAGATCCTGCGCGCGCAACGCTGACCGGCGCCGAGCCGCCGGCATCGTAGCCGCGGCAGGTCCAGGGGGCGGAGCAGCTGGCCCCCCTTCCTGCTGCTCGTTGCTGTGGAGGCGCCGCGGCGGTGGCCGTCGGCCCTCGCCGGCCCCCGGCTTTGCACTGTCGCCACTGCTCCGCGGCCGCTGACCGTCCATGGCGACCCGCGTAGCCTTGCGGGCAGGTTCCGTCCGCCGGCGGAATGACCCGGGCCTCGGAGAGGTTGGACCAGGCATGGAACCGTTGATCAAAGACCCAGCCGCGCTCACCAACGACGAGATCCGGCGCTATAGCCGCCACCTGATCATGCCCAACGTGGGCGTCGAGGGGCAGGGGCGACTCAAGGCCTCCAAGGTGCTGCTCGTCGGCACCGGCGGCCTGGGATCACCCTTAGCGATGTATCTCGCGGCCGCCGGCGTTGGCACCCTCGGCCTGGTCGACTTCGACGTGGTCGACGAGTCGAACCTGCACCGCCAGGTCATCCACGGCACCTCCGACATTGGTAAGCGCAAAGTGGTGTCGGCGGCCGAGACCATCGCCGACATCAACCCGCACGTGAACGTCGAGATCCACGAGACGGCACTCACCAGCGACAACGCGATGGAAATCATCCGGCCCTACGACCTGGTGATCGACGGGACCGATAACTTCCCGACTCGCTACCTCGTCAACGACGCCTGCGTGCTGTTGGGCAAGCCCAACGTGTACGGCTCGATCTTCCGCTTCGACGGCCAGTTGGCGGTCTTCTACGCCGAGGAAGGTCCCTGCTACCGCTGCATGTTCCCCGAGCCGCCGCCGCCGGGGATGGTCCCGTCGTGCGCTGAGGGCGGCGTCTTCGGCGTCATCTGCGCCACGATCGGCGCCGGCCAGGCCACCGAGGGCATCAAGCTGCTGACCGGCATCGGCGAGCCACTGATCGGGCGGATGCAGATCTACGACGCGCTGGAGGCGCGCTGGCAAACCATCAAGGTCAACAAGGACCCCGAGTGCCCGGTCTGCGGCAAGAACCCGACCGTCACCGAGCTGATCGACTACGAGCAGTTCTGCGGCGTTCCTGCCAACGACCACGAGGCTAGTGAGTCCGCGCTGAGCGAGCTGGAGATCGACCCGCTCGAGTTGGCCGAGGCCCGCGACCGTGTGCGCCTCATCGACGTCCGCGACCCGCACGAGTATGAAATCAGCCGCATCCCGGGTGCTGAGCTGATGCCGCTGGGTGACCTGCACCGCCACCTGTCGGAGCTGGATTCCAGCGAAGACATCGTCCTACACTGCAAGTCCGGCATGCGCTCGATGCAGGCGCTGGAGCAGCTGCAAGGCGCCGGCTTTCGCAAGGTCCGCAGCCTGCGAGGCGGCATCAACGCCTACGCCCGCGAGGTCGACGACTCCATCCCCACCTACTGACCCGACTGCGTCAGGCAGGTGGCACGATCGCCAGCCAACACACCAGGTGGACATCGTCTTCGTCGACCTCGGGCAGCGGCTCCAATGGCGTGCTGGGTTCCAGTCCCAACTCGGTTGCTAACTGAGCCAGCGCCGCAACCTTGTCCGAAGCCGTAGCGGTCGACGCCAGCAGCCGCCGGACCTGACGCAGGGTCCGCTCGGGGTAGGGAGCCTCGAGGACATCCACCAGGGTGTCGGCCTCCTCCAGCGTCATCGACGGAGGGCGGCTGCTCTGAACCAGGGCTGCCGCGTCACGCATGGCCTTTGGAACCGTCGGCTGTAAGTTGGCCGGGTCGGCGGCCACGTTCCACTCAGCGGCAATGTGCGCTCGCGCGGCCGTCCACGCATCGAAGGCCAGCCGGTGGCCATCCCCGTCGAGGGCGCGTTCGGTGTCAGGTCCCTCCGGTGGCTGCGCCTGTGCCAGGCAGGTCAGGGTGTCGTCGATGATCACCGGGTTCAGCGGGTCGGCCATCTCGACGTAGCGGAAGGCTGGTCGCGGATGATCGCCTATCTGGGCGCAGAAGACGTAACCCCGCGCCGCGCCAACTCGTGCCATCCCACTGCCGGAGCCCCAGGGCAGGCCGAGCACGCGGTCGATCAGGTCGCCGCTTTCATGTCCCTCGCGCAACGGCGTTGGAGGCGACAGGCTACGGGAACGGGCGAGCCAGAATGTGCGGGTGCGGCTTCGGACGGCGGTGTCCGCAACGGCACCCGCTAGCGCGAGAGAGTCGCTGCGGCCTTGGCGAGCGGGTGCGCTATCGGACAGCAGTGTCCGCAGCGGCACCCGCCCGGCCGAGGGCTGCGGCAGCCACCGCCAACGGACCGGGGCCGGTGATCTGCTATCTCCGGGGATGGGAAATCCCAGACGTGGGAGGCTAATTTAGCTCGTCAGGGGGATGTGCAGCAGGCCAATGGCGGGGCACAATGGTGTCTGCGACGCGACTGACGCATAGTCCGTCCTGCCCCCCCGGCACTGGACGTTCGTCGCAACGGGCCCTGGCTTCCCCCCGCCGGGGCCCGTTCTTATTCCGCGTGTCATTCATTGGTGTTGCGCGCGACGATGCGAGGCTGCGGCAGGTAGCGGGTGAACTCCTCCTCGGTCTCGATCTGGCCGTCCGGGAAGCGCAGCGTGCGGGTCACAACCACGTCGAAGCCCTGGCCCGCCTCCTGGACGACCACCTCCTGGCCGCGGGGCAGGCTGTCGTTCTCCTGGTACTGCGTCTCGCCGGTCTGCAGGTTGCTGCGCGAGCCGGTGGTGGTGGACACCTCCACCCATTTCTTGCCGTAGAAGGTGACCGTGATCGAGGTGTCTGAGTACGAGGTCTTCACCAGTATCCCGTGCGGTGAGGTGTTGGCCACCTTCATGTCGACGGTGGGGAAGTTGAGGGTCGCCTCACGGCCCTCGGGGTAGCGGCTGATGTAGTAGGAGTGGGCCTTGTGGTCCACGATGTCGTAGCCGCCGAAGTAGGCGGCGTTGTACATCGTGGTGGTGAACTGGCTGACCCCGCCGCCGATTTGCTCCACATACTCCCCGTCGAGGATGGCGCCGCCACCAACGAACCCCTTGGCCGTCGTGCGGTCGCCCACATAGCCGTTGAGCGAGAAGGTCTCGCCGGGCTCGATCACGACTCCGTCGACGATGTCCGCCATGCGATGGATGTTGGTGACCCGGCTCTCACAGCACAGGTGGTAGGTGGTGAACGACGAGACCCGCCGGCGGATGTTCAGCGCCTCGGCCTCCGCCCGGGTGCGCCGCGGCTGGGTGATGTTGCCCGCCAGGACGGCGCTGCGGTCCCCGCGGCGCGATGCCACCCGCCACACCTGGCGAGCCGCCTTGGCGGCGTTGTAGGAGAAGCCGACCTGCCCGCCCACCACGCGCACGCTGCGGTCGTTGACCACGAAGGAGGCACTATCCGGTTCGGACGCGAAACGCTGGATTGTGCGGCGGCCGATGGCGTCGCGGACCGCTCTGGGCTCCACGGCAATCGTGATCGCGGCGTCCTTACCACCACCACTAATCCGCGCGGCGAGCGCGTCGCCGATCTGGGCTCGCGTCAGCCTTGCGGTGACGCCGTTGCGTCGCAGCGTCACCGGCGCTGACACGGCGCGACGCGCTTGGCGAACCGCTCGGCGCACATCGGCTGCGGTGGTCCGCGGCGGCAGCGGTTCGGTCTCCACGCGCAGCACCCCGCCGTCGCCGGCCAGCAGGCGTTCCCGGGCTGCCGCCATCAGCGGTTGCTGTAGGACCCGGGCTCCTGAGCGCGGCTGGACACCGCGGACACGTGCCCCATTGATGAGCACGCGGCCCTCGCGCGGCGGCAGCTTGAGCCGCTCGGCCACCCGCTTGGCCCAGGCCTCCAAGGGTTCATCGCGGACCTGCTCGACAGGGGGTACCGCGATCGTGGCGCTGAAAGCGGCCAGGTGGTCGCGCAGTGCAAGGAGCGGATCGGACTGGCGACCGCGCTGCAGCGCGGCGGCGACCGTCGCGTCGACGTCCAGGGAGTAACCAAGGTCAGCCGCCTCGCCGGTTACCGGCCCGGTACTACCGGCCGTACGACCCGCCGACCCGCGCACCGCCCGCACGGTGGCGGCGCCCTTGATCTCGGCATGGCGCCGCAGCGCCGCCCGAGCCCCTGCCTCTGACTGGCCGCCGAGGCCGACCCCGTCCACGTTTACCCCGGGCAGCACGCCGCTGCGCGCCGCGCGCAAGCCCAGCAAGCCCCCAGCCACCACCACCACAGCGGCGACCAGGACGATGAGCACGGTGCGCACGCGTCGCAGCCCGCGCCTGGGTGGAGACGGGGAAGCGGTGCGGCTTGGCGGCGTTGCCGATTTGACCATGAGTCGGCCAGCAGCCTAGCAGCCGCTTGCGCCGGTTCCCGGCTCGGGTTCCCTGCGGGAGCGGCTGACCGGCTCGTGGCGGCGTATGCGACGCCCGCTCCCGTGTTCACCGCCACCCGCCGTGGTGTTGTCCGCTATGCCCCAAGCTTTGACCCGGCTGAAGCGGGTAACTAGTCTGTGCGACCAATCCCCCGACCTCGTTATCGCCACCTCCCCCGCCCTGGGAGCGGCGATGTGTTCATGGAGCCGTATGCCCGCCCCGCAACGCCCACGTCAACACGTCGTCGTCCTCGTCATCCTCGCCGCCACCATCGCGGCCGTCCTGCCGGCAACGGCGGACGCGCTACTACCGGAGGAAGAGCGGCTGGCCGACATCAGGGCAAGGATCGCCACGGTCCGCGAGGAAATCTCGGCGGCCAAGGTCACGAATCGACGCGATGCGGTGTCCTACGCCAACGCGCAGCGCCAGCTGGCGGTCGTCATGGACGCGCTTGCGGCCGCCGAACAGGCGGTGCAGCGCCAAAAGGCCGTCGTCGACGAGGCCCAGGTGCGTCTGGCCGCGCTGCAGGCACGCGAGGCACAGCAGCGTCAGGTCATGGCCGGCCGTGCGGTGACGCTGTACAAGCGAGGCGGGATGGACTCGCTGACCACGGTCCTGGGCTCCGACAGCACCACCGATGCGCTACGCCGCTCCGCTTACGTCGACGCGGTCAACCGTGCCGATACGCGGTCAGTGCAGAAGGTGACGTCCACCCAGACGGCGGTGGACGCCCAGCGCGCGCAGCTTCGCATTGAGCAAGGCTCGCTCGAGCGGGTCGTCGCCGAACAACGCCAGGTGGCTGCCGAGGCCGAGGATGTCCGCGACGACCGGGCAGCGGCCCTGGCCGCGAGCAGCAGCCGGGTCAACACCCTGCAGACCCGCGAGACGCACCTGGAGTCCGAGAGCCGTCGGGTCGCCGCGCTGGCGCGCCGCGCTGAGCGCCTGGCCGCGGCCAGCCGCGCGCGACAGGCGGCGACGAGTACCGCCACCTCTGGCGCCTCGACCAGCACGTCGACCGATGCCACCACCGCAGCGACCGACACCACTGCCGCCTCCACCGACGTCGGAGCGGGCGGTTGGACCTGGCCGGCCGGCGGCACCGTCACCAGTGAGTTCGGCTACCGCTGGGGACGGCTGCACGCGGGGCTTGACATCGGCGCGCCGGAGGGATCGCCGATCTGGGCCGCCCGGTCGGGCACCGTGACCTATGCCGGCGCCATGGGCGGCTACGGCAACATTGTGTTGCTCGACCACGGTGGTGGCCTTTCCACCGCCTACGCGCACCAAAGCGCCATCCTGGTCGGCGTGGGCGCCAGCGTGTCGACCGGCGAGCAGATCGGCCAGGTGGGCTCGACTGGCAACTCCACCGGTCCGCACCTGCACTTCGAGACGCGGATCGGCGGGACTCCCCAGAACCCCCGCAACTACCTGCCGTAGCACGCCCCGCGCTGTTTCGGGGCTCCCCGGTTTATGGGCGGGCTGGGGCAAAGTCAGCAGTCGGCCGGCGGTGGGCCCGAGCCGTTGTAGCGGGTTTCGGCAATCAGCTCGATGCCGTCGACCTGTGACGGGCCCGACGCGGCCCGCTTTCGCTCCAGCACCGAGCCGTTGCGGAACGACCGGAAGATGCGCTCGGCCTCGGCCTCGTTGGGCACGATCACAGCGGCGCCGCCGATGACGCTGTCGGTTCCCGGCACCGCAAAGGACCGCAGGCGCGACCCGCCCAGGCTGCGACCCGCCCAGGCCAGCTTGCCGAGATCCACCAGGCCCAACCCACGGTCGGCCGTCAACGCGGCACCGGCTGCGTTGGCCGTGCGGAACAGCCGCAACGGGTTGAGCAGGGTGCTTGGCTGCGCAGCCTCCTTGGCCAGCTCCTTGACGAAGCGCTGCTGACGCGCGATGCGTCCGAGGTCGTTGTCGACCTTGCGCACCCTGACAAAACCCAAAGCTTGACGACCGTTGAGCGTCACACAGCCGGCGGGCAGGTCGATGTGGGCGTCGCGGTCGGACAGCGGCTCGTCGAGAAAGACGCTGACGCCACCCACCGCGTTCACGATCTGGGCAAACCCCAGAAAGTCGACCTCCATGTAGTGGGAGACCGGGATGCCGGAAAGCTCGGTCACCGTGTCAACCAGGCAGGACGGTCCGCCACGCGCGTAGGCGACGTTGATCCTGCCCTGGCTACCGTCGCAACGGGTCACGAACAGGTCACGGGGAAACGACAGCATTGCTGCGCGGTTGCCCTGGACTTGCAGCAGCAGGATGGTGTCGGTGCGAAGCCCGTCGGCCGAGCCGGTGCCCAGGCGCCGCCGTTGCTGCTCGTTGAGCTGCTCGCGGCTGTCGGAGCCGACGATCAGCACGTTCATCCGGCCACCCGCGTCCTGCAGGCCCTTGACGTCGACCCGCGACATCCGCGCCGCCGCGGTCGTCGCGGCCGCCACACCCATCAGGACCACGACGAGGCCGACGACGAGCAGGATCAGCAGCAACCGGCTGCCGAGGCCCCTCCTGCGTCCCCGAGCGGCTGGCGAGAACCCGTGATCGTCGTCGGGCCCACGGGGGACGCTCGCGCCGGCAGCCCGGGCGCCGGCAGGCCGCGCCCTGGCGGCCTGGGCCCCGGCGGGCTGGGCGCCGGCATCTTGCGCGCCGCTCCCGCCGCTGCGGCGTTCATTGCTGACAGCCGACTTGCCGCCACTGCCACCGCGCTGCGGCGGTCCGAAGCCCTCGTCTAGATCCGACACGACGCCTTCCTCACCGCTGGTGTCGACATCACGGTGCCACAGCGGGCGCCGCGCGCACGTGAACCGTCGGACGGGCGACGCGTCGCCCCTGAACGGACGAGCGGGTCGTCGCTCAGGCCGGCGGTTCGCCCCAGCCGCCCCCACCGGGGGTCTCGATGCGGACCCGGTCGCCGCGCCGCAGCGGCCAGGTCCCTTTGGACCCCAGCGCCTCGGCATCGGGCTCCCCGCGGTGGATCAGCCAGTTGCGGCCGGGGTGACCGTCGCGGCCGCCGGCCAGACCCCACGGCCCGCGCAGGCGGCGCTCGCTTTGCAGCGTCAGCGTGGCATCGGCCAGGGCTTCGATCTCGCGCACCACACCCTCGCCGCCGGGGTGGCGCCCAGCCCCCGCGGAGCCGTCACGCAGCTCGGCACGCCAGACTCGCAGGGGATAGGCCAGCTCCATGGCCTCGGCGGGGGTGTTGCGGGTGTTGGTCATCCCGGTGTGGACCCCGGACATCCCCGCCCGGGCGGGCGTGCCGCCCTCGCCGCCCGCGATCGTCTCGTAGTAGCTGAAGGCGTCGTCGCCCCCGCTGCCGATCAGCACGTTGTTCATGGTGCCCTGGCTCGCGGCGGGCACGCGGTCGGGCAGCGCCTGGGCGAAGGCCGCCAGCAGCACGTCGACGATGCGTTGACTGGTTTCGACGTTGCCCGCCGCGACCGGAGCCGGGGCGACGGCGTGCACGATGCTGCCGCGCGGCGCAAGCACGGCGCATGCGCGGTAGCAACCCGCGTTGGGAGGCGCCGAGGGGTCGGTGAGCATGCGGAACACGAACCAGGTGCTGGAGATCGTGACCGCCAGCACCGCGTTGAGGTTGACAGGGATCTGTGCGTCGCTGCCCTTGAAGTCCACGCGCACGCACTCGCCGTCGATGGTCACCTTGGCGCGGATCGTGACGCCGTCGCCGACCTCCAAGGCGTCCTCCGCCGTCCAGGTACCGTCGGGCATCTCGGCCACCGCCGCGCGCACCCGCCGATCGCTGTAGTCACAGACAGCCGTCATGGCCTCTTGCAGGCTGTCCGTGCCGCCGCGGGCGGCGAGCTCGCGCAACCGCCGGGCGCCAACATGGTTGGCGGCGAACTGGGCTCGCAGGTCGCCGCGGCGCTCGCCGGGCGTCCGCGAGTTGGCGGCGACCAGCGCCAGCACGTCCTCGCGGACGCCGTGCGCATCGGCCACGACGGTCGGTGGGATGCGCAGGCCCTCCATGGCGATGTCGGTGGCCGTGGCCGGCATCGACCCCGGAGCCGCACCCCCAACGTCGGCGTGATGCGCTCGGTTGGCGACGTAGCCGAGCAGCCGGCCGTCGTCGTCGCCGACCGCGGCCACCAGGGTCAGGTCCGGCAGATGCGTGCCGCCCGCGTACGGATCGTTGGCCAGCACCTGCGTCTCCGGCGGCAGGCGGCCGTCCATCGCGTCGAGGGCCGCCTCGACGCTGGCGGGCATCGAGCCGAGGTGCACCGGGATGTGCTCGGCCTGGGCGACCATCTGCCCGTCCGGGTCGAACACCGCCGCCGAGCAGTCGGCACGCTCCTTGATGTTGGGCGAGTAGGCCGCGCGCCGCAACGCCACGCCCATCTCCTCGGCCACGCCGGCCAGCGCATGACGGGCGACTTCCATGGCCACAGGGTCCAGGGTCAATGTGCACCGCCGTGCAGCACGAGGTTGCCGGCCGCGTCGACCTCGGCGACGTCGTCGGGTCCGAGCAACGTGGTGCTGTCGGGCTGTTCCACCAGCGCGGGACCGGTCAGGCGCTCACCGGCGGACAGGCCGGCGCGGTCGACCACGCGGGCGTCGACCTGTTCACCGCCGACGCCAATGCGGCGCCGGCGCTCCGGCTGTGCCTCGCCCTGGTCCCAGTCGCGCGGAGCCTCCGGCAGGACAGGGTCACCCTCCACCACGACTCGCAACGTCACCACCTCCACGGTCTCGTCGGGCATGGAGTAGCCGTAGGCCTCGCGGTGCGCCTCGTCGAGCAGCGCGGCGATGTCCGCGCCTGGGTTCAGGTCCAAGCGCAGCTCGTGGGATTGGCCGAGGTAGCGGCAGTCGACCAGCCGCCGCGCCCGCCCTTGCACGTGGGTCTTGGCCTCCTGTGCCAGTTCGTCGTAGACCCCGTCGAGGTCAGGTGGCCGGCCGTCGCGTGTCCAGCAGGCCATGACGGTGCGCGAGGCCTCGTGGCGCGGCGGCGCCAGCAGCAGGCCCAGCGCGGACAGGACACCCGGCGCCGGCGGCACCAGCGCGGCAGTGCAGCCGAGCTCACTGGCGAGTGCCGCGGCGTGCAGGGGCCCCGCCCCTCCGTAGGCCACCAGCACCAGCCCGGCCGGGTCGACGCCCCGCTCGGTGCTCACCTTGCGCAGGGCCCGCGCCATGGTGGCGCGCACCACGGTGAGCACCCCTTCGGCGGCGGTCAGCGGGTCGTCGAAGCCCTCCAAGGTCTCCAGGGAGGCCACGGCGGCGGCGCGGTCGAGGGTGACCGCGGCGCCGCTGCCCAGCGCCCGGCCGTCGCCGAGATGGCCGAGGGCGGCATGCGCGTCGGTGACGGTCGGCTTCGTGCCACCGAACCCATAGCACGCAGGGCCGGGCCGGGCGCCCGCAGATCCAGGCCCTACCCGCAGGGCTCCGCCGGCGTCCACCCACGCCAGGGAGCCGCCGCCCGCGCCGACGCTATGGACCGCGACCGCTGGCGTGCGAAACGGCAGGCCCGCGATGGTGGCCTCGACGGCGATCTCAGGTCGGCCGTGGCGCACCAGGCAGGTGTCGGTGGAGGTGCCGCCCATGTCGAAGGCGACAGCGTCACGATGGCCTGCCGCGGCGGCGACCGCGGCGGCCGCCACCACCCCGGCCGCGGGGCCGGACAGCAAGGTGTGCACGGGGAACTCAGCGACGGTGGCCAGGTCGGCCACGCCACCGCCGGATGTCATGACGGTGACCTCGGTGCCTGGCAGCCGGTCGCGCAGCCCCGAAAGATACCGGCGCATCACCGGAGCAACGGCCGCGTTGAGCACGCAGGTGGAGGCTCGCTCGTACTCGCGCAACTCCGGCAGTAGCGCGCTGGAACGGGTGATCGGCACGTCCAGGCGCTTGGCCAGCGCCGCGCACAGCCGCTGTTCGTGTTCTGGGCCGGCATAGGCAAACAGCAGGCTGACCGCCACCGACTCGGGTTGCAGCGCGGCCACTGCCGCGACCAGACGGTCCACCTCGTCGTCGCTCAGCGCCACCACCGCGCTGCCGTCGCCGGCGGTGCGCTCGACGACGGTCACCACGTGCTCACGATCGACCAGCGGCGCGGGCCGGACCACTGCCAGGTCGTACAACGACGGCCGGTCCTGACGGGCGATCGTCAGCACGTCGCGAAACCCGTCGGTGGTTACCAGGACCGTCGTGGCGACGTTGCGTTCCAGCACGGCGTTGGTCGCGGTGGTGGTGCCGTGGGCGACTGTGGGCACGTCGGCGTCGGAGGCCGCGCGCAGCCCTTGCGCCAGCCCCTCGCCCTGGTCGTCCGGCGTGGTGGGCACTTTCACCGCCCGCAGGCGCCCGCCCCCGGTCACGACGACATCGGTGAAGGTGCCGCCGACATCGATGCCGGCGGCCGAACGACGGGAAGTCGGCATGGCCGCGAGCCTAGCGATGGGGCGGTTTCCGCCGCCAAGGGCTGCGGGTACATATGAACAGACGGTAACGAAGCAGCGAGACGGTCGACGGGGGAGAGGGTCCGCGTGGAATTCGATGTGGGTTTGGGGGCGGCGGCATTAGTGGTCGGATTCCCACTGCTGCTGCTCGGGTTCATCGGGTTCATGGGGCGGCTGGAGACGTGGATGCTCTTGCCCGCCGAGCGTGCCGCCGCCGTCGTGGAACTGCTCGAGCAAGTCGACGAGGCCGACGACCTGGAGCGCGCAGTCACCTCGATGATGGCGGGTGTTGCGCCGGCACAGGCCGTGCGCCGCCGCCGCCGCGATGCGTTGCGGTCGGCCCGTAGGCGCCGCAGCGCGACCGCGACCGCCGACTGACCCGTGAGCAGGTGAACAAGCCGCAGTGCCCCCACCAGAGCACTAGGCCAAAGCGAGCAGGCCGGGACCTACACTCGGCGTCCCCTCGACAGGAGTGCCGACGTGCCCGTCCCGGCTGAGCTGGCCTGGCCGATCCTCGAGCGCATCCGCCTGGTGGGCGACCTCGCGATCTCACCCCATGGCATCTCAATCGCCGCCGGCGTCCTCATCGGCGCCCAACTGATGTTGCACCGTGCCCTGCGTCGCGGGGTCGCCCGTCGCGAGGTTCCAGACATCGAAGCCATCGTGCAGTCCTTGATCACCCGCACGATCGTGGGCGGGATCCTTGGGGCGCGCTTCTTCTTCGTCGTCACCCACCTGGACCTGTTCGCAGATCCTCTCAGCTGGCTGCGGGTGTGGGAGGGCGGGCTGAGCCTGCTGGGCGGCATCACCGGCGCCGTGCTGGCCAACGTGCCCTTCGCGCTGCGTCGCCGCTTGTCGGTGCCACTGCTGCTGGACTCCGTGGCCCCTGGTCTGGCGCTGGGCATCTTCATCGGCCGCATCGGCGACCTGGTCATCGGCGAGCACCTCGGCGCGCCGACCAGCTTCGTGCTCGGCTGGCGCTGCAGCGGCGCGTACGGGGATCCGGCCGCGCCGTACCCGTTCCCGGGCGTTGGACCCACCACGGTGCAGGGCTGCTACGACGTGGCCCTCCACCAGACGGCGCTGTACGACTTCTTGGCCGGTGGTGTCGTCCTGGCGATCCTGATACTGCTCGAGCGCCGCCCCCGCTTCGACGGCTTCTTCCTGGTGGCCTTCGCCGTGCTCTACGGCGGCGGGCGCTTCCTCAGCGACTTTGCGCGAGCCGCGGACAGGGATCTGATCGGCCCGCTGACCGGCAGTCAGGTCGGGGCTCTGTGCGCCATCGTTGCGGCGCTCATCTGGGTCGCGGTGCGGCGTCCCGGCCGCCGGCGGCCCTATGCCTGGCTGCCGCCAGATTTTCGGCATCCCTGGGATTCTGAACAGACCGTAACGGAGACAGACGACATCCAGGCGTAGGCTGTTCGGCCGAGTGGTCCGGAGGTATCGTGGCGCAGATGGACCGGGCTGACGGGCACCGCTACTTCGAGGGACTGGCGGTTGCCCACGTGCTCGGCGGCCTGGACGACTCCGAGGGGCGCGTCTTTCGTGCTCACCTGCTGGACTGCGCCGATTGCCGCGCGCGGGTCGGGGAGTTGCGGGCCATCGCCCACGACCTGGCCGACGTCGAACGAGACGAGCACCGTGTCCGGGCGGCCCAGGTCATCGAAACCAAGCGCCGCGAGTCCGACGACGCCGACGACGATCTCGAGGAGGCGCCCCCGGCCACCCGGGTGTCGCGCTTCACCGTGCTGGGGGGACTGTTGTTCCTGGTCGGGCTGTCGCTGTGGAACTTCACGCTGCACGGCGAGATGACCCAGCTGGAAACCGACAACCGCAACCTGGTGCGCGCGGGGGTTGTGCGCGAGACCGGAACGTCGTGGCGCAGCGCGATCACCGACGCCTCCGTGCAGGGCGTGGTCAAGGACGACGGCACGGATTTCGTCGTCAGTGTGGACGGCCTGGATCCCGAGCAGCGATACGGGCTGTACGTCAAGGACGAGAGCGGCACGACTGCGTATCGCTTCTACTTCGGCCCGTCCGAGGAGGGGCGGCTGTACCGGCTGTTCGCGCTGCCCGACGACGCTGATCGGCTACTGATCAGCGATCCCGAGGACACCGGCGACAGTCCTGCCGTGCCCGGCAGTGAGCCAAGCGGGGACACCGTCTTCGAGGCTAGCCGCCCCTGAGACGGCCACTGCGCCGGCCAGACCACGCTGGCCGCGATGGGTGCCAGCGGCTATCCTGCGGCCCGGCGGCTGCTCGTCGCCATCCAGGGCTCGTAGCTCAGTGGGAGAGCGCTCGCTTCACACGCGAGAGGTCACAGGTTCAAAACCTGTCGGGCCCACCGAACCGATCGGCGTACGAACCGTGCCCTCTCCTCGGGTGCATGGCACCCGGAAGGTGGGGGAGGACACGGTCGCGTCCGTTGACGCGTACTTCGTGATCAGGACTTGGAGCAAGGTCTTGCGTTCGCGCTCGGTCCGTTGTGGATCGCCGCGAGGCACCTCTTGGCGGGTGTTGGCGATCTGTTGCGCCGTCCTCGGTCCGCCGCCCGCGCGTACGAGGCCGCCGCACCAGGTGGTCCAGGACGGGCCGATCCCGAAGGTAGAGCAGCTCGCGCGCCGGACCAGACCGCCGGGGTGTTCGCGTGCCGAGGTGTCTCATCCGATGATCGCCAGAGCCTGCAGCACCTGGTCGGCAAGTGCCGCGTCCCCGGCGACCGTCGCCCTTTCGCGCGCTGCGTCGGCGTCGATGCCGTTGCTGAAGCGCCGCCAGGCGGTGTCCTGGTCGAGCACGACGGTGGCGGCTGGCGGGCTGGGCGGATGCTCGTGCAGCACCCAGGCGGCCTGCTCGCGGACTGCGTACCACTGGCCGCCCGCAGACCGGTGACGTGCAGCAGCACCGAGGAGTCCACCACCGCGTCCGCGTCGCGCAGCGCGCGGGGCAGTGCGCGGGCGAAGGTGGCCAGCACCGGGTGCAGCAGGTGCGGCTGGACCAGGCCAGGCCGCCCAACGGCCTCACGAATTTGCTGCTGGTGGACCCAGCGCTCGGTGAACTCCCGGGCGACGTCCAGCCAGTTCGGCGCTGGCGCCTCACCCGCCCAGGACACCCGCTCGCCTGGCTCGAAGGGGTCCAACTCGGCCAGGTAGGCGTGCAGGGCTGGTCCGGTGGCGGCCAGCAGGTCGATGAGCACCGGGGTGCTGAGCCACCGCAGCTCGCGGACCCGGCGGGCATTGAGCGCGTCGAGGAACGCCACCAGCGACACGAAGTCCGTGGGGGACGGGAGCGGCACGGTGCCAGGGGGCGCATCGAAGCCGTCTCGACCGCGTGCCAGCTTGCTTAGGTCCCCGGCCAGCAGGTGCAGCGCGACGTCCTTTACGGGCCAACCCGCGCAGACCGTCGGCGACGACCACTCCGCGGGTGACAGCGAGCGCAGCATGCCCAGCAGCGCGACACGCTCGGCCGGGAACAGGTCGGCCACCAGCACCGGCGCGGCGCGATCAGGCAGGATCATCACCCGAGTAATAGACCATCCGCTTTGGACCCATTGCTGGATTCAATGGCGCATACAGCCTTGAAGGCCAGCGATCGTCGGCGGCCGGAAGTGCGCACGGGCGCGGCTTGCCGGACGCAGGCGGACACGTTCCGCTCCCTTCACACGCGAAAGGTCATAGGTTCAAGACCTGTCGGGCCCGGCAGGTCGCCGACGCGCTCCGCGACCGTCCTCATGTCGATCTCCTCGTAGCACCGAAGTTCTTCGCTGGCGCGAAAGCTGAAGCGGAAGCCGCCGGCACAAGTTGGGTCGACGAAACCGGTGCCGCCTCCATCCACCTGGACCCGCTGATCATCGTGTGCGGCCGACCACCCAAAAGCCGCCACGCCGAACCTTCGGCATCGCCCTGGACCCCAGCCACGTTCGCGGTGGATGAGGCTCTGCTGACCGGTACGGCCGGCACCGTCAAGGCCGTGTCCGAACGGACCGAGCTCGCGATCGGTACGGCCGCGCGTGCGCTGCGACAACTCCATGACGAGGGGTTACTCGAGGCCGGGCCACGCGCGGCCGGCACGCCGGGGGCTTGTGGCCGCCGCGAGGGAGGCCGACCTCGAGCCGGCCTCCGGCGGTCGGCTGACTCTTCGACCCTTCCCCTTGGCGGCCACCGCAAGCATGAGCCAGCCGGTCGACAACGAACCCGGCATGTGGTGCGTCGCGTGGCCCACCACTGCGGAGGTACCCCGGAGTTCGTACCGCGCGGAGGTTTCGTCCCCGACCTGCTGTGCTCCCGGTCTGACGAGACGCACGCGGGTACCACCGACATCGACGTGCAGGTCGATCTCGAGATCCCGCAAGGGTCGGTCCACACCGCTCGGCTCGAGCGGGCGCTCCGCAACGCCGAGTTCGAGCCTGATGATGCTCGGGCCTGGCGCTGGGAGATCCGCGCGAGCGATGCCCACGCCGTGGTCAAGTTCGAACTGCTCGCCGACCAAGACGACCTGCCCGGATCCCAGCCCAGCCACCTACCGCGAACGGCGTGCGCCCAAGGACCTCTATGACGTTGCCTTCGTGGTGCTCAACAACGACGCCATCGGAAGCGCAGGCGCAGTGAGTCACGTCAGCAACCTGCTGGACGACCTCCGGCCATTCCAAATCGCGCTGATGGAGTTACGCCCGGCCTTCGAGCACGTCACGGATTTCGGCCCCCGCGCCTACGCCGACCAGCTGCTTCTAAACCATCCCGATCGGGACCTCGAAGAGGCTAAGGCTGACGCCATGGTCGCCGTGCGGCGGTTCTGCGACCGGCTCGTGGAACACGTGGAGCGGTGAGCATCCTGCAAGTTGATGACGCGCCTTGCAATTCAGCCGATCGAGGCGGTCATGAGGCCAACCGAGGCCGCAGCGTTCAGCAGTGCGCGGTCACCGGCCACGACGACCAGGTCGGTGTCGCCCGCCCGATCAGCGGCCGCCAAATGGACGGCGTCGTAGCCGCGCAGCCCATGCACTTCGGCGAACTCACCGGCGCGTCGGGCAAGCTCGTCGTCGATCTGCACGACGTCCACTTGCGGGTAGCGATCGTCCAGGGCGCCGACCGCCGCTCGAAGCTGTGGGGCGGTGAGCCTGCCGACCCGGTGGGCCTGTGCAGTGGCGGCGCGCGCCTCGGGATACAGCAGGCGAACGCTGACGATGCGGATCGCTTCGTCCCACAGCCGTCGGGCATCGTCCGAGCTGGGTTCGTCGATGAGCAGCGGCACGATCGCTGAGGTATCGAAGTAGGCGTTCACCGCCGCTGGTCGGCCACGAGGTCCGAGACGGTTCCAAGTGTCTTGATCGGGCGGCTCGACTGTTGCTTCGGCTGCCGGGCCGGAGTCACGAGGCCTTGTGCGATCAGGTGATCGATGGTGCGCTCGCCGCTCATCGGCAGGACGCGAGCGATCGCTCTGCCCCGATCTGTGACGACGACCTCATCGCCCGCTTGAACGCGGTCGAGGTAGCGGCTCAGGTTGTTACGAAGCTCGCGAACGCCCACTTCCATCACTGCCTCCTCGTAGAGCTGATGGCGCCACTTTACCAGCGCTGTGGTAGCCACTCTTTGACGACCGTCCGCCAGCCTTGACGAGCGCTGTGTCGGTAGGGTGCCTGGCACGGCGCAAATCCGCACAGGAGGCGGCATGGCGATCGTGCTCGACCGGCGCATCACGCCACGAGGGGAGGTGGTGTTGCGCCGGGAAGGGGCCGCCCTGCAAGTGATCGCCAACGGCGTGTTCCTGATGTCGACCGCCGGCGGGGGTGCCTCGGAACGCCTGCTGGTGCGCGCAGCGCTGCGAGGGCTGCGCGCTCCCATGCACGTGCTGATCGGCGGGCTGGGTGCAGGCTTCTCCCTGGTCGAGGCGGTGCGCCACCCTGCGGTCCGGCGCGTCACCGTCGTTGAGGTGGAGAAGGCAATCATCGACTGGCATCGCACGTACTTTCGACAGGTGACCGCTGCGGCCATCGACGATCCTCGGGTCAAGGTCGTCCATGCCGACCTCGTTGACTGGCTGGACGACGCCGCCGGGACCGTCGACGCGGTCTGCTTGGACGCCGACAACGGTCCCGACTGGACGGTCGTGCCGCGCAACGCGCAGCTGTACGGCGATGCCGGCCTGCGGACGCTGTCGAGCGTGATCACGCCCGATGGTGCCCTGTCGGTGTGGAGTGCAGCCGCCGCCGAGGAGTTTGAGCAGCGCTTGCGACGCCACTTCGGCGTCGTGGAGATCCACACCGTGGTGGTGCAGCGGGGCGAGCCCGACCACGTCTACGTGGCACGGCGCTCGCACGGAAACTGCATGTAGTCCATTCGGGGCACTCGCAGCGGCAGATCCGCCATACAGGGATGCTCGGTAACGACCGATCCTTGTACTTGTATGCATTCAGCTGGGGGAGCGATGACGGCCGTCGGCGCCGTGGGCGAGAGGCTTGCCCGCGTGCCGACGTCCCTGCCGTACCTGCGCGCGCTGCACTCGCGGATTGCAGCGGTGCTCGCCGCGCCGGCAGGGATCACGCCGGTCTTCCAGCCCATCGTGATGCTGGCGACCGGCAGGATCGTCGGTTACGAGGCGCTGGCGCGCTTTCCGCAGCTGCCACTGCAGCCGCCGGATGTGTGGTTCGCCCAGGCGCATGCCTGCGGCCTCGGGGAGCCGTTGGAGGCCAAGGCCGTGACGGTCGCTTTGGCCGCGCCTCGGCCGCCCGGCAAGTACGTGTCGGTCAACCTCAGTCCCTCGGCCGTGACCTCGCTGGAGGTCCTCGAAGCGTTGCCCACCGACCTGCGGGGCGTCGTGGTGGAGATCACTGAGCAGCAGGCGGTCACCGACGAGCGGGCGCTGGAGGCGGCGCTGATCGCCTTGCGGGGAGCGGGGGCACGCATCGCCATCGACGACACCGGTTCGGGCTACGCCGGCTTGCAGCGCATGATGCGCACGCGCTCGGACTTTCTGAAGATCGACCGCACCCTGATCGAGGGAGTGCACCGCGACCCGGTCAAGGTGGCCCTGATCGAGTCATTGGTTCGCTTCGCCCGCCGCACCGGCACGGACGTGTGCGCCGAAGGGGTCGAGACACTCGATGAGCTGACGATGCTGGCCGATCTGGATGTTGCGTACGCCCAGGGGTACGCGCTGGCGCGGCCCGCCGCACCCTGGGCTGCGATCGACGCCACCGCCGCGGCGACCTGTGTCGGGGCGAGCTCGTCGGCCATGCAATTCCGGCGGGAGCGGCGCGCGCCCATCGAGGACGCCGACCAGCATCTCGAAGACCTCGCCGGTGTGCTGCCCGACATCACCTCGCTGGACGATCTCGCCCAGCTAGCCGACGAGTTGGCCGCCATGCTCGGCGCCGACCAAGTGCTGCTGTCGTCCTTCGACGAGCGGGCCGACACGCTGGAGACCATCGACGTGGCGGCATGGCGCTGCACGGGCGAGCGCTTCCGGCTCGCCGACTACCCGGCGACGGCCGCGGCGTTCAAGCGCCGCGAGGCGCTGCAGGTGTTGTCCGACGACTCGGGCGCCGACCAGGCCGAGACCGCCGTGCTGCACGCGATGGGCCATCGCTCCGTGCTGCTGGTACCGCTGCATGCGCGGGGCCGCCCCGTGGGTCTGCTGGAGTTCTACAGCCGCACCCGTCGCCTGTGGACGCGAGCGGAGCTGCACCGCGCTCGGATCGTGGCGGGTCAGGTCAGCTTGGTGATCGCGGGGCTTGACGGACGCGGCGAGGCGATCCATGCCCCTTCGGCACGACGCCGCAGGTCGGCGACCCCTTCGACAAAATTGGCATAGCGCCACAGCGCACTGCCGGACACGAAGACGTCGGCGCCCGCGGCGGCCGCGCCCGCGATGGTGTCGGGCCCGATGCCGCCGTCGACCTCCAGCTCGATGTCGTGACCGCTGTCGTCGATCATCGAGCGGGCCGCTGCGATCTTGGGCTCCATCGAGGGCAGGTATGCCTGGCCGCCGAAGCCGGGGTCGACGGTCATGATCAGCAGCAGGTCGACCAGGTCCAGCGCGTGCTCGACGAGGCCCAGCCCGGTGGCGGGAGAGAGGGCGACACCGGTCCGCACGCCGAGTTCACGGATGGCTGCATACGTGCGGTGCGGCTGTTGCAGGGTCTCGGGATGCACGATGATCAGTTCGCAGCCCGCCTCGATGTAGGCAGGCAGCATGTGCTCAGGTCGCTCGCACATCAGATGCGCTTCAAAGCCGCAGGTGGCATGCGGCCTGCAGGCCGCGATGACGTCGGGCCCGAAGGTCAGGTTTGGCACGAAGTGCCCGTCCATCACATCCCACTGGATGCGATCGACGCCGGCGGCGTCCAACGCGGCGCAGTCGGCGCCGAGGCGGGCGAGGTCGGCTGGCAGCACCGACGGGACGATCTTGGCGGTCATGCGGGTCTCGAAGGGCGAAGCCGGCGGGGACAGCGTGGAGCTTAGATCGGTGCGGTCCCTCTGCTTGAGCGTCGAGCCGCGGCCAGCCATCCGCCTGCACCGCCCACCGGCGCTTCAGACCCCCTTTGCTTCGCTACGCGGCCCGATCCCGGCCGGCGGGTGGTCAGCACCGCATGGCAGCGCCAGCGCGAACGACGCGCCGCCGCCCTCTCGCTCCTCCACCCACAGCTGGCCGGCCTGCGTGCGCAGCAGCTGCGCGGCGATGTACAGGCCCAGACCGCTACCGGGCACGTTCGCGGCGCCGTCACCGCGAACGCCGCGGCGGAAGATTGATGTGCGCTGCTGCGGGTCGACACCGGGTCCACGGTCCTCCACCCGCAGGACCACCCGGTCGCCGTCAGCGTGCGCGCGAACCGTCACAGCGGAGCCCGGCGCGTAGCGGCGGGCGTTGTCCAGCAGCGTCTGCACGATCTGCTGGGTCGAGTCGGCTCGGCCGAGCGCCGTCAGCGCAGCCGGGATGGCCGCGACCACCTCCGTGCCGCGGGTCCGCTCGGTCGCCAGCAGCGGCTCGAGCACCGCGGCCAGACTGAACTCGGCAATCGTGGGGTCGTCGACTTGGTTGCCGACCAGGCGCTGCAGCCGGCGGATCTCGGTACTGACGCCGGCAGACAACGCACGCTGGGTCTGCTCGTCGAGGCGCTCGCGGTAGCGCTCCAGCGTCACGGTCGCTCCCTCGATGGCGGCCAGGGCGGAACCCGCCTCGTGTGCGCGCTCCTCGGCGGCCGCCGCGTCCATGCGCATCCCCTCAGCGGTGGTGGCCGCCCGATACTCAAAGCGGAGCAGTGATCGAGAGGCATCTTGGTAGGTGAGCAGCACTTCCCGAGTGGCATCGGACAACGCAATGGTGAGTCCGAGCAGCCGGATCAGCTCGCGTCCCAGCAGTCCGCCGACGGCGGAACCGGGGGCGGCAACCCTGGTCACCTCACCCAGGGTCAGCGCAACCAGCAGCAGGCCACAGCCGGTGAACAGCCACCGCTGTCGGCGTCGCCCGATCCAGAGGAAGGTCCCCACTCCGGTCAACCACAGCAGTGGCATCACCCCGATGGAGCTCCTGGCGGTGTACGGGCGGGCTCCCGTGCCTACCACGCCGTCCACGAACGAGGAGATTCCCGGCAGGAACCCCAGGACCGCCGCGACCAGCCCGGTCACCGCCGCAGCGGTTACGCATACACGCAAGGGCCGCAGACGGCTGTCGGCCGGTGGCGCGACGGCGGCCGCGGCCAGCAATCCCGCGGTCACCAACAGACTGGCGGGCCGCAACCAGCCGGCCAGAACGCTGACGGCCTCACCGGCCACGACCACGGGCAGCAGCTCGACCAATCCCAGGCGCACGACCGCGAAAACCAGCAAGGCCGCGGATATCCACAACGAGGCCGCGTCACCGGTTAGCCGCCAGCGGGCGAGGCCCATGGCGCTGACTCCAAGCGCGAGCACCAGCGACGCCATCTGCAGCATGCCCGTCAGCAGCAGCGCGTCGGCGTCTCGCGCCGGCGGCAAAGGCAGCACCACAGAGACCAGCAGCGCGGTCGCGAGCAGCACAGCGACCCCCGCGCCGAGGTGACGTCGCCACGTCAAACGGACCGCCACGGCGATCCGCCGCCGGTCTTCCCCCCGGTACGGGGACGCAGACACCCCCGAATTCTTCCCGCCCATCGCCGTCAGTGTACGAAGGGGAGGGACATCGGCGAAAGACCCACAGCGACTAGATCGAGCTAGTCCGAACGGAGGATGATGCCACGGATCCCACAGTCACCGCAGCCGTTCGACGATCATCGCCATGCCCATCCCGCCACCGACGCACATTGTCTCCAGCCCGATGGTTTTGTCGGCGCTGACCAGGCCGTTGAGCAGGGTGTTCATGATCCTCGCGCCGGTCATCCCGAACGGATGACCGACGGCGATGGAGCCTCCGTTGACGTTGAGCTTGTCGCTGTCGACCCCGAGCTGCCGGGCTGAGGGGATGACCTGGGCCGCGAAGGCCTCGTTGATCTCCACCAGATCGACGTCGTCGATGGTCATCCCCGCCCGTGCCAGTGCTTGCCGGCTGGCTTGTACCGGGCCCAGGCCCATGATCTCGGGATGCAGCGCGCTGACGCCCGAGGCCACGATGCGTGCCAGCGGCGTGATTCCAAGCTGGCGGGCACGGGTGTCGCTGGTGACCACCACCGCGGCGGCACCGTCGTTCAAGGGACAGGCGTTGCCGGCGGTGACCCGCCCGTCGGGGCGGAACACCGGCTTGAGGTCTGCGAGTTTGTCCAACGAGGTGTCGGGGCGCGGGCCGTCGTCGCGGTTCACCACGGCTCCGTCGGGCAGCGTGACCGGGGTGATCTCCCGTTCGAAGAAGCCGTTGCGTTGCGAGGCCACCGCCAGCGTCTGCGACCGCAACGCGAACGCATCCATCGCCTCGCGGGTCACGCCCTCGGTCTGTGCCACGTTCTCGGCGGTCTGTCCCATGGCGATGTAGATGTCCGGCAGGCCATCGGGTGCGGTCCAGGTGTCCTCACCGCCCTCGGCGCGCCGTGCCGTGCGAGCGCCGGCCTCGGTGAAGCGGGGGTTCATGGTGTCGGGCAGGCTGTCGGAGTTGCCCTTGACGAAGCGGCTGACCATCTCGACGCCGGCCGCGACGAACACGTCGCCCTCGCCGGCTTTGATGGCGTGCGCCGCCATGCGGATCGTCTGCAGCGACGACGCGCAGTAGCGGGTGACGGTGGTGCCGGGGACGTCGTGCAGCCCGGCGAGCACGCTGACGACCCGGCCCATGTTGAACCCCTGCTCGCCGCCGGGCAGGCCACAGCCGAGCAGCACGTCCTCCACCTCGCTCGGGTGCAGCTCGGGGACCTTGGCCAGCGCCGCCCGCACCATCTCGGCGACCAGGTCGTCGGCGCGCACCTCGGCCAAACAGCCTTTGAAGGCGCGACCGATCGGACTGCGCGTGGCGGCGACGATGACGGGTTCTGGCATTCCCCGACGATAGCCCAGAAGGGCCCTCTGCTCGCCGGCTCCAACCACAGCGCGTGGGAGGCCGGGAGGCCCGACCAGTTAGGCTTGGGTCTTATGGCGGAGCTGCGGGTGCTGACGGCGCGTCCATCCGTGCAGGCACAGCTCATCAAAGGGGCGCTGGAAGCCGAGGGCATCGTCGTCCGCCTCGATCGCGACGCGCTGGGGTCGGTGTACGGCCTTGACAGCGGCACGTTCGCCACCAGGGTGCTGGTGCCAGCGGTCGACGTGGAACGAGCCCGTCGGCTCCTGGCCGAGCTGGAGTCCGCCGACTCGTAGGTCCGGCCGCCGAGTCGGGACCCAGCCGCCCAGTCGAACCCGACGAGGCGCCGGGTCCCGTAGGTGGGGCAGGCACGCCCGGTATCCTGCGACGTCCGAGTTACCGCGCAGTCATCGGAGCAGCAGCGTGGCAGCACAGATCACCGTGAAGGGCCCCAACGGTTCGAGCGCTGCCGTGGACGAGGGCGTGACCGCCCAGCAGGCACTGCAGGCACTCGGGGCGATACGCGGGCAGGTGCTGGCCGCGCGCATCGACGGCGAGGTCCGCGATCTGAGCTCGCAGGTCGTCGACGGCGCAAGCGTCGAGCCGGTTGCGGCCGACTCCGAGGAGGGGCGGGCGGTGCTGCGCCACTCCGTGGCCCACATCCTCGCCCAGGCGGTCACCGACCTGTTCGGTGACGCCAAGTTCGCCATCGGCCCGCCGATCAGCGACGGCTTCTACTACGACTTCGACGTCGCTGAGCCGTTCACACCCGACGACCTGGAACGCATCAGCGACCGGATGCACGAGATCGTCCGGGAGGCGCAGCCGTTCACCCGTCGCGATGTGTCCCGCGACGAGGCGCTGGCGCTGTTCGCCGAGCAGCCGTACAAGGTCGAGATCATTCAGGGGGTCGCTGGGCACCCCGACGAGTCGGCGGCCGAAGGCGCCGGTCCGGGAGCTGTCATCTCGGTCTACGAGAACGGTCGACCTGACGGGTCGGCCTGGCCCGACCTGTGCCGCGGCCCGCATATCCCGACTACCAAGTGGGTGCCCAGCTTCGCCCTGCAACGGGTGGCAGGCGCCTACTGGCGCGGCGATGAGCGCAACCGCCAGCTGCAACGCATCTACGGCACCGCCTGGGAGTCGCGCAAGGCGCTGGCCGCCCACCTCGAGCGCCTGGAGCAGGCCCGCCAGCGCGACCACCGCAAGCTCGGCCGCGAGCTTGAGCTGCTGAGCTCACCAGAAGAGCTGGGCCAGGGGCTGTTCCTGTTCCACCCCAACGGCGCCCACGTGCGCATGCAGATGGAGGACTACTCCCGCCGCGAGCACCTGCGGCGCGGCTACCAGCCTGTCTACACACCCCACATCGGGCGGTCGCTGCTGTGGGAGACCTCGGGCCACCTCGACTTTTATGCCGAGGGGATGTACCCGCCGATGGAGCTGGACGCCAGCGAGTCCAAGCCGGGCGACCGCTACTACCCCAAGCCGATGAACTGCCCCTTCCACGTGCTGGTCTACCGGTCGCGCACCCGCTCCTACCGGGAGCTGCCGTTGCGCCTGACCGAGCTGGGGACGGTCTACCGCTACGAGCGCTCCGGCACCGTGCAGGGGATGCTGCGCGCGCGCGGGTTCACTCAGGACGACTCGCACATCTTCTGCACTCCCGAGCAAGTCGTCGACGAGGTCAACGGCGTCATCGACTTCACCCTCGACTTGTACCGCGACTTCGGCTTTGCGCAGGGGCCGTCGCGGGTGGCGCTGTCCACCCGTCCGGACAAGGCGACCACGGTCGGCACCGACGAGGGCTGGCAGCGCGCCGAGGCGGCCCTGCGTGAAGCACTGGACCGGTCAGGGCTGGACTGGGTGGTCGACGAGGGGGAGGGTGCCTTCTACGGGCCCAAGATCGACTTTCAGATCACCGACGCCATCGGGCGCGCCTGGCAGCTGACCACCATTCAGATGGACTTCAACCTGCCGGAGCGCTTCGGGTTGACCTACGCCGGCGCCGACGGCAGCGAGCATCGACCGATCATGATCCACCGGGCGCTGTTCGGGTCGCTGGAGCGGTTCTTCGCGATCCTGGTCGAGCACTACGGGGGCGCGTTTCCCACCTGGCTGGCGCCGGTGCAGGCCGTGGTCGTCCCCGTCGCCGACCGTCACAGCGACTACGGGCGCTCGGTCGCCGACCGGTTGCGCGAGGAAGGGCTGCGCGTCGATCTCGACGACTCGCCCGACTCGATGGGCGCCAAGATCCGCCGCCACCAGCTGCACAAGGTGCCCTACCAGCTGATCGTCGGCGACAGCGAGGCAGCGGCCGGCACCGTCGCCGTGCGCCCACGGCGTGGCAACCAGCGCAAGGACGTCGCGCTGGCTGACTTCGTCGACGAACTCGCTGCGGAGGTGGCGCAGCGCACAGCGCCAGAGCCGCGGGACTCGTCTGTGGCCTGATGGACGGTGAGCGGCTGGACACGCTGCAGCGGCTGTGGACGCCGTGGCGGATGAGCTACATCAGAGGCGACGCCGGCCAGGACCCACGTGATATCCACGGCTGCCCGTTCTGCGACCTGCCGGGTCGCGGGCGCGAGGCCGACGCCGAGTCGCTGATCCTGCACCGCGGCGACCACGCCTACGCGATCCTCAACGCCTACCCCTACAACCCCGGCCATCTGATGGCGGTGCCCTACCGCCACGTCGCCGGCCTGGATGAGCTGGAACCGGCCGAGCTGTCCGAGCTGGCACAGCTGTGCCAGCGCGCGGTGCGCGCCCTCAAGGCCTGCAGTGGCCCGGACGCGTTCAACCTCGGGATGAACCTCGGGGCTGTCGCCGGCGCGGGCATCGCCGAGCACCTGCACCAGCACGTGGTCCCGCGCTGGTCCGGTGACACCAACTTCATGCCGGTGGTGAGCCAGACCCGGGTACTGCCACAGCTGCTGGAGGAGACCTACACCCTGCTGGCGCCGGCCTTCGCCGAGGTCTGAGCGCTGTCCAGTGCGCTACCGCCTACAGCTACCTGAGCGCTGATGGCCATCAACGCCTATGCGCGAACGGCGACCGACCGGCTGGTGGTGCCGATCGCCCGAGGGCTGGTCCGCGTCGGGGTCACCCCCAACTGGCTGACCTTCTTCGGGCTGGTCACCACGCTGCTCGGCGTGGTCGCGGTGCTGCGCTACGGGCGGGCCGGTGCCTTCATCCTGGCGCTGGGCACCGCCACGGACGCCTTCGACGGCAGCGTCGCCCGGCTGCGCGGCAGCTCCAGCCGCGTCGGTGCCTTCTACGACAGCGTCACCGACCGGGTCAGCGACGCGTCGATCCTGGGCGCCGCCGTGTGGCTGGTGCGCGACGACCCGCTGCTGTTCGGCGTGGCGATGGTGGCGCTGGCCGGCGCCCAGCTCACCTCCTACGTTCGCGCCAAAGCGGAGTCGTTGGGCTGGACGGCGACCGTCGGGGTTATCGAGCGCCCCGAACGCATGGCGATCATCGTGCTCGGCATCGGCTTCGACCTGCTCACAGCCGCCCTGTGGCTGCTGGCGATCGGCTCGCTGGTGACCGTCGCCCAGCGCCTGCATGCGGTGCTGGCGCAGGCTGGCTCCAGATGACGGCCTACCGGGGGTCGGGTCATCCGGGGGCTGTGGTGGACCGCAACCCCGGCGCCGCTGGGCGGTTGCCCGAGGACTCCAGACCCGAGAGCGCGCGCCTGCGGCGGATCGCGATTGCGTGGACGGCGCTGTGGGAGGTCGCCCGCCGGCTGCCCGAGCCGGTGGCCTATGCCGGCGCCGACCTCGCCGGCCGTGTGCAGCACCGCCTGGCGCACGCCGCGCGCGCGCGCGTCCGCGCCAACTTCGCCCGAGTGGTGGCGGCCGAGTCTCTGGACGCCACTGTCAAGGCCGCCTTCCGCTCCTACGCCCGCTACTGGGTCGAGGCGTTCCGCGCCGCCGACATCGACCCCGCCGACATCGACTGGCGCACGACGACGGCCGGTTTCGAGCACCTCGACGCAGCCCTCGAGCGAGGGCGGGGGGTGGTGGTCCTGCTGGCCCATCACGGGTCGTGGGACAGCGCCGCCCGGTGGGCGGAGACCCACGGCTACCATCTCGCCGTGGTCGCCGAGGTGTTGCGTCCCCGCTCGACGTTCAAGCGGTTCGTGGCCTTGCGCGAGGAGATCGGGCTGGAAGTCGTGCCGCTGGCCAAGGGCGCGCAGCTGACCGGTCGCCTGACAGAGGTGGCCGCCGCCAACCACCTCGTCGGCCTGCTGACCGACCGAGACCTGACCGGGCGCGCTCCGGTCACCGACTTCTTCGGCGAACCCGCCCGTATCCCGGTCGGCGCAGCCGTGCTCAGCCGGCGAACGGGAGCGCCGATCGTGCCCATCACGATGGTGCAGCGGCCCGGCCGGCGTTGGCATCTACAGGTGCACCCTGTCGTGGAGGTGGCCGACGTGTCCCTGGCAGCCGCGGCCGGCCGCATCGCCAAGGCGCTGGAGGCGTTGATCCAGCTGGAGCCAGCGCAATGGCACGCCTTCCAGCCGGTATGGGAGCCCGGTCTGGCCGCGCGGCGACGCGGCGGGCAGGACCAGGGCGAGCCGACGACCGGTCAGCAACCGTGAAGATCGCGCTGGTCTGCCCGTACGACTGGACCAAGCAACCGTGAAGATCGCGCTGATCTGCCCGTACGACTGGACCAAGCCCGGCGGGGTGAAGTTCCATGTGGCGGCGCTGGCCGCGTTCCTCGACGCCGACCACGCGGTGCGGATCTTCGCACCGGCTTCCGGTCCGCTGGGGCGCACCCGGGCCGACCAGCTGGTCGAGGTGGTCGGCCGCCCGTTCCCCGTGCACTACAACCGCTCGGTCGCCCCCGTGGCCCTGTCGCCGCTGGCGGTCAGACGCGTGGCGCGCGCCCTGCACGACTTCGCTCCGCACGTGACCCACGTGCACGAACCGTTGTCGCCGATGATCTCGGCGGCAGCGTCGGCATTCGCACCGCATCCGGTCGTCGGCACGTTCCATGCATGGTCCTCGTCGGACCGGCTGTATCGGTTGCTGGCACCGACCGCACGGCGGATCGTGGGTCGCCTCGACGCGCGCATCGCTGTCTCTCCGGCTGCCCAGCAGTTCGCGGCCGAAGCGATGGGCCTGCCGCTGGGCTCGTTCCGAGTCGTACCCAATGGGGTCGACGCCGCCGCGTTCGCGATGGCCCAGCCGATCCCGGAGCTGGTCGACCCTCAGCGGCCGCTCTTGTTGTTCGTGGGGCGCCTGGAGCCCAGAAAGGGCCTTGACGTGTTGATCCGCGCCTTCCTGCGGCTGCGCACCTCATGGCCTCGGGTGCGCCTGTGCGTCGTGGGAGAAGGTCCGCAGCGGCAGCGCTGCCAGCAGATGGTGCCGCCCTCAATCCGCCCGGACGTGCTGTTCGTCGGCGCGGTCGACGAGGCGCAGAAGCCGCGCTACCACGCCTCGGCCGACGTGTACGTGGCGCCCAACACCGGTGGCGAGTCCTTCGGCATCGTCCTGCTGGAGGCGATGGCCGCCAGCTTGCCGATCGTCGCCGCGGACATCGCCGGATTCCGCACCGTGATGAAGGACGGCCGCCAGGGACGGATGGTGCCGGCCGGCAACGCCTTCGCGCTGGCTGACGCCATCGGCACGCTGCTGGCCAACCGCAGGCTGTCACAGGCCATGGCCGCGGAGGGCCGGCGCACCGTCACCGACTTCACCTGGCCGGTGGTCGGGCGCAGGATCGAGGACATCTACCGGGGGGTGCGTGCCGCCAACGGATGACTCGAACGTGGGCGCTGCGCGCCTGCGTGAGTGGGGCCCGTAGCCCTGTGCACCGTGGTCCGATCGGACGGTCCCGCCTCACGGGGACAGCGCCCGTCCGCTCCTAGGATGCCGCTCGTCTGTACCCGTGGCCGCAAGGCCTGCAACAACAAGGATTGATTCCCGTGCGCCGTGTCCTTCGCGCGCTACTGGTGCTGGCGTTGTCGTCGACCGCCTGCACGACAGATGCGGCCTCGCCGTCGACCGTTGCGGGGCGCCCGGTGGTCAGGACGGAGGCGCCGGCCGAGCCCGCGCCGCCCCCGATCGCTCCGTTGACCGGTGCGGATCTGCCCGACGACGTGGCCTTGCGTCCCGTGTTGGCGATCAAGATCGACAATGCGCCCGGCGCCGTACCGCAGCAGGGCCTTGACATCGCCGAGGTGGTGTTCGAGGAGGAGGTCGAGGGGGGCATCACCAGATTCGTGGCGCTGTACCAGGCGTCGCGGCCTGGGGCGGTCGGGCCGGTGCGCTCCGGGCGAGAGGTCGACGCCGAGCTGTTGCCCCCGTTCTCGCCGGTGCTTGGCATCTCCGGAGCAGCTCGGCCGGTCACACGACAGTTCGACAAGGCGGGGCTCAGCTGGCTGCAGGAACGTACCGGCGGCCCCGACGATCCCTTCTACCGGGCGCCCGACCGCACCAGCCCCCACGATTTGTTGGTGCGCACCCATGACCTGCTCGCGCTTGACAAGAAGGCCGAGGCCATCGACGAGCCGGTGTTCGCCTTCGACCCGCGATCCCCGGCAGGCGGCCGTGCGGTCAAGGCCGTCGAGTTGGAGTTCTCGCTGTCTACCGAGGTCGGCTGGGAATGGTCGGGTGACGCGTGGAACCGCCTGCAGAACGGGACCCCGCACCAGTCGGTGGAGGGTGACGGGCTCACCGCCGACAACGTGGTGGTCATGCGCGTGCGCTCGAAGGAGGGCGACCGCGCCGACTCTCTGGGCAACCCCACCCTGGAGCTGGACGTCATCGGACGCGGCACGGCCACCGTGCTGCGTGACGGGCGGGCGTATCCCGCGCGCTGGCACAAGGTCTCGGCTGACGACCACATCCAATGGACGACGCCGCAGGGCGACCCGCTGCCGCTGCGGCCGGGCCGCACCTGGATCGAGCTGCTCAAGACCTCTTCATCGTTGCGCCTGGGCTCCTAAGGCTGCCCCGCGATACCCTCGCAGGGGTGCCCAACGACGGCGCCGGATCCAACGCCCGATCGACGAGGTGTGCGATGACCGACTCCACTGCGCTGCGCGGCACCGACCGGGTCAAGCGCGGCTTGGCCGACATGCTCAAGGGCGGCGTCATCATGGACGTCGTCACCCCCGACCAGGCCACCATCGCCGAAGAGGCCGGCGCCGTCGCGGTCATGGCCTTGGAGCGCGTGCCCGCCGACATCCGTCGCGACGGCGGTGTGGCTCGGATGTCCGACCCGGACATGATCGATGCGATCGTGCAGGCGGTGTCCATCCCCGTCATGGCCAAGGCGCGCATCGGTCACTTCGTCGAAGCGCAGGTCCTGCAGTCGCTGGGCGTTGACTATGTCGACGAGTCCGAGGTCCTCACGCCCGCCGACGAGGCTCACCACATCGACAAGCACGGCTTCACGGTCCCGTTCGTGTGCGGCGCCACCAACCTCGGTGAGGCGCTGCGGCGGATCTCCGAGGGCGCCGCGATGATCCGCTCCAAAGGTGAGGCGGGCACCGGCAACGTCGTCGAGGCGGTCCGTCACATGCGCGCGATCACCGGTGGAATCCGGCGGTTGGCGGGCATGGGCGCCGAGGAACGCTACGCCGAGGCCAAGCAGCTGCAGGCCCCCTACGACCTCGTTGCCGAGGTCGCCGAGACCGGCCGGCTGCCTGTGGTGCTGTTCACCGCCGGTGGCGTCGCGACGCCTGCCGACGCCGCGCTGATGATGCAGCTGGGCGCCGACGGCGTCTTTGTCGGTTCGGGGATCTTCAAGTCGGGTGACCCGGCCAAGCGCGCCCGCGCCATCGTCGAGGCCACGACCTACTTCGCCGACCCCGACGTCATCGCCAAGGTCAGCCGCGACCTCGGCGAGGCAATGGTCGGCATCGAGATCGACACGCTGACCCCCGACCAGCGGCTGGCCAACCGCGGCTGGTAG
>JACCTL010000024.1 GCA_013812395.1 Euzebyaceae bacterium
CCGAGCCGAACAACGCGATCTGGAGTCCGCGGTGCCGAGCAACGGCAGCCTTGATCTCCTCGCGGCGGTGCTCGACGAGGGTCCGCAAGTGCTGGCCAGTCTTCGTTGCCACAGTTCAAGGCTACGCCGTGGCAACCAGCACACGCGCGAAGGGCCCTTGCGGGATCGTGGTCGCCTTCACTCGCCGGGGACGCCAGCGTCTCCGGCCTTGAACATGGTCCGGAGGTCCGTCCACAGCGCTCACACGAGCTCCGCTGCAAACGAGAACTGGTCAGCGACACTGCGCTGATGGGCAAGAACAACCGAGAGCGCCGGGCGGCCAAGCGCCGGCGGCAGCGAGCATCCCGTCCCGGCCCGCCGCGCCATTCCCAGCACGGAAGAGCCGGCAGGTCCCACGGCGGCTTCGACCTGCCAGCAACCGTCGAGGAGTTGGCGTGGCAGGCCGTCGGGTTGTGGCGCGCCGATGAGGTGCGCTACCGCGGCCTGCTCGACGTTCTCGAAGAACGCGGCCAGCCGGCCCTCGCGATCCTTGAGCGGATGCTGGGCCAGGCGGTGGCGACGCTGTGGCAGCGAGGATGGACCGCCGTCGAGGCCGTGCACGTCACGAAGCGGTTGCTATCAGAGCCACACGCCCAAGTCGTTGCTGCTGCCGCGCTCGAAGACCTGCGCACCCGTGGCGACCGGGGTGCCCTGCATCCGGGCTGGGCCGCGCAAGTCGCGGTGCTGTCGGAGCGGGCGGGAGGATATTCGCCGTCGCTCGACGTCGTCCTGCTCGTCGCTGCGCTGGCGGTCGTGTCACGGCTGCCTGATGTACCCGGCACCATCCCAGCACCGGCGGACTCGCCTGCGGTCGCCGGTCTCACCTCCGCGCGGCTCGACGAACGGATGCTCGCCCGTGTGCGAGCGCTGCTGGTCAAGGCGGAGTCGACCGACTTTCCCGAGGAGGCTGAGGCGCTCACCGCCAAGGCGCAAGCTCTGATTGCCCGCCACGCGATCGACGAGGCGCTGCTGGAGTCGAAGCATGACAACGCAGCCCCGACGATGCGCCGCGTCCTGCTCGACGACCCTTACGCCGACGCGAAAGCGTCCCTGGTGACGGCGGTCGCCGCGGCGAACCGCTGCCGCGTCGTGCAGAGTCCCGCCTTCGGCTGGTGCACGGTGTTCGGCTTCGACGGCGACCTGAACGCCGTCGAGCTGCTCGTCGCGTCGCTGCTGACCCAAGCGACCAGGAGCATGGCTCGGCATGGCCCCCGCCGCGATCCCGGTGGCCGCTCAACGACGCGTTCGTTCCGCCGTTCCTTCCTGCTCGGGTTCTCACAGCGGATCGGGCAGCGTCTCGGCGAGGCGACCGCCACGCAGGTAATCGCGGCTCAGGCCGAGCAGGACCGGCTCCTGCCCGTCCTGGCCAGCCGCGACGAGCGCGTCCGCGCTGCCGAGCAAGCCATGTTCCCGCAGGCGGTCAAGCGCTCCACGTCAGTGAGCAACGCCAGCGGCTGGACAGCCGGGCAGGCGGCCGCCGACCTGGCTGAACTCGGCGTTGGCGACCGTTTGCTCGACTCGCCCTGACGGCAACCGACCGGCAACGCCTTCACCATTCGCAGGCCATCACAGCCGCCATCGCCGAACAAAACTCCTCCCATCGGCGGTCGTCAACGGCACCCATCTGGCGCAGCAACCGATCGACGCCGACAAGCTGCACGTTGTCGAGATTCGCCACCGAATCGACGGTGACTCCCTCGCTTTCCCCGACCCGCACCTCCGTTGCGATGCCACGCACCGTCGTCGTGATCGGTGCGACGACGACCCGCGACAGGCGTCCCGCGACGCGGGCACGCGTGAGCACCACCACGGGTCGGATCTTGTCCAGGTCGGCCCACCACACCTGGCCGTGTCCGAGTCCTGTCACCGCTGTCGCTGGGCGCGGCGCTGCTGCGCGAGCTGCACGACGGCGTCCGGGATGTTGCCGTCATATGGCAGCGGCGTGGCCGGCGATTCCCACGACAACTGTGGGTCCTCGTCATAGGGATGGCGCTCTAGCGCTGCGATCTCCCGCTCGTGTTCGAGTTGACCGAGAAGGGCGGCCAACGCGCGGTCGAGGAGCTGGCTGTCGCTCAACCCTGACATCTCCCGGGTGCGCGCCAACCGCCAGGCGTCCACGGTGGTAGAGATCCGCACACGTTTCATGCCACTGACCATAGCATAAGCGATGGGCGCATCCGGGCCGGATAGTGGGTCAGTTTGAATGAGCGGCGCAGCGATCTCGCACGAGCTGCTCGGCGTCGTCAACTGCCCGGAACCAAGACCGGGTGTGGGCGCCCCGGCCTTGCTCCATCGTCGCAGCGGGGTCGACCCCCGCTTCATTCACTATGTGGCTGCACGAACCGCAAGACGCTGTCCACAACCGCATCCAGGGACGCAGTGGTGTCCACGGTCAGGCCGGCTGACCGGCGTAACAGTGGCTCGACCGTCTCCCGATAGCGCAGCACACGAGCAAGTTCATCCGGGTTCTTGCCGTAGGAGTTACCTGTCCTGGTGCGGAGTCGCTCTTCGATGACCCACACAGGCGCGGTCAAGAGCACGACGTAGTCGAAGTCAAACAGCACCTGCTCGTCTGAGCACCCAGCGAAGAACAACAGCCCGAAGTCGTGGCTGGACAGCAGTTCTGTAACGCGGTCCGTTCGCCATCCCCAGTCGCCGTGCGGTCGAGGCTCGGAGAATCCGTCGTCATCAGCGTCGTATGCGCGATACCCGCGCCGGGCAAGTTCCCGAACGAGGGTCGCGGGACAACTCAGCGGGGTCAGGCGGCCTCTCCCGTGTCCGGCTCCAGGTCCAGCTGGTAGCTGGACGCTCGGATCGACACGTGGAAGAAGCGAAAGAAGCCCTCTTGGCCAAGCAGGTGAAAGCCGAACGGCCATGGGTCACAGAACGACACCGGTGCCCGCCAGGCCAGGCCCTCGATGGCAAGGTCCACAGGAATCGACCGCGCGTGGGTGATCACGCCACCGATGGCGAGATCGACCGGTTCCGCAGCCTGTAAGTCAAGGCCAAGCGCCTCCGCGACCCAAGACCCGAAGCGGTTCTCCAGGGACCCGGTGTCAAGCAGGCCAGCGACGAGGAGATTCTGACCCTCCACACGAACGGGGGCGACCGGTCGGAGATAGTCCGTCGGTAGGCCCGGAAGCTCCTTGAAACCCAACCTCATCGGAGGCGCAGTGCGTCCGACTCAGCCTCATCGAGGGGCACACGAAATACGACGGCGTCGTGCTGCTCATGCTCATTCAGCCATCGCACGACACGTTGCGGGGAGTTCGCTGCCACGAGGACGTCTAGCCCACGCTGCGCCACCCACTGACCGCGAAATGGCCGCAGCGACTCGGCTTCGCGGCCTTCTTGAGGCAAGTCTGGTCGCAACGGCGCCTGCGCTGCCGTGGTCGTTCCGACTCGACCCACGACAAAGCCGGCTCGTTGCAGGATCCGCCGTGCTTGATGCGTGGTGAAGTCCGCCCTGTCCAACCCGGTGACGAGGGCCAGCACCTGCTTGGGAGGAAACCGTCGACCGCTGATCACGACGTAGTGGTCACGTAGCGGTTCCGGGAGCGCGTCGTCAACGGCGTTCTCGAACGTCTCGCGTTCGAGTTCAAACGTCTGCCCCGCGACGGTCCGCATGGCTGCCATCAGCTTCTCCGAGCTGTACTCTCCGGTTCGTCTCTAGGCTATTGCGATGGTCCGTCGAGGTCAAGCCCAGTCGCCCTCGCACCGTGGACCTCGCGGGCTGAGCAGAGTGACGCGCCGGTGTGGCATGGTGCCGCGACGACTCGGACACCCTGTTCGGCATGGAGGGCGCACACCGATGACGCAACGTCGCCGCCCGCGCTGGTCGGAGCTGCGCCCACTGCTGCGTACGCAGCCGTTGGTGCTCAACCCACGCGAACGGCGCCTGGCGCGAGCCCGGACCATCACCGACCTGCGGTCCATCGCGCTGCGGCGCACGCCCAGGGCGGTGTTCGACTACGTCGACGGCGCCGCCGAGGAGGAGGACAGCCTGCGCAGGTCCAGGGCGGCGTTCCGGCAGCTGGAGCTGCTGCCGAGTGTGCTGCGCGACGTCAGCGCGGTGGACCCATCGACCATGATCCTCGGTCAGCGCGCCGAGCTGCCGCTGGTCTTCGCCCCGACGGGTTTCACCCGGATGATGAACCACGAGGGTGAGCCGGCGGTCGTGGCGGCCGCCGAGCGGGCCGGCATTCCCTACGCGCTGTCCACGTTGGGAACCACGTCAGTCGAGGACTTGGCTGCCGCCGCCCCGAAGGCCCGCAAGTGGTTCCAGCTGTATCTGGTGCGTGACCGGGAGGCCAGCCGGGACTTGGTCGACCGGGCCGCGGCCGCTGGTTACGAGGCGCTGGTGCTGACCGTCGACACGCCCGTGGCCGGCGCGCGGCTGCGCGACGTGCGCAACGGCCTGACGATCCCGCCGGCTCTGACACTTAAGACGGTCGCCGACGCCGCGTCGCATCCCGCGTGGTGGATCAACCTGCTGACCACCGAGCCGCTGAACTTCGCTTCGCTCAGCTCCTGGGACGGCACCGTCGCCGAGCTGGTGAACCACATGTTCGACCCGGCTCTGACTCTCGACGACCTGGCCTGGTTGCGCGAGACCTGGACCGGCCCGCTGATCGTCAAGGGGGTCATCACCGACGCCGACGCCCGCGCCGTCGTGGAGGCGGGGGCCGATGGGCTGGTCGTGTCCAACCACGGCGGCCGCCAGCTCGACCGTGCACCGACGCCGCTGGAGCAGCTGCCGTCCATCGTCGACGAGGTCGGCGACCGCGCAGAGGTGTACCTCGACGGCGGCATCCTCAGCGGCGCGGACGTGGTGGCCGCTGTTGCCCTCGGCGCCCGCGCCTGCCTTGTGGGTCGCGCCTACCTGTACGGGCTGATGGCGGGCGGACAGCAGGGCGTGCAGCGCGCCGCCGAGATCCTGCGTGCCGAGATCACCCGCACGATGCAGCTGCTCGGCGTCAACAGCGTGGCGGAGCTGCATCGGGAAAGCGTCCGCCTCCGTCGCTGACCGCCGGGTCCGGCTCGTGGAAGGCTTCGCCCAGGTAGGCCTCGACCACCCGCTCGTTGGCCAGCAGTTCGGAGGCCGGACCTTCGAGGATGACCTCGCCGGTCTCCATCACGTAGCCGTGGTCGGCAGCCTGCAGCGCACGGTGCGCGTTCTGCTCGACGAGCAATACCGTGGTGCCCTCAGCGCGGATGCGTTCGATGACACCGAACACCTCGTCGACGAGCATCGGCGCCAAACCCATCGAGGGCTCGTCCATCAGCAGGATCCTCGGGCGTGCCAGCAGCGCCCGGCCGATGGCCAGCATCTGCTGCTCACCCCCCGACAGGGTGCCGGCGGGCAGGCGCCGGCGATCGGCGAGCACCGGGAAGCGCCCGAAGACGTCGGCGAGGCCTTCGGCCAGGTGCCGTCCCTGGTGCCAGGCGCCCAGTTGCAGGTTCTCCTCGATCGTGAGCGTCGCCAGGATTTCGCGGCCCTCCGGGACCTGCACGACGCCAGCCTCCACCAGGCGATGGCTGCGCCAGCGTGTCACGTCTTCGCCGTCCACGAGCACCTGTCCCCGCTTGGCGCGGACCAGGCCGCAGATCGCGGCCAGGGTCGAGCTCTTGCCCGCACCGTTCGCGCCGATCAGCGTGACCAGCGAGCCGCTCGGCACCGTCAGCGACACGCCGCGGACGGCCTGGATCTGACCGTAGGAGACGTGCACGTCCCGGACCTCCAGCACCGCGCCGGCGCGCTCGGCGGTCACGGTCCGGCTTCCGGGACCGACGAGGGCTGATCCGCGGACGTGCCGAGATAGGCGCGGATGACCTCGGAATCGCGGGCCACCTCACCGGGCGGACCGTCGGCGATGAGTCTGCCGAAGTCCAAGACCAGCACCCGGCTGCAGGTGCGCATTACCAGCCGCACGTTGTGCTCGATGAGGAGGATCGTCACGCCTCGCGCGGCGATCGACCGAATGAGGTCGGCCAGACTCTGCGCCTCGACGTGGTTCATACCCGCGGCCGGCTCGTCGAGCAGCAGCAACGCCGGCTCGCCGCACAGCGCCCTTGCGATCTCCAGCCGCCGCTGGTCGCCGTAGGAGAAGCGCTCGGCCGGCTCGTCTGCCCGGTCGAGCAGACCCACCATGGCCAGGCAGCGGTCGGCACGCGCGAGGTCGGAAGCCTCGTCACGGCGGGCGCCGGGCACGAACACCAGCCGGCGCAGGAACGTATCGCGGGCCACACGGTGCCCGCCGACCGCCACGTTCTCCCTGGCCGACAGGTGGGCGAACAGCTTGGTCTGCTGGAACGTGCGGGCCACGCCGAGGCTGGTGACCCGATTGGCCGGGGTCCGCCGCAGCCGCGTGCCGCGCACCTCGACAACGCCGGTGCTCGCCTGGGTCAAGCCGGTCACGATATTGATCAACGTGGTCTTGCCGGCACCGTTGGGCCCTATCAGCCCCACCACCTCGCCCCGCTCGACACAGAAGCCGACGTTCGCCAGCGCCGCAAGACCGCCGTAGGACTTGCCGACGTCTTCGAGCCGGACCAGCGGCCCGTTGCCGGAGGGACCGGCCGGTGACGCAGCCTCGACACTCGGGGCCGCCTTCTCGGCAGCGCCGAACCGCCGGCGCCGGCTGACGCCAAGCGGCCGCCCCAGCCCCACAAGACCGCCAGGGACGAACAGCACGACGGCCAGCAGGATCAACCCGTTATAGAAGGGCCGCAGCCAGCCGGCCTCGACGCCCAGCTGGCGTTGCAGTTCCGGCAGGAACGTGAGGAAGCCGCCGCCGAGGACGGGCCCCAGCCAGTGACCGGTCCCACCCACGACGGCGTACAACAGCGCCTCGACGGCACGCTCGAAGCCGAACTGCCCAGGGGCGATGAATCGCGTGAAGTGGCTGAACAGCACCCCCGACAGTCCGGCCATCGCACCGGACACGGTGAAGGCGAACAGCTTGTAGCGCACGACGTCGATGCCCATCGCCCTGGCGGCGACCTCGTCCTCACGCAGCGCGGCGAGCCCGCGGCCGAGCTTGCTTGGCCGCAGTCGCCAGAAGAAGCAGGCGCACAGGGCCAGGGCGAGGTAGGCCTGCCACAGCGTCACGACCTTCGGGATCGGTCGCAGCCCAATGGCGCCCCCCGTGATGTCGAGGTTGAGCGCGACGATGCGAACCATCTCACCGAAGCCGATCGTGGCAATGGCTAGGAACACCCCCCGCAGCCGCAGCACCGGCAGGCCCAGCAGCAGCGCCACGATGGCACCGACGGACACCCCGACGACAACCACGAGCGGGAACGGCAGGCCGAGGTTGATCGTGAGCAGGGCCGACGTGTAGGCCGCGATCGACGCGAACGCCGCCTGCGCCAACGACAGCTGGCCCGCGATGAGCACCGCGTACATGGAGAACGCCAGCACGCCGTTGATCGCCATAAAGACCAGGACGGCGTTGTAGGTCCGAACGAAGTCGGCCATCAGACTTCCCGCACCCGCTTGCGGCCGAGCAGGCCGTGGGGTCGCAGCAGAAGAATCGCGAACAGCAGGCCAAACGCCACGACGTCACGCCAGCCCGAGCCGATTCGAGCCACGGAGAAGACCTCGGCGAGACCGAGCAACAGGCCGCCAAGCATCGCGCCGGGCAGGCTGCCCATCCCGCCGACGATGATGACGGCCAGGCCCTTCAGCTCGATCGCCAGTCCCATCTCGACGCGGATCGAGTTGAACGCCAGCGCGAACAGGATTCCGGCGGTCGACCCCAGCGCCGATGACAGCATGAAGGTGATCAGCGTCACCCGCTCGACGTTGATGCCCAGTACCCGGGCTGCCCGAGGGTTCTCGGCCACGGCCCGCATGGCGCGACCGAGTCGGGTGGATGCCACCAGCCAGTTCAGTCCCAGCATCATCGTCACGGCGACGGCGAGGATCACCAGCTGCAGCACCGAGACCGTGGCGCCGGCGAACGACACCCGCGCGCTGGGGAACGAGCCTGGGGGGAATCGCAACGTCTGCGGTCCGAAGATCCCCAACGCCACCGCGACCATCACGATGGCCAACGCGATTGACGAGATCAGGCCCGCGAAGTGCGCGTCGGGCCGCCCGCGCAGTGGCGCGAACGCGATGCGCTCGATGAGCAGCCCCAGGATCGCCCCGGCCGCGACGGCGCCGATCACGGCGGCCCACAGCGGCCAGCCGAACTCGACCGCCAGCAGCCAGCCGATGAACGCGCCAAGCATGAATACCGCCTGGTGCGCGAGGTTGAGCAGATCGAGCACACCGAAGACGAGGGTGTAGCCCATGGCGAACAGCGCGTAGATCGACCCGAGGAAGATCCCGTTCACCAGCTGCTGCACGGTGACCTCCGGGCGGGGGTATGGAACCGTCCGGGACGCTACTCCAGGATTGCGAAGCTGCCGTCCTCGACGATCTGGACGACGGCGGGGTGGTCGGCGTCGCGGCTCTCGGTGAACGAGAACTCGCCGAGCACCGTCTCGACGCCGGTGATCCCGCCCAGGGCGTCGCGGATCGCGTCGGGCTCGGCGCTGCAGGCCGACTCGACGGCCATGGCGATGAGGTTCATCCCAGCGTAGGCCTGGGCCGCGAACTGGTCGGGCGCACCGTCGGCGGCCTCTTCGTAGGCGGTGATGAAGTCGGCGGTCGCCGGGTCGTCGGACGCTGAGTTCCACGCGGCGCCGACGACGACGCCCTCGGCGGCTTCGCCGGCCTGCTCGATGATCGCCGGCGAGTTGAAGCCGTTGCCGCCGATGATCGGAACATCGATGCCGAGCTCAGCGGCCTGCTGCAGGATCAGCGCGGCCTCTTCGGCCAGGGCCGAGACCACCAGGGCGTCGGGGTCGGCGTCGCGGGCCGCCGTCAGCTGCGGCGCGAAGTCCGTGTTGCCCTTGGCGAAGGTCTGGGTCGTGGCGACGTCGACGCCCTGTTCCTCCAGGGCCGCGACGAAGGTGTCGTGACCGGAGACCGTGAACGAGTCGTCGTCGCCGTACAGCGTCGCGACCTTCTGCAGATCGAAGGCCCCCACGGCGGCTTCGATGGTCTGGGGGATGACCTGCCCCTCGGTCAGCGAGTTGCGCCAGATATAGTCGCCGATCTCGGTGATGCCCTCGGCGGTGTTGGACACGCCGAGCACCGGCACACCGGCGTCCTGGGCGACCGGGTCGGTCGAGAAGGCGGTGTTAGACAGCGTTGGGCCCATGATGATCGAGACCTGATCCTGGTTGATCAGCTTCTCGAAGGCGGGGATGCCCTGCGCCGGGTCGGAGGCGTCGTCCTCGACGATGAGTTCGTAGGTGACGCCACCCTCGGCGTTCTGCTCCTCGGCGGCGAGCTCGGCACCGTTGAGCTGGGTCGAGCCGTACACCGCCGCCGGCCCGGTCTGGCTGAACACCACACCGACCTTCACCGGCTCGTCGAGGGTGCAGTCGCCAGCGGCCTGGGATGGGGTGTCGGTCGCCCCCGCGGCCGCGTCGCTGCCCTCGGCGCCTGGGGAAGTACCGCCGTCACCGCCACAGGCGGCGAGCAGTAGCGCCCCCACGCTCAGTATGGCGATCCAGCGCAGCCCGTCCATGGCCTCTCCTCGCGTTGGGAGACAAAGGCTACAACCCCATCTTCCGTGTTAACGAGACAGGTGCCGCCCCGCCGCCGCTGGCCGCCGGTGCAGGGGTCAGACGCTCCGCCGCACCAGCAGCGCCAGCAGGGCGATCAGCCCTGCGGCCGCGCCCACCCCCGACGCCGACATCCACGGCCCACCGGCAAGGGGCGCACCCACCACTAGCAGCAAGACCCCGGAGACCAGTCCGGCCCCGACTACCACGACCAGTACCCGTAGCGCCTGGTAGCGTCGCCCCGCCGGGCTGAACGCAACCTGACCGGGCGCAGCCAGGCTCGCGAAGGCCAACTCCGCGAACAGCAGCAGACCCACCGCCACCAGCGGCGCCCCAGGATCGACGCCCTCCCGGTTCAGTAACGAGATCCCGTACTGCCCAACCAAGACCAGCAGCGCCACGGTTATCGCCTGCGGCCAGCCGACCACGATCCCGAGCGCCGCCGAGAACAGGCCGAGACCACCGAGGACCGCCAACAGGCCGCCCAGCCGGCCGGCGCTCGGCAGTGGGTAGGCCACCAGCCCGCCGGCGACCAGCAGCGCCGCCACCGCGGTCAAGCGGATGCGCGTCGCGTCGTTCGTCGGAAGGCCTCCATCCTCGTCAGCGCGGTCTCGAACGGTTCGTGCGGACGCCAGGGAGCCACCGCCACCCCACGGCGCAAGAAGCGGCGGCGGACGTTGTCCCGCTCCAGCGCCCACAGCCGGCGGGCAAGGCGATCGGCCTCGTCAGCGGCGGAGGGAAGGAAGGCATCGGGGTCGAGCTCGACCAACGCCATGTCCACGGACCGCCCCGCGAGGTCGGCGAACGCGGCCACGACCCGGGCGTCCAGCAGCGGGCTGAGCCCGATCACCAGCGCCTGCGGCGGCAGGGCCCGCACGGGAACCCCGGCCGCGCCGGCCCACACCGCGGTGGGCAGGATCCGGCTGCTCAGCAGCGCGTCGATGAGCCGGTAGCGCTGCACCGCGCCCATCCCCGGACGCAGCCAGGTGACCGTTCCGCCAAGACCGACGATGCCAACGCGGTCACGTCGCGCAAGGTGCCCGGACAACAGCACCGTGGCGGCGCGCACCGCCAAGTCCAGCGTGCCCGCCTCGCCGGCACGCGCCTCGGCGAGGGTGTCGAGGACGAGCACGACGTCCCCGCTGCGCTCGGGATGGCGCTCGGCGACCCACAGCTCCTGGCGCCGGGCCGTCGCCCGCCAGCTGATCGCCCTGGCGTCGTCGCCGGGGATGTACGGGCGCAGCTCGGCCAGCTCCACGCCGGTGGCTCGGTGCCGGGAACGGACGGCGCCCAGCTGCAGCTGGGTCTCCAGGGGCGCGAGCAGGCGGCGCAGGACCGGGGCCTGCGGGTACACCTTCAGTGTCGTCGTCGGCCGGGTCGCCGCCGTCGCGCTGAACATTCCGTACGGGTCGACCACCCGCAGCCGCACCGCGCCGAGGCGGTACGCCCCCCACCGCTCACAGCGCACCGCGACCCGCAGCGAGCGGGCCACGCCGGCCTCCAGCCGCACGATCACCGCATCGTCGATCGCCGTCAAACCGTTGGGTAGCACGATGGCCACCTCCACGCGGGCGGCGCGCCCGATCGCGGTCAAGGTCACCAACAGCTCGAGGTCCTGCCCTTCGACGCCGCGTTGGCGGTCGACGGCCACGCCGACGCCGACATCGAGCCGGCGTCCGGTGATCAGGCCCAGCCCCACCAGCAGCGCTGGGGACGCCGCCAAGGCCACCAGTTCGGGACGCGCCAGCGCGAGCCCGCCAACGACCGCCACGACGGCGAGGGCCACGTAGGCCCCAAGCCGGTAGGTGGGACGGCGCGTCATGAGGTGAGACCGACCGCTGCGCTACTTGAGGTCATGATCGCGATCTACCGGCTTGGAACCGACTGTGGCGTTGGCACGAGGTCCAGGCACTGGCGGACCACGTCCTCGGCGCTGACGCCGCTCACCCACAGCTCCGGATGCAGGACCAGGCGGTGGGCCAGTGCCGGCACCGCGACCGCTTTGACGTCGTCGGGCGTCACAAAGTCGCGGCCGTCGAGCAGCGCTCGCGCCCGCGACAGCTTCACCAGCGCCAGCGACCCGCGGGGACTGGCACCGACCAGCACCGAGGGTCTCGCCCTGGTCGCCGCCGCCAGATCGACGATGTAGTAACCAACATCGGGCTCGACGTGCACGGCCTCGACGGCTCGCTGCATCGCCAGCACCGCTGCGCCGTCGGCGACGACGTCCAGACGCACCTCGTCGGCACCCCGGTCCAGCCGTCGCGACAGGACCTCCCACTCGTCGTCGCGGCTGGGATAGCCCACGCTCATGCGCACCAGGAAGCGGTCGAGTTGCGCCTCAGGAAGGGGATAGGTGCCCTCGAACTCGATGGGGTTCTGTGTTGCCAGTACGAAGAACGGGCCCTCGAGCGGCCGTGTCACCCCGTCGTTGGTGACCTGCCGTTCCTGCATGGCCTCCAGTAGCGCGGCCTGGGTCTTGGCCGGTGCCCGGTTGACCTCGTCGGCAAGCAGCACGTTGGTGAAGACCGGCCCGGGATGAAATTCCAGCCGGGCGCTGCGCTGGTCGTACACCGCGGAGCCGGTGACGTCCATCGGGGTGAGGTCGGGGGTGAACTGGATGCGCGAGAACCGCATGCTGGTGACCTGCGCGAAGGCGCGGCCGATCAGGGTCTTGGCCAGCCCAGGTTTGTCCTCGACGAGGACGTGGCCGTCGGCCAGCAACGCGGCCAGCACCAGCTCCAGTACACCGCGCTTGCCGACCACCGCGCGTTCGACCTCGTCGAGAATGCGGTGCCCGAGGTCGGTGGCTGCCGCCGGGGTCAGTTCGTGCCGGCCGTACTGGGCGGTCATCCCGAGCCAGCCGATCGTCCCGAGGCAGCCGCTCCTCCGGGGTCCAGTCGCTCGAGTGCCGCAAGCGTGTCGCGTAGCGCCGCCGGGTCCATCCCCGGGGCCTTGTCATGGGTCGGCATCGGGCGGTCGCTGCGCAGCAGTCCCCAGGCGACCTCGCCGAGCGCCGAACGGGCCGCCGCAGTTTGCACAAGGGAGAGGCCGGCGGTGCCCTCAAGGCGTTCGTTCGCCGCGGCGCGCAGCCTCGGCCGCAGCCGGTACTCGGCGTCGAACGCGGTCGACAGCGAGAAGCTGACGAGTCGTTGCAACCGCTGTAGTGACGCGGGGATCCCCGTCGGTGCGGGGGCGGGCCGCCCGCGTCGCCACAAGACTGGGATGGCGGTGTCGGTCTTCTCAGGTCGCGGCGCGGCGAGCCGCAAGCCCAACACCACCACGGCCAGCAGCAGCACCTCGAACGCCACCAGCGCCGCAGACCCCTGCAGCAGCAACAACGCGGCCGCCGCGACGGCGGCGCTGAGGACGGCGGCGACCACAACGCGGCTCATCGCGCCACCTGCCGCACCGCTGCCAGCAGCTGGTCGAGGGCGGCTTCGGCCGA
This sequence comes from Euzebyaceae bacterium, assembly GCA_013812395.1. GTDB lineage: Bacteria > Actinomycetota > Nitriliruptoria > Euzebyales > Egibacteraceae > JACCTL01. The sequence continues at coordinate 13,112 of JACCTL010000024.1, forward strand.
GGATGCGTGAGCCTCGCCGACCGGGCGATCAGCGAACCGAGCGACCTCGTAGGCCGCGGTCAGCGCTCCGACGGCTGCGGCGGCGTGGGGCGCGACGCGCCCGACGCGCGCGTGGTACTCGCCGGGGGCTTCGGTGCGCCGACGCGGCCATCCAGCGACATCGAGCTCGGCTTCCATCCACGCGTAGGCGCGCAGCACCCTGCTGCGGGGATCGGCCCCCAACAGTGCGGTTGCGGGCGTCGATGGCGCGGGCGCGTCCGGCGTTGCGCGTCCGGTGTCGTCAATCATGTCGAGCTCATCAGGCTCGGCGGCCGTGCGCTGACGCTGGGTGGCGAGTGCCAGCAGTGCGAAGCCAAGGGCCACGGTCAGCAGCAGCGGTCCCCAGCGGGAGACTGCCGACGTGGACGCCGCAGGCGCCGGTGACTCTTCGGTCGTGTCGCCCGGCTCACGTTCAGGTGGTGCTGGGTCGAGCAGGCCGGTGGACCGCAGCAGCGACAGCCCGACGATGACCGCGGCCAGCAGCAGGTAGGCCTGCCAGGCAGGCCGGCGTCGCGGGGGCCGCCACTGCTCGTCGCCGTTGGGCCACAACGCCCACACAATCACCGCGATCCCAATGACGAGCAGCACGCCCACGAGCCACTCGATGCCCCGGGACAGGTCGAAGCCGGCGCTGTCCAGGCTGGTCGGCCGACCTCGCGGCAACGCTCGGCTGGCCAGCCCAGCGACCGCGAGCAGCCCGAGAATCGCCGCCGTCAGCGCGACGGCGGCGGTCCGCTCCGAGCTCCCCGGTCTGGGAATCGTGTGCCTCCTGGTCGCCTGCGCAGGTCTGGTGCTACCCGGCGCGGCGGCAGCGTCAGCATACGGACCGGGCTGTACCGGCGGGGGCCAGACCAGGCCGGAGGGCGACCGCGACGACCAGCGCCTCGGCGAGGGCCCACTAGGTCAGGCTGCGCTTCGGCCCCCGACGACCAACTCGGCGAGCAACCGCTCGGTGGCGGCGGTGATCTCCTGCACCGCTCGGTCGAAGGTCTCGACGTTGGCGCGGGACGGCTCGCGGTAGCCGGACACCTTGCGCACATACTGCAGCGCGGCCGCGCGCATCTCGGCCTCGGAGACTGCCTCGGTGTAGGGCTCGCGCAGGGTCTTGATGCTGCGGCACATCTGGGGGCTCCTTGCTGTCCTCGTGTACGTCCTCGCGGCGGTTTGCCAGTGTGCATCACCACGCGGTGCCGCGACGTTGTCAATGTAGGGGCGACCAAGTCGCGGCACCCAGGTTGCGTCAGGCTGAATCAGCGGCGGTGGCGGCGGCCTGCTCGGCCTCGGCATCAGTCTCGGTGTCGTCGGAGCCATGAGCCACGGGACTCAGCAGCGCCCCGCAGACGCCCGCGAGGGTCAGCGATCCGCCGAGCAGATGCGCCGTGGTGACCGCCTCGCCGAGAATCAGGAACGCCAGGAGCCCGGACAGCACCGGCTGCGCCAGGCGGATCACGGGCGGGACGTTGGCGGCGACCCAGCGCAGTGGCCAGGTGGTCGCGAAATGCCCGACCGCTCCCGGTCCGGCCGCGACGGCCAGCGTGTACAGCAGATCGCGACCGCTGATCGCCCCCAGCGGTTGATGAGTGATCCACACGAAGGCGCTCACCGTCAGCGCCGCCACGAACATCGTGCCCAACAGGAACGGCAGCACGTCGATGTCGGCACGACTGAGCTTGCTGACCAGGAAGAACGCGGCGAAGGCGAACACGTTGCCCAGCGCCAGCACCATCCCCAGCGGTTGGCCTTCGGGGCCGCCGGCCGCGCCGAGCACCACGACGGCGGCGCCGGCCATCGCCAGCAGCGTCCACAACCGGAAGGTGCGGCTCGGCCGTTCGCCGAACAGCGGCACTGCCACGATCGCGACGATGATCGGCGCCAGGGTGTTCATCAGTGACACGTCGGTGACCGAGGTGGCCTTGAGCGCCGTCATGAACATCAGCTGGTGAAGGCCGAAGGCCAGGCCCGAGTACAGCGGCCAACGCAGCGCTCGGAGGTCCGGCAGCCTGCCACCCTTGCGCAGGAGCAACAGCGTGGCGACGCCGAGCACCGGCACGCCGAGCCACAGGCGCCAGAAGCTGAACACCGGACCCGACACCGACGAGGCCTGCACGAACACGGGTCCGGTCGAGTACAGCGCCACCCCCAGCCAGATGGGGACAAGCGGCTGCCGCCGGCCGGCGCGCTGCAGCCGGTCGGCGGTGGAATCCGGTGTGGTGACAGAGGTGGCCATGAATCCGGGGAGTCGTCGAGCCCTGACCGGCCACGCTAGCGTCCTGCTTCGGCCGCCCAGTCCTGCTTCCGCCGCCCGACTGGCCAAGCGGCGCAGCGTTTCCGCGGGGTGGCGCTCGGAAACCCTATAGTCACCAGCAGCCTGCTGTCGGTAGTGTGCCGGCGGCCAGAGGTGCTCAGGAGGCCATCACATGGGTATCGGCACGAGCATCGTCCTGATCGTGCTGGGCGCGATCCTCACCTTCGCGGTCGCGACCGAAGAGGCGTTCGGCGTCGACCTCCCCGTCGTCGGGATCATCCTGATGGTGGCGGGAGTCGTCGGCCTGATCCTCACGCTGACCATCTTCGGTCCTCGACGTCGCACGACCGTCGTCGACGACCGCCCGGTCCGCGAGCGCGAGGTCGTCCGGGACCGCGACACCTACTAGAACCCGCCTGCGGAGCGACTCGCGCGGTCGGGCGCACCCGCGCTACAGTCGTCGTCGCACGGCCTCTCTCGCGACGTGCGCCCGCGCCGGTAGCTCAGGGGATAGAGCATCTGACTACGGATCAGAAGGTCGGGGGTTCGAATCCCTCCCGGCGCGCTTCTCGATCAGCCCGAGTCTAGGGCCTGCTGTCACATTCTTCGGTCGGCCAGGAGTCTCAAGCCACCGTGGCCGTTCGTTGGAGCGTTGTGCTGACGCTCCAACCACGGTGGGGGAATCGACGGCACGCTCCTCGCGCCCGAGGCGTTCGCTTGGAAGTTCGTCGCCAACCTCCAAGTCCACTTGATAGGCCCGCCGGAAGTTCCGACTTTACTGGGGCCAGCGAGGACGATCTCACGCCGGTAGCGCGGGTGGCGTTGTGGGGCCGCTATTGGACCGGCTTACAGGCGGACCGCCGCGGGGTCGTACGGGTAAATGGTCGCCAGGCCGCGCGGGTTGGGCTCCAGCGCCTCAGGCGTTTCGATGCCGGGATGCTGCAGGCGGCCGAGGAGGCGGAACTCGCGCTCGGCT
>JACCTL010000173.1 GCA_013812395.1 Euzebyaceae bacterium
CATCCGGCATTAGCCACAGTTTCCCGTGGTTATTCCGGTCTGCAGGGCAGGTTCCTCACGTGTTACTCACCCGTTCGCCGGTCTCCACACCCCGAAGGGTGCTTCTCCCTCGACTTGCATGTGTTAGGCGCGCCGCCAGCGTTCGTCCTGAGCCAGGATCAAACTCTCCATTGGAGATCTATCAAACGCGAGCCCGAAGGCCCACAGCCTCATCAGATCCGTGGATGAAGAGCCAACCGTGCGTAGCGCCGCAAAGGTACGGCAGTGCTACCTGGCCACGGTTGTTTGGTGATCCGGTCCAAGGACAGCTGGTGTAAAACTGTCCGGAACCAGAGTCATACGTCCACCTTATTTCACGGTACTGATCCACCGGGCACGCCGGAGCGTTATCGGTGGGACCGATCCCAAAGGCGGGGTTGCATATGCACTGGCTTTTGGCACACTGTGCAGTTTTCAAGGAGCGGGATGCGCTCGTTCCGAGTTCCTACCGCCTGCGCAGCTTCAGTACGCTGCGCTGGGTAGCGGTGGGCTTTCGGAGTCGTACGCGAGGTCTCACGACCTCAGTTTATCGCTCGGCCGGTTACGGCCACGAGCCGCCGGACTGATTCGGTGTCCGATGCGACGGACCGAAATCTACGTCCAGTTGGTCGCCGGTGTCAACCTCGCTGGGTAAGCCGTAAGCTCGCCGCAGCGGGGCATGGTCCCCGCCGACCCGAAGGCCAACGGTACCTGTCGAACCGGACAGCTGCAACTCGTCCCGGCGGAAGCCCGGACCCTTGCCGGCCATCGCTGGGGTCCGACGCTAGCGTGCGGAAACCCCTGTGTTGTCACGCACAACTGCGGCGAACCGCAGCGAACCGCCCATGGTAGAGGCGGCAACCGGCAGCGTCAACGCCCGGCGCGCTTCCCAGCGGTTGGCTCGCCTTCTGACCTGGAAGATGCGCTGCTTGAGCACCCAGGAAGGATGCGCGCCAGGGGCGCCGCGGGGACCGCCTCAGCCCGCTAGCCGGGCAAAGCGTCGCTTACCGACCTGCAAGACCTTGCCGGCAAGCTCGCTGCCCGGCAACCGTGTCCGCCAGTCACCCACGGCCAGTCCGTCGAGGCGGACCGCGCCTTGTGCGCTGAGCCGCTTGGCTTCGGAGGTGCTGGCGCACAGGCCGGCGGCCACCAGCAGATCGGCCAACCCCCACTCGGCGCGATCGCCGAGCTCGAAGACGGGGATGTCTGCAGGGATCCCGCGGTCGCGGAACTGCGTGTCGAAGCGCGCCTCGGCCGCTGCTGCGGCCTGCGCCGAGTGGTACAGGGTGACGATCTCGCGCGCCAGTCGCCGCTTGGTCTGCCCAGGGTGCAGTCGGCCAGACGACAGGCCGGCGCTGATCTCGGCGACCTCGTCAGCACCGACGTCGGTGGCCAATCGGAAGTACTTGTCCATCAGCGTGTCCGGAATCCGCATCACCTTGCCGAACATCTCGGCGGCCGGCTCCTCCACGCCGATGGCGTTGCCCAGGCTCTTGGACATCTTCGCCGAGCCGTCGATACCCTCGATGAGCGGCATGGTGAGCACGCACTGGGGGTCTTGGCCCTCGCCGGCCTGCAGGTCGCGCCCCACCAGCAGGTTGAAGGTCTGGTCGGTGCCCCCGAGCTCGATGTCGGCGCGCACCGCCACCGAGTCATAGCCCTGCAGCAGCGGATAGAGGAACTCGCTGACGGCGATGGGTTTGCGCTGTGCGTACCGCGCCGCAAAGTCGGCACGCTCCAGCATCTGCGCCACGGTCATCCGAGCGGTCAGCCGCAACACCTCGGGCATGCCAAGACCCGACAGCCAGTCGTGGTTGTTCACGATCTGTAGCGGGTCGGCGTCGATCACCTTGCGGACCTGCGCGAGGTAGGTGGCAGCGTTGGTCTGTACCTGCTCGGGCGTCAGCCGGGGGCGGGTGGTCGAGCGATCCGACGGATCGCCGACCTGTGCGGTGAAGCCACCGATGATCAGCACCGCCGTGTGACCCAGCCGCTGGAAGTCGCGCAACTTGCGCAGGACCACCGCGTGGCCGATGTGAATGTCGGGGCTGGTCGGGTCGACGCCGAACTTGACCCGCAGGGGCGGGCGGTCGCCGCGGGCCGTCGCGGTGACCTTGCGCTCGAACTCGTCGGCGGGCAGCACCTGCTCGACCCCGTCGAGCAGGACACGCAGGTGTTCAGCCGGGCTGGTCATGTGCCGAGGCTATACAAGCGGGTCGCTTTCCCCGCGCCCCGCTTCCCCCGGCGACAGGGCCTTTGAGAAGATGGCACGCACCACCCCGCGCCGCATGGTTGCCGCAGCGCTCGTCGTGGCGGCCACTGTGGGCTGCGCGCCGGTGCTACGCCTACAGCCCACCACGGGGGTGGACCTGGCGCCGCCGCCACAGACCAGCCAGGTGCTGGCCGCTGACGGCTCGGTGCTGGCCGAGCTGCATGGCGAGCAGGATCGCGAGGTCGTCGCACTGCAGGATGTTGCCCAGGTGCTGCGCGACGCCGTCATCGCCGTGGAGGACGCGCGCTTCTATGACCACGGCGGTGTGGACGCGCGTGCGATCGCGCGCGCGATGGTGCTCAACGCGCGCGCCGGCGAGATCCACCAGGGCGGCTCCACCATCACCCAGCAGCTGGCCAAGAACGTCGTGGTGGGGTCGGCCAAGACTCTGCGCCGCAAGCTGTCGGAGGCCGGCGTCGCCTTGCAGCTCGAGCAGCGCTACAGCAAGGACGAGATCCTCGAGCGCTACTTGAACACCGTGTACTTCGGCAACGGTGCCTACGGGGTGCAGACCGCGTCGCGTCGTTACTTCGGCATCGACGCCGGCGACCTGGGGCTGGGGCAGGCGGCGCTGCTGGCGGCGCTGCTACGGTCACCGGCGATCTACGACCCGTACCGTCACCCGCAGCGTGCCCGGGCTCGACGGGACCTCGTGCTGGATCTGATGCAGCAGCAGGAGCTGGCCGGCGGCGCCTCGGTCGCCGCGGCCCGCTCGGGTGAGCTGGGCCTGGTAGCCGCGTCGAGGCGCGACGATTGGCGTGCTCCGTGGTTCGTTGACCACGTCCTGGACGAACTCCAGCACAGCCGCCGCTTCGCGGTGCTCGGCGCCGACCCCGCCGAGCGGGCGTCGGCGTTGTTTCGCGGTGGGCTGCGGATCTCCACGACCTTGGACCCTGCATGGCAGGCCGCCGCCGAGCAGGCGGTCACTGACACACTGACCTCAGTCCGCGACCCGCACGCCGCGGTTGTCGCCATCGACCCGGCGACGGGTGGGATCCGGGCGCTGGTCGGCGGCCGACGCTACGACGGCGACACCCCCTACGCCCGCTTCAATCTCGCGACCGACGCGGCACGCCAGCCCGGCTCCACCTTCAAGCAGCTGGTGCTGGCGACCGCCATCGCCCAGGGCCACGAACTGGACGACAACTTCCCCGGCGGACGCCGTGTGGTCCTGCCGCCACGGCCGGGCGAACCCGAGCCGTATCTGGTCGACAACTATGACTCGCACGACTACGGACGGCTGAGCCTGCGCGACGCCACCGCCTACAGCGTGAACGTCGTCTTTGCCCGTCTCATCGCCGCTGTCGGGCCAGAAGCGGTCGTGGAAACGGCTCGGCGGGCAGGCGTGCGGCGCAATCTGCTTCCCCTGCGCTCGCTGGCGCTGGGGACCCAGGAAGTGTCACCGCTGGAGATGGCTTCGGTGCAGGCCACGCTGGCTGCCGGAGGCATCTACCGTCCCCCGACGGTGGTCACCCGCATCACCGCTGCCGACGGAACCGTCCTGTACGAACGGCGTAAGCCGCGGGGAAGGCGGGCCATCGGCCGTCCCGTCGCGTGGCTGACGACCCAGGCGCTGCAGGAAGTCGTCGAGCACGGGACCGGGGTACGGGCCAACCTGCAGCGGCCTACCGCCGGCAAGACGGGCACGACGCAGCGGGGCGCCGACGCGTGGTTCGTCGGCTACACCCCCGACCTCGCCGCGGCCGTATGGGTGGGGTTCCCGCGAGGCGCCGTCGCGATGGAGCCGCCGCGTACCAGGATCCGCGTCGAGGGTGGCACCTGGCCCGCCGAGATCTTCGGGCGATTCGGCAGCCGTGCCCTGGCCGACGTGCCGGCGCACGACTTCCGCCCTCCTGCGATGGCATTGTCGACCGTGACGGTTCACGTCAGCCGCAACTGCCTGCCCAACTCCTACACGCCGCCCGAGCTGGTGTCCCAGCGGTCCTACCTCAAGGGCACCGAGCCGACGCAGATCTGTCACCAACCCGCCAGTCCACCGACCACTGATGTGCCGGACGTGACCGGTCTGCCGCTGCCCACTGCCCGGCGTGTGCTGCGGGGAGCCGGCTTCGATGTCGAACACCGCCCCGAACGCAGCGCCACCCTGCCACCCGGCTACGTGACCAGGCAGGACCCCGCGGCCGGCCGGAGTCAACGCCTGGACGACGGCTACCTCGTGCGCATCCACGTGTCGACGGTCGATCCAGCGACCGTCATCGTCCCCGACGTGCTCAACACCGGCCTGTTGCGGGCCAGCGCCGTTCTGCAGCAGGCGGGGTTCGTCGTCGAGGTGCACGACGAGTGCCCTGGCGCCAATGCCGCCTGTACTGGCTCCGCGACGCGCCCCGGCAGCGTCTGGGAGCAGCAACCCGACGCCGGGGCGATCGTGCCGGTGCACTCGGCCGTGCGGCTGTTCGCCTACCCGACCGGCTGAGCCATCCACAGGAGAGCGGCGCGCCGTTACTTGAGCGTGGCGGTCACCGGGGCGCCGGCGCGCGGGGGCTGCGTTTGTAGGACGAAACCCAGGGTGAGCCGGGAATCCAGAACCGCCACGGGGTGTCGGCCGCGACCGAGACGCCCACCCGGGGGCCGCTCATTATCTCCGACCTGAAGCCGTCGTCGACAAAGCGCAGCGGCCCACCGCCGCACACATCTTGGCCGCTGTGCTCGCGCTGCAGGCCGTAGGCCTGCCCCAGCCGACCGGGCCCGCGCAGCAGGTCGCGGTCGCGCGCCGCGCCGCGGCGCTCGGACATGCAGGCCCGGCCCTCCAGCGGCTCGGCGGCCCGCAGCAGGCAGCCCTCGGCGATGCCGTCGACACCCGTCGCGATGTTCAGACACCAGTGCATCCCGTAGCTGAAGTAGACGTAGGCGTGCCCGGGCGGTCCGTACAGTGGCTCGTTGCGCGGCGTGCGCCGCTGATAGGCGTGGCAGGCAGGGTCGTCGTACCGGTAGGCCTCCGTCTCCACGATCCGTGCGACCAGTCCGTCGCCCGGCTTGGTCAGCAGCTTGCCGAGCAGGTCAACTCCGACCTGCGGAGCGGGGCGCGCGAAGAACTCGCGGTCCAGTGGCTTCACGGGCGGTGACCCCACGCGCCACCGGCTCCGGCCACTCGAGCGCGAGGGGTCACGTGCGCTTGGCTTGCGTGAACGACAGGATGCGGTCGAGGTCGCCGCAGTTGAGCACGCGGTCCGCGGTCGCCCAACCGCGCTGCGCCGTGGCCACGCCGTAACGCATGCTCGCCAGGTCGCCAACGCTATGCGCGTCACAGGAGATCGTCAGGGTCACGCCCGCGTCCACCGCGCGGCGCACCATCTCCCCGGACAGGTCCAGGCGTCGCGGTGAAGCGTTGATCTCCAGGGCCGTCTGGGTCCGCAGGGCTGCCTCCAGGATCGTGTCGAGATCGATGTCGTAGGGCGGGCGCCGCCCGATGATGCGCCCCGTCAGATGACCGATGGCATGAACCTGTGGGTGCTGCATCGCGGCGACGATCCTGGCGGTCTGCTCGCGGCCGGACCGGTTCATCAGCGTGTGCACGCTGGCGACGCACCAGTCGAAGGAGGCCAGAAAGTCGGGGTCGTAGTCGACGCCGCCATCCGCGTCGATGTTCAGCTCGGCACCTTCGAGGATGCGCATCTCGTAACGCTCCTGCAGCGCCGCGATCGCGCCCCGCCGTTCCAGCATCCGCTCGCGGCTGAGGCCGTTCATCGGCAGGTCCTCGGCGTGGTCGGTGACCGCCCAGTAGGCATAGCCGCGCTCGGCGGCGGCGGCCACCATCTGCTCCAGCGTCGCCTTGCCGTCGCCTGACCAGTCGCTGTGCCCGTGCAGGTCCCCGCGCACGTGGGCCAACTCCACCGTGCGCGGCAGCGTGCCGTCCGCAGCGGCCTCGACCTCGCCAGCGTCCTCGCGCATCGGCGGCGGCACCAAGGCCATGCCCATCGCCGCATACACCTCGGCCTCGTCACGGCTGGCCCGGCGTTCCCCCGACTCCGGATCGAACAGGCCGTACTCGTTGAGCGTCAGACCGCGGCGGACCGCGCGCTCGCGCACGCGCACGTTGTGTGCCTTGGACCCGGTGAAGTAGACGAGCGCGGCGCCCCAGGCGTCGGGCTCGACGACCCGCAGGTCGGCCTGCAAACCCACACGGGTGATCACCGTGGTCTTCTTGTCGCCCGCGGCCAGCACCTCGGTGACCAGGTCGCTATCGCGGAAGGCCGCGTGTACCGGACCCGGGTCGTCGCTGGCGGCCAGCACGTCGACGTCGCCCACCGTCTCACGCAGGCGCCGCAGGCTGCCGGCGAAGGTGACCTGCCGCACCTGCGGCAGGCGAGCCAGCCGCAGGCACAGCTCCTCGGCGATGGCGATGGCGTCGGCCATAGGCCGGCGCCCGGTGTCCTTGTCCCCCAGGCGGGACAGTGCCTCGCGCAGGTTGACCTCCGTTTTGGGCCCGAGGCCGGGAAGGCCCCGCAACCGCTCCTCGTCGATCGCTGTCCGCAGGGCCTGCACCGAGTCCACGCCGAGCTCGTCGTACAGCAGCCGGGCGGTTTTGGGGCCGAGTCCCGGGATCCTGGTCAGGGCGATGAGCCCGGCCGGCACGCCCGCGCGCAGTTCGTCGAGCATCGCGATGGAACCGGTCTGCAGGTACTCGGAGATCTTCTTGGCGGTCGAGGTGCCGATTCCCTTCAGCTGCGACATGCCCGCCTCGTCCAGCGCGGACAGGTCGGCGGCCGCGGCGCCGATGGCCCCGGCGGCTCGCTCGTATGCGCGCACGCGGAAGGCGTCGGCGCCCGACAGCTTCAGCAGGGTCGCGATCTCGGCGAACTGCCTCGCCACATCCTCGTTGGTCCATGCCATCTGCTACTCCGCCCTTCGGCGAGGACGCCCGACCGGCCCGACAGCGGGATCGTCCTGGGTGCACGAGCCACCAAGCCTAGGATGCGCGCATGGCTGATCAGCAACCGACGCTGCGCATCGGCTCGTGGGCTCGTTCGGGCCAGTTGCTCGGCCTGGTCGCGGCCATGGACGACGACACCGTCACGCTGTTCGACCCCGGCCAACGTCAGCAAGCACAGGTACTCCGCAGCCTGGCCGAGCCGGTGCCCGCGGGCGCGGTCACCGTCACCGTCCGCGTCCAACTGCCGGTCCCGCACGGGGTCGACGAGACCGTGCTGCGCCGCTGGGTCGCGACCTTGACCGATGAGGTCGTTCGGGAGCGAGCGTACGCCGCGCTGGCCGAGGCGGGCCTGGACGAGGGCGCCGCCCTACCCGTCGTGACCGTGGACGTGGAGCCGGTGGCCTCGGGATCGGTCTGCCTGTGCGGCGCGCGGACGCCGGTGCCGCCCGGCACGCAGCTGCAGTGCGCGGCCTGCGGGCGCACTGCAGTGGGAGCGCCCCTTGCGCTCAAGTAGCGAAGCGGTAGCGCGTGGGATTGCGCTCAAGTAGCTACAACGCAGCGGATTGCGCTCAAGTAGCCGCAGGTGTTCCCTCAACGCAGGGGCAGGGCTCGCGGCTGCGGCGAAGCCTCGGTATCGGCGTCCTGGGGATCGCGGGCCCCCGGAACGAACATCAGCCCAGCGATGATCAGAACCCCCAACAGCGAGCCAGCGATCAGCACCGACCGCGAACCGAACGTCGCGGCCAGCGGCCCAGCCACCGCGAAACTCAGCGGCAACAGGCCCAAGGAGGTCAGCCAGTCCACGCTAGACACCCGGCCCAGCAGCCGCCGAGGCACATGCCGTTGCAACAGCGTGATCCAGGCGATGTCGGCGTAGGCAAACATGCTGTTGAGAATCAGGCTGGCCAGGATGGCCTGCCAGACCGCCGTCATGAACCCGTAGATCGCCAGCATCCCCACGCCGACGATCTCGGCGAGGTACATCGTCGTGACGAAGCGCCGTGGCAGGTCCAGCTGGCCGACCAGCAATGACATCGTGATGGAACCCACCCCGCCGAAGGCCAGCACGGCGCCCAGGTAGTAGGCGGCCTGCGACGGCGTCAGGCCCATCTCGTTGCGAAGGATGAACGGCAGCAGCATGTCCACCGGACCCGTGTAGGCCAGCAGCCCGAACAGCGCGCCGACCAGCCAGACCCAGCACCAGCGGTGCGAGCGCACGAAGCCAAGGCCCTCGCGGACACCGGCCAGCGTGCTGGCCAGCGAGCGGTCGGCCGCCAGCTCGACGGCGGCGGGCTGGTTGCGCATGCGTGCGAGCAGCACCGCCGACAGCGCAAAGGTCACGGCGTCGAGCAGGAAGGCGCCGCCGGGACCGGCCGCTCCCACGATCGCGCCACCCGCTGCCGGACCGAGCAGCCGCGCCATCGCCGGCCTGGCGGTCCCGAAGAAGGCGTTGGCCTGCGGTAGGTCGGAGTCAGGGATCAGGTCCGGCACGATGGAACTGGCGGCCGGGTTGAAGAACGCGTTGCTGGCTCCCACAAGCGCGCCGAGGATCAGCAAGTGCCACAGCGCCAGCGCTCCGATGACCGACAGCACGCCGATGACGCCCATAGCCACGGCGCGCACCACGTCGGCGGCCATCATCAGGCGCCGGCGCTCGAAGTGGTCGCTGGCCCAACCTCCCACCAGCAGCATCGAGACCTGGGCGCCGGTCCAGACCAGCCCGACCATCGCCATCGCGGTGGGGATGTTGCTCAGGGCATAAACCTGCAGCGGCAGCGCGACGATGAAGACGCCGTCACCGAACAACGACACCAGCGCTCCCCCGACCAGGAACCGGTAGTCACGGTGTCGCAAGGGCCGCAGGATCCGGAAGCGCGCGGTGCTCAACGCCCAGTCACCGGTGCGGGGCCTCGCACGTGTTGTCTCCTTCGAGCGACGTCTGTCGTGTAGCGAAAGCGCCAGGGCCCTGTGGTGTCGCGACTTTGTCGCGTCAGCGTTGACAAAGTCGCGGGATCCCCGGGTCCGTCACCCTTGATCTCGCCTTCCCGGCGAGGGAAACGCATCGCGGGATGGCACCGACGCCGCCGGCCAAGCATCCCCCGTTCCCGAGCAGTCTAGTGAAAATGGGCCACGCCCGGTATCCGGCTCAGCGGTAGCGCAGCGGCTAGCGCGCAGCCTGGAAGGCCGCCCGTAGCTGCCGCAGCTGGCGGTGCACCGCAGCCGGCCCGGAAACGGTGTCCCGGCGGGTGACGGCGGCCCGGGCGTCGAGTAGTGCTTCGACCCCGTCCAGCTCGGGCAGCAGTGCGGCCAGCTCTGCCGATGTCAGGTCCCGCAGGTCGATGCCGCGCTCGTCACAGGTCGCCACCAGGGCGCCGACCCGCTCGTGGGCGACCCGGAAGGCGACCCCACGCCGGACCAGCTCCTCGGCGACGTCGGTGGCCAGCGCTCCCCCGCCGGCTGCGGCAAGCGCCAGCCGCTCGCCGTCGAAGCGCAGCGTCGCCACCATGCCGGCCATGGCCGGCAACGCCAGTCGCAGCGTGTCCACGGCGTCGAAGACGGGTTCCTTGTCCTCCTGCAGGTCCCGGTTGTAGGTCAAGGGCAGGCCTTTGAGCGTCACCAGCAGCGACACCAGATCACCCAGCAGGCGGCCGGTCTTGCCGCGGACCAGCTCCGCCACGTCGGGGTTGCGCTTCTGCGGCATGATCGACGAGCCGGTCGAGAACGCGTCGCCGACCGTGACCCAGCCGAACTCGGTGGAGGACCACAGCATCACCTCCTCGCCGAGACGGGACAGGTGCACGCCGACCAGCGCCGCCGCCGCCAGGAACTCCACGGCGAAGTCGCGGTCGGCCACCGCGTCCATGGAGTTGGCGGCCACGTCGGTGAAGCCGAGGCGCTCGGCATAGCGGGCAAGGTCGAGCCCCAGCGTGACTCCGGCCAGCGCACCCGCACCCAGCGGTGAGGCGTCCAGGATTCGCCGGCGGGCGTCACGCAACCGCCCGCAGTCGCGCTGCAGCGCCCAGGCGTGGGCCAGCAGGTGATGCCCGAGCGTGACGGGCTGGGCGCGCTGCAGGTGGGTATAGCCGGGCACGAGCCAGTCCGCGGCCACCTCGGCCTGGGTGGCCAGCGCCTCCTGCAGGGCCCGGATGTCGCCGGTCAGGTCGTCGATGGCGTCGGCCAGGTACAGCCGCAGGTCCGAGGCGATCTGGTCATTGCGGCTGCGGCCTGCCCGCAGCCGCCCGCCGGCCTCTCCCGCCACCTCGATCAGCCGCCTTTCCACGGCACCGTGCAGGTCCTCGTCACCGTCGGCGAAGGCAAACCGCGCCGCCGCCAGCTCTTCGCCGATCGTGTCCAGCCCAGCCGTGATCGCGCGGTGGTCGTCGGCGATGAGCAGTCCCAGGCGGAGCAGCTCGTCGGCGTGCACCCGTGACCCCGCCAGGTCGTAGGGCCACAGCCGCACGTCGAAGTGCACCGAACGACCCAGCTGAAAGGCTGCGGCATCGGGCTGCTCGGTGAACCGCCCACCCCACAGCCGTCCTTCGGTCACGGCTGCCCTTTCAGTGGCGCTCCAAGACCAGTTGCGGGTCCCGGGGGTCGGCGACGAGGCGCGCGGCGCCGCCCACGGGAAAGGTGAACAGCGGGTTGGTGTGGCCAACGTCGGCGTTGGCGACCACCGGCACGCCGCGCAGCTGGGGAGTGCGCGTCACAAGCTCGGTCAACGACTGCCGAGTAACACCGCTGGCCCGCTGGAAGCGGCCGATCAGCAACCCGGCCAGTTCACCGGCCTCGGGCTGGTGCAGCAACGACTGCAGCCGGCGGGCGAAGTCGTCGGTGTGGCTCTCCTCGTCATCCTCGATGATCAGGACGGCAGCGGCCAGCGGCGGCCACCAGCGCGTGCCCTGCAGCAATGCCAGCGTGGACAGGTTGCCGCCCAACAGCCCGCCCTGCGCCACGCCGGGCTGCAGGACCCACCAGCCGTCGGTGTCGAGGACTTCGCGATCATCCTGCTCGGCGAACCAGGCGTCGTCGGTCCAGCCGCGTGCCGGCCGGATCACCACCGGCGCCTCGTCGAACAGGCAGGCGCGGAACCATTCGAGGGTCTGCTCGGCGTGGTCGCGCATCCCGAAGGTCGACCAGTGCGGCCCCGAATAAGTCACCAGATCGGCGCCGGCGAGGATGGCGTGCTGCAGCACCGTGATGTCGCTGTAGCCGCAGAAGGGCTTGGGGTGCGCCCGGATCAGCTCCAGGTTCAGGCCGTCCAGCAGCTGGTTGGCGTTGTAACCGCCGATGAACGTCAGGATCCCGTCGACGGCAGGGTCGGCGAAGGCGGCGTGCAGGTCGGCCAGGCGGGACGCCGCCGACGAGGAGGCGAAGCCGTCGAGCTCGTCGACGTGGTCACCAAAAGACACCTGCAGTCCGAGGTCGGCGGTCCGCTGGTCGGCGACCGCCCGCCAGGGCTGCGGGATGGCCGCCACCGAACGCGATGGGGCCACCACGCGGACGTGCGCACCCGGTCGCAGCTTGGACGGGATGGTGGCGGTCACCGCGAACCCTGGCGGCGGGCCCATACCTTCGTCGGCAGCCCCCACAGCTTGACGAAGCCCTCGGCTTGCGTGTGGTCGAACCGGTCCGACGCGGCGTAGGTGGCCAGGTCGTGGTCGTACAGCCCGCTGTCGCTGCGGCGCCCCGCGACCCAAGCCGACCCCTTGAACAGTGCCATCCGCACGTCGCCGTTCACCACGGGCTGAGACGTGGCGATGAAGGCGTCGATGGCCTTCTTCAGCGGGGTGAACCACAGGCCGTTGTAGATCAGCTGGGCGTAGCGGCCCTCCAGCGCCCGCTTCTCCGCGGCCAGCTCCTGCTCCAGACACAGGTCTTCTAGGTCCCGGTGTGCGGTCAGCAGGGTGATCGCGCCGGGACACTCGTAGATCTCACGGCTCTTGATGCCGACCAAGCGGTCCTCGAGCATGTCGATGCGCCCGACGCCGTGCGCACCGGCGCGCCGGTCGACCTCGGCGATGAGGTCGACGAGCTCCAGCTGCTTGCCGTCGACGGCGACCGGCTGACCGGCTGCGAAGGTCAGGGTGAGCTCCTCGACCTCGTCGGGGGTGTCGACCAACGCGGCGGAGCGCTCGTAGACCTCCTCGGGCGGCGAGGCCCACGGGTCCTCGAGGATCCCGCACTCGGCGGTGCGCCCCCACAGGTTCTCGTCGATGGAGTAGGGACTGCCCCGGCGCACCGGGACGGGAATGCCCCGCTCCTCGGCCCAGGCGATGGCGCCGTCACGGTTCATCCCCCACTCGCGGATCGGCGCCTCGACGGTCAGGTCGGGGGCGATCGCCATCGCCGTGACCTCGAAGCGGACCTGGTCGTTGCCTTTGCCGGTGCAGCCGTGTGCGACCGCCAGCGCCCCGGTCTCGCGCGCGACGCGCACGAGGTGACGGGTGATGAGCGGCCGCGAGAGGGCCGACACCAGCGGGTACTTGCCCATGTACAGGGCGTTGGCGGCGATCGCCGAGGCCACGAAGTCGTCGGCGAACTCGCTGCGCGCGTCGACCACCACCGCCTCCACCGCACCGCAGTCCAGCGCTCGCCGGCGGATGCGCTCCATCTCGCCGCCGCCCTCCCCCTCGCCCTCACCCTGCTGGCCGAGGTCGATGGCGCAGGCGACGACCTCGTAGTCCTTGTGCTCGGCCAGCCAGCGGATGGCCACGGAGGTGTCCAAACCCCCGGAATAGGCCAACACGAGCCGCTTCATGCCAGCAGGAATGCCAGCAGCGCCTTCTGGCTGTGCAGTCGGTTGCCGGCCTGCTCGAACACGACGCTGTTAGGACCGTCCATCACCTCCGCGGTGATCTCCTCGCCACGGTGGGCCGGCAGGCAGTGCAGAACCAGGGCGTCGGGCTTAGCGGCCTGCATCACCTGGGCACCCACTTGGAACGGGCGAAGGACTCGCGTGCGCGAGTCGTTCTCTGACTCCTGGCCCATCGACGTCCACACGTCGGTGTAGACGGCGTCGGCGTCGCGCGCGGCTTCCAGCGGGTCGTTGGTCACCGTGATGCGACCGCCGCTGCGCACAGCAACCTCGGTCGCCTGCCTGACGACCTGCCCGTCCGGCTCGTAGCCCGCCGGCGAGCCCACCGCGACGTGCATGCCGGCCATCGCCCCCGCCTCCAGCAGGCTGTGCGCGACGTTGTTGCCGTCACCCAGGTAGCTCAACTTCAGCCCGTGCAGGTCGCCGCTGTGCTCGCGGATGGTCTGCAGGTCGGCCAGGGCCTGGCAGGGATGGGAAAAGTCCGACAGGGCATTGATCACCGGAATCGACCCGGCCGAGGCCAGCGTTTCCAGCCGCGACTGGGCGAAGGTGCGCACCACCAGCGCATGCAGGTAGCCCGAGAGTACCCGCGCGGTGTCCTCGATGGTCTCACCGCGACCGAGCTGCAGCTCGCCGGCGGACAGCACCACCGCCTTGGCACCAAGCTCGCTGATGCCGACCTCGAACGACACCCTCGTCCGCGTCGACGGCTTCTCGAAGATCATGCCGATGGACAACCCCCGAAGGTCTACGGTGTGCCCTTGCGCAGATGCACCCTGCCGTCCGGTGCCGGCGGCGGAGCGCTGCCGGTTGGCCTTGAACTCGTCGGCCAGATCCAAGACCTTGGTCAACTCCTCGGCGGACAGCGAGTCGACGGTGAGGTAATCTCGTTTGGTCACAGTTGCTCTCCTGGCGGTGGCTCCAGATCAGTCGTGCCCGGTCCGTTTGCGACTTCCCGCAGACGGGTCACAAAGGCGCCGAGGTCGAACGGCTTGTCGAACACGTTGCTCGGACCGAGCCGCCGGCGCGCCTCTTCGGCTGCCTCGGGCTTGCCCGTCACCACAATGACCGGGACGTCGGCGTGCTCAGAGGCCAGCTCGTCGAGGACCCGCAGACCGCCGATGTCGGGCATCATGATGTCCAGCACGAGCGCCGCCGGTTGCAGCACCCTCAGCTTGAGCAGGCCCTCAAGGCCATCGCCTGCTGTGCGCACCTGGAAGCCCTCGACCGACAGGATGTCGACCATGAGGTCGCGGACGCCGCGGTCGTCCTCCACCACCAGCACGATCGGGCCGCCCGTGCCGGCTGCGTCATGGCTCACCCTGCACCTCACACCTTGTCGGGGATCCTGTCGAAGCAGCCTGCCCACCGGCTGTCACCTTAGAATCAGCGTCGTTGATCTCGGGCGGCAGCGCCAGCCGAATCGTCGCGGCGCAGGCGACCGCCGACGCGCGAGCGCACGGCCTGTTCGATCGAGTTGATCGCGGCCTGCTCGTCGTTCTCAGTCAGCCCCCCGCCGCCGGCCTCCAACCGCAGGGCGTAGGCAAGGCTCTTACGGCCCTCGCCGAGTTGTGGACCGGTGAATACATCGAACAGGCGGCACTCGGCCAGGTTCGGTCCCGCCCCTTGGCGTACCGCCGACTCCACGGCGGCGGCGGGGACGTCGCTGTCGACGAGCACGGCGACGTCGAAGCGCAACGGTGGGCGGGGGTCGGGCACAGCGGCGGCTGGGAGGCGCGCGCCTCGGGCGGTCAGAAGGTCCAGGCGCAACTCGCCGGCGAGCGTGCGAGGCGGCAGCTGTAAGGCGGCGATCGTGCGGGGGTGCAGCTCGCCAATGACACCGATCGCGGTCCCGTCCAGGCTGAGACGCGCCGTGCGGCCGGGGTGGTAGCCCGGCTCGGTTCCGGCCGCGACCTGCAGCGGCGGCAGTGCCACGGCCCGACGGGCGGTGTCGGCGGCACCCAGGACGTCGGCCAGGTCGGCCGGGCGCGCCAAGCGGTCGTGGCGCAGCGGTTCAAAGGCGCCACAAGCCGCGAGCCCGAGCAGTAGCGGCTCTGCCGGCAGCGTGATCGCGTCCGCGCCGCCGTCGGCACCCAGCTCCTGCGGTGTCGGCGGCAGGAACACCGCCCCGACCTCGAACATCGCAACGTCGGCGGCCTGGCGGTTGACGTTGCGCCGCAGCGCGCGCAGCAGGCCGGGCAGCAGCGACGTCCGTAGCAGCGACTCTTCCTGCGACAGCGGGTTGACCAGTGCGACGGTCTGCCGGCGCGGGTCGTCGGGCGACAGCCCCAGCGCATCCAGGTCGGCGGGGCCGATGAAGGGGAACGTGATCGCCTCGGTCCAGCCGGCGCCGGCCAGCACCTCGCGCACGCGCCGGCGCGCGGCGTGCTCGGGGCGACGACCGCCGGCGCGGCCGCTGCAGGGCACGCGCTCGGGGATCTGCTCGTAGCCGTGCAGGCGCGCGATCTCCTCGTCGAGGTCGACCTCGATGCGCAGGTCCGGACGGTAGTCCGGCGGGGTGACGGCAAGCACACCCTCATCAGGTTCCGGTCCGCTGGCGCCTGCCGCTGCGTGGGCGCTGGGGGCCACCACGCAGGCGATGGATTCCAGCAGCTCGGCCTGCCGTTGGTCTGGCAGGTCCATGCCCAGGTGGCGGCGAACGCGGTCGGTGCGCAGGCGGATGACCTCTGGTACCGCAGGGTGCGGCCACACATCGTCGGTGCCAGCGACCCGCCCGCCGGCGACATGGGTCAGCAGCGCCGCGCAACGTGCCGCACCGCGCAGCACCGTCTGCTGCGGCACGGTCTTCTCGAAGCGGCTGGAGGCCTCGGTGAACAGCTGCAGGCGCCGGGCCGTTCGCAGCACCGCCGCGGGCGAGAAGGCGGCGACCTCCAGCAGCACGTCGGTGGTCGTCCCGCCGACCTCGGTCCCGGCCCCGCCCATGACTCCGGCCAGCCCGACGGCCCCTGACGCGTCGGCGATGACGAGGTCGCCGGGATCAAGCTCTCGCTGCACACCGTCCAGTGTGACGACGGACTCGCCGGCGATGGCCTGCCGGACGTCGATGCGCGGCCCGACCAACCGAGCCAGGTCATAGGCGTGGACCGGATGGCCTGTCTCCAGCATCGCGTGGTTGGTCGCGTCGACGACATTGGAGATCGACCGCATGCCGGCGGCGGCCAGGCGGGATTGCAGCCAGGCAGGCGACGGGCCGATGGTCACACCCTCGATGCGTGTGACGCTGAAGCGCGGGCACCGGTCAGGGTCGGCGATCAGCACGGGCACCCCCGTCGCGGTTCCGAGCGGCAGCGACGGCGTCTCGGGCAACCGCAGGTCGGCTCCCGTCAGGGCGGCCACGTCGTGGGCGACGCCCGAGATCGACAACGCGTAGCCCCGGTCGGGGTTGATCTCCAGGTCCAGGACCGCGTCGTCGAGCTCCAGCCAGTCGCTGAGGTCGGCACCCAACGGCGCGTCCGCGTCCAGCACCCAGATACCGTGGTGATCGTCACCCACGCCCAGCTCACGGGGGCTGGCCAACATGCCGTTGGACACGACATCGCGGATCGTGCGGCGCTCGATGCCAACCCCTCCCGGCAGGGTGGCACCTGGCAGCGCGGCCGGCACCAGGTCCCCCACGCCAAAGTTCGAGGCTCCGCAGACGATCTCGTGATGCTCACGCCCGTCGAAGACCTCGACCAACGACAGCTTGCTGCTGCCGGGCACCGGCTCGATGGCCTCGACCCGGGCGACGATCACGCCGCGGATGCCCGCGGTCGGTCGGTGGATGGCGTCGACGACCAGGCCGCCGAGCGTCAGCGTGGAGGCCAGCTGCTCGGCCGAAAGACCGGGGTCGACCGAGTGATGCAACCAGGACAGCGGTACGCGCACAGCAGTGCTCCGAAAATGGGGCGGCGCTGAGCCGCCGGTGGGTTAGAAGGAGGCGAGGAACCGCAGGTCGTTGTCGGTGAACAAGCGCAGATCGTCGATGCCGTGGCGCAACATCGCCACCCGCTCGACGCCCATGCCGAACGCGAACCCGCTGACCTGCTCCGGGTCGTAGCCAGCCATATGCAAGACGTTGGGATGTACCATCCCCGATCCGAGCAGCTCCACCCAGTCACCGACGGCGGGTACCCAGGCGTCCACGTCGGCCGAGGGCTCGGTGAACGGGTAGTGATCGGGGCGCATGCGGATCCGCGCGCCAGGGCCGAACAGACCGCGGCACAGCTCCGCCAGCGTCCCGCGCAGGTCCGCGAACGACAGCCCCTCGTCGACGGCCAGACACTCCATCTGATGGAACACCGGCAGGTGCGTCGCGTCGGCCGCCTCTTGGCGGTAAGTGCGCCCCGGCACCGCGATGTAGACGGGCGGCCCCTGCGCCAGCATGGTCCGCGTCTGCATCGGCGAGGTGTGGGTGCGCAGCAGCACCGATCCAGGCGGGTCGGCCGGGTTGGGTGGCTGGACGTAGATGGTGTCGTGCATCCCCCTGGCGGGATGGTCGACCGGGATGTTCATGGCCTGGAAGTTGAACCAGTCCGTCTCGACCTCGGGCCCTTCCACGGCGGAGAAGCCGAGGTTTGCCATGACGTCGACCATCGTTTCCATGGTCTCGTGGATGGGGTGCAGGCTGCCGCGCCGAGCCGTACGCGCCGGCAAGGTGACGTCGACGGCCTCGGCGGCGAGCACGACGCGGTCACGTTCGTCGGTCAGCGCGATGCGCCGCTGCGCCTCGAGCTCAGCCAACGCGGCGCGTACCGCGTTGATGCGCGCACCCAGGTCGCGCCGTTGCTGCTCATCCAGCCCGCCGAGGGTCCGTTGGACGGCGGTCAGCGCGCCACGCCGGCCCACCAGCTCAGCCTTGGCGGCGTCAAGCTCGGAGAGGCTGGTGGCGGCGGCGAACCGCTCACGGCCCTGCATGAGCAGCGTCTCAGGGTCGGCTGCTGGTGCCTGGTTCATGGTCTGGAGTCCTCATGTAGCGAAGCGGTAGGACCTACGCGCTTTGTGATCTCGATGCCGGCCAGCTCCAAGCCGCCCTGCGGCAGCGCGAAGTGGAAGCTGGCGCCGTCTCCCGGCGGGCTGGTGGCCCAGATGCTGCCGCCGTGCGCCTCCACGATGCCCTTGGTGATGTACAGGCCAAGCCCGGTGCCGCTGCGCCGCTCCCCGGTGCGCCGGAAGAACTTGGTGAAGACTTGGGTCAGAAACCGCTCGGGCACCCCCCCACCCTGGTCGCTGACGGTGAACACCACCCGCTCGGTTTCGACGACGGCGCTCAGACGGATCGGTCCCGCACCGTACTTGAAGGCGTTCTCGATGAGGTTGGTGTAGATCTGCTCCACCTTGTCGGAGTCGGCGTACAGCTTGGGTACCTCGACGGCAAAGTCCGGCTTCACCTCGCAGTCCGGCTCTTTGAGCTGCAGCCGTTCGGCCACGCGGGTGGCGACGGCCGGCACGTCGACCATCTGGCGGCGCAGCTGCAACCGTCCCGCGTCGATGCGGCTGACGTCGAGCAGTTCGCCGAGCAGGCGGGTCACGCGATCAGCGTCCTCGTTGATCGTGGCCAGCATGTGGCGCTTCTGGTCGTCGGTGAAGCGGTCCCACTTGACCAGCAGGGTCTTGGTGAAGCCCTTCACCGAAGTCAGCGGCGAGCGGATCTCGTGGCTGACCGTCGCCACCAGGTCGCTGCGAGCAGCGTCGAGCCGTTCCTTGGCGTCAGCGCGGCGTAGCACCACGACCAGGGACAGCAACTTGCCGTCGTCATCGGTGTTGCGCGCGGCGGTCAACGTGACGGGGCGCGGTCCTCGGCCGGACGTGAGCAGGGTCAAGTCGACCATCGGCAGGCGTTGGCGCAGGTGAGCGGGGCCTTCCAGCGGCCGCAGGCGGGTCCACCAATCCGTGCCGGCGTCGTCGGTCAGGATCAGGACCTCCCGGGCGGGGGCGCCGACCACCTCGCCGGGGGGTCTGCTCAGCAGCCGGCCGGCTAGCCGCGAGCAGAACACGATGCGGCCGTCGGCGTCCACGACGACGACCGGATCGGGCAGCAGCTCCAGAGCCGCGAGGTCGGCAACGTCGGTCATGGCCGTGTTCTACCGCTGTGGGGCACCGTCGCGGCACCGTCCATTCCGACACCGCGCCACCTCGTAGGCCACGACGGCTACGGTCGCGGCGAGATTGAGCGACTCGGCGTGACCGCGATAGCCCTCGCGGGGGGCCCGCGACAGCGGTACCGCCACCACCTGGTCGCAGCGGCGGCGCACGTCGGCGCCGAGCCCGTGGGTCTCGTTGCCGAAGACCAGGGTGATTCGGCCGCCGAGCTCGGCGGCGGTGTGCGCGACGGTCCCGTCAGCGGCCGCAGCGACCAGGCGCAGCCCTGTGGCCGCGCACGCGTCGGCCACCTGCCCGAAGGCGACGTCGCGGATCACGGGAAGGTGAAACAGCGATCCGGCGGACGCCCGCACGGCCTTGGGGTTGCGGGGATCCACGCTGCCGCTGGTCAGCACCACCGCGTCAGCGCCGGCGGCGTCCGCGGTCCGCAGGGCCGTGCCGAGGTTGCCGGGGTCGCGGACCTGGTGCAGGACCACCACCATCGACGCGGTGGCCAGCACCGACTGCAGATCGGGTGGGTCCAGCGTGGCCACGCCGACCAGTCCTTGTGGTGCGATGGTCGTCGCCAGACTGGCCAGCACCGCGTCGTCGACGCGCAGGACCTGGGTGCCAATCTGGGACGCCCGCTGCGCTAGATCCGCGATGAAGCCGCTGGCGGCCTGACTGACAAACAATCGCTGCAAGTGGCCGAGTGCCTCGGCGACGACCTGCGGCCCTTCGACGAGGAACGCATCCTCGCGGCGCACCCGGCCGCGCCTGCGAGCCAGCC
This sequence comes from Euzebyaceae bacterium, assembly GCA_013812395.1. Taxonomy (GTDB): domain Bacteria; phylum Actinomycetota; class Nitriliruptoria; order Euzebyales; family Egibacteraceae; genus JACCTL01. The sequence goes on from JACCTL010000173.1 coordinate 19,868, forward strand.
GCCGGGCAGCACGGACCGCCGGGTTGTCCGTGCTGGTGATGACCGCCATGGTCGCGCCCGGTCCGCCTGCCGGGCGTGCGGTTAGCTCAGCGCCGTCTTGGCCACGCCGACCAGGGACTTGAAGGTCGCCGGGTCGTGCACGGCGAGATCGGCCAGCACCTTACGGTCGATGTCGACCTCGGCGAGCTTGAGGCCGTTGATGAAGTGGCTGTAGCTGAGCCCTTCCTGACGAGCCGCGGCGTTGATGCGGGTGATCCACAGCTTGCGGAAGTCGCTCTTGCGCCGGCGGCGGTCCCGGTACTCGTAGCGCATCGCATGCAGCACCGACTCGTTGGCGATGCGGTAACGGCGGCTACGCGCGCCGCGGAATCCCCCGGCGCGGTCCAGGACGGTGCGGCGCCGCTTGCGCCCGTGAACGCCTCGCTTGACGCGGGCCATGAGTGCTCTCCTTGGAAAACGGGTTGGTCAGTTGCCGCGAAGCAGCTTGCGGACCTGGGCGGCGTCGCCACCGGTGAGCTGGCCCATCCCCGACAGGCGGCGCTTTCGAGCGGCGGTCTTCTTCTCGAGGATGTGGTTCTTGTTGCTCTTGCGGTGCACGACCTTGCCGGTGCGCGTGACGCGGAACCGGTCCTTGGCGCCCGAGTGGGTCTTCTGCTTCGGCACGTCGTCTCCTGTCCTGGTCGCCTGGCAACGATAAAGGCCGCTGCCATGCGGCAGCGGCCTGCGCAAACCCACTCGCACAAGGGCGCGAACGGTCCCGGCTGCGCGTCAGTGTTGGGACGTCGCGGAACCGAGCTTTGCTGTGGACCCAGCTGGGTGCCGGTGACCTGCCTGGCCACGGGCCCCGCCGGGTGGGGAACACGGCCGCTCCCACTTGGCGATGCTTCGTGCGGCGGCCTCGCGCCGCGGCTGAAACACCGATCCTAGCAGGACGGGGACGACCCGCCGGTGGCCACAGACGGCGGGGCGGCGGCCACCGCCGCCGGGCAGGTGGTCACGGGCGGCCTCGGCCGGCGACCAGGCCTTCTATCCGGGCGGGTGCCCTGGGTCGCGGCCGGGGATCCATAGGCGGTCGGTCATGCGCTGGTTGTCCCCCTCCGCCTGCGCACCCGACGCCGGCGCCCCGGGACCCGAGAGCGTCGACTCGCCCGCCGGCGTCGCGACAGCCTCCTCGGCCTGCGGCTCACCGCCGGCACCCGCCTCCTCGCGCTCGGCCTGCACCTGGGCCATCTGCAGCTGGGCGACGCCTTGGCGCATCTGCGTGGCCAGCTCGGCGGGCAGCCTCGACCCCGCCGCCTCGGCCATGCCCCCCATCGCGTCGATCAGGATCCGTGCGTCGGGCCGGCCAAGCTTCACCTGCGCACCGGCGGCAAGCATGTTGTAGGCCTCGGCGGCCAGCGCGACAGCGTCGGCGTCGCGCAACTGCTCGAGATAGGCCCGCATCTCCTCGGGTGAGGGCTGTCCGGGCGTGGTGGGATCAGTCATGGCGCAATCCTAGAGCGAGGTAGCCAAATCCACCCGCACTCAGGTACCCACAGCGCTACCGCCGGCCGCCAGAAACCCGGGGTGGTGGGGATCCAGTACCGAATCGCCTAGCGGATGCCCACCACCCCCGGGGGGCGATTAGCCGAGACCGACGAGCCGCTGGTAGCCGGCGATGAGCGTCTCGCCGACCAGCAGCGACAGCAGAGCCGAGATCGCCAGGTACGGCCCGAACGGCAACATGTCCTTGCGGCCCCGCCGGCCGCTGCCCAGCAGCAGGATCGCCACCACACCGCCGACCAAGAAGCCGCCGAAGATCCCGAGCAGCACGTGACCCCAGCTCAGGTAGCCCAGGCCGATGCCGATGAAGGCGGCAAGCTTGACGTCACCCATCCCCATGCCCCTCGGGCTGATGAGCGCTATGCCGAGCAGCACGGCGAAGGCGGCGATCCCCCCGAGCAGGGCACGAAGCGCCCAGCCCGGCTCGCCGGTCAGCAGGCCAGCGGCCACCAGCAATCCCAGCAGTGCGGGGGTCAAGGGGTAGATCAGCCGGTTGGGGATCTTGCGCGTCTCGCCGTCGATTACGGCCACCACGACCAGGGTCCAGGCAAACAGCAGATAGCCGGGCAGTGCCCAGGTGGCGCCGACGCGCCAGCCGACGAGGGCGAACAACACGGCCACGCCCAGCTCCACCATCAAATAGCGGGCGGCGATGGGATGGCGGCAGGCCCGGCAGCGTCCACGCAACAGCAGCCAGGACACCACCGGGATGTTGTCGCGCGCCGCGATGGGACTGTCGCAGGCCGGGCAGGCGCTGGGGGGGCTCACTATGGAACGCTTAGCGGGCACCCGGTGGATGACGACATTGGCGAACGAGCCGAACGCCAAGCCGAACACGGCGCAGACCACACCAACGAACCAGTCCATAACCGTCGACTCTCCTGCCTCCGAACGCTGCATGCATGCGGCTGTCCACAGTTTCGGCGGGCGGCGGGCACGGCTGTAGGAGGACGGGCCGAGGACTGCGGGAGACCGGCTACTTCAGGGTCGGCTAGCAAGCCGGCCTCGCTGTGGACGCCGGCGGTGGACCCGTTACTTCAGGTCGGCTAGCAACCGGGCGGTCTCGATCGCCGCCAGCGCCGCGTCCCAGCCCTTGTTGCCCATCTTCCCGCCGGCCCGGTCGGCGGCTTGCTCGGCTGTCTCGGTGGTTAGCACGCCGAACGTGACCGGCACGCCGGTGGCCAAGGCCACGCGCCCCACCTCGGCGGCCTGACCGGCCACGTAGTCGAAGTGGGGCGTCTGCCCGCGGATCACCGCCCCCAGGGCGACGATCACGTCCAGGCGTCCGCTGACGGCCAGCCGCTGCACAACGAGCGGCAACTCGAAGGCACCCGGCACCCAGGCCAGCTCGATGTCGTCATCGGCGACGCCATGACGGCGCAGGCAGTCACTGGCGCCGTCCACTAGCGCGCGGACGATGACCTCGTTGAACCGTGACGCCACCAACCCGACGCGCAGCCCGCTGCCGTCCAGCACACCCTCGTGGATCCTCACAACCTAGTGTCCTATCGCTTCGCTACTTGAGGACGGTCGTCCTCACTGCTCGGTGGTGGTCGTCCTGGCGCCCGGCTCGACGAGCGAGGAGAACTCGTGGCCGAGCTTGTCACGCTTGGCCTGCAGGTAGCGCAGGTTCTCATCGGTCGGGGTGGTCTCGATCGGCACCCGCTCAACGATCTCGAGCCCGTAGCCTTCCAGGCCGGCGCGCTTGGCGGGATTGTTGGTCAGCAGCCGCAGCGTCGACAGGCCGAGGTCGACGAGGATCTGCGCGCCCGTGCCATAGTCGCGCAGGTCGGCGGGGAAGCCCAGCTCCAGGTTGGCCTCCACCGTGTCGGCCCCGCCGTCCTGCAGCTTGTAGGCCTGCAGCTTGTGCATGATGCCGATGCCGCGACCCTCGTGGCCGCGGATGTAGACGATGACGCCCTCGCCCTCCTGGGCGATCTTGCGCATCGCGTCGTGCAGTTGGGTGCCGCAGTCGCAGCGCAACGACCCGAACACGTCGCCGGTCAGGCACTCCGAGTGCATGCGGACCAGCACGTCGGGCTTGCCGGTTGGGTCGCCGCGCAGCAACGCGATGTGGTGGTGGCCGTCGTAGTCCGATTCGTAACCGACGGCCGTGAACGGACCGAACGGCGTGGGGATGACCGCCTCGGCGACCCGGTGGACCAGCCGCTCGTGGCGGCGGCGATAGGCGATGAGGTCGGCGATCGAGATCAGCAGCAGGCCGTGGTCGTCGGCGAAGCGGCGCAGATCGGGCAGCCGAGCCATCGACCCGTCGTCGTTGACCACCTCGCACAGGACCCCGGCGGGGGCGAGTCCAGCCATGCGGGCCAGGTCAACACCGGCCTCGGTGTGGCCGGCCCGCTTGAGCACACCGCCCTCGGCGTAGCGCAGCGGGAAGATGTGACCCGGACGGGCGAGGTCGGCCGGCTTGGTGGCCGGATCGACCAGGGCACGGATGGTGGTGGCGCGGTCGACGGCCGAGATGCCGGTGGTCACGCCGGCGCGCGCGTCGACGGACACGGTGAAGGCGGTGCGGTGGCGCTCGGTGTTCAACGGGACCATCAGCGGGAGCTCGAGCTCGTCGAGCCGTTCGCCCGTCATCGACATGACGATGACACCTGACGCGTGCCGCACGAAGAAGGCGATCGCCTCGGGGGTGGCCGCTTCGGCGGCCATGATCAGATCGCCTTCGTTCTCACGATCGGCGTCATCCACCACGACCACGATTTCGCCGCGCTTGATCGCGGCGATCGCGTCCTCGATGGCAGCGAACCCTTCGGCCACGCCGTTCACTCCTTGTGTCGATACACAGTGGCGCCACCACCGCGCAGCAGGCGCTCGACGTACTTGGCGATAATGTCGACCTCCAGGTTGACCGCGTCGCCGACGCGGCGCTGCCCCAGCGCGGTGACAGCGAGGGTATGCGGGATGAGGCCGACACTGAAGGCGCCCTCGTCAACGGCGGTGACGGTCAGCGACGTGCCGTCCACGGTGACCGAACCCTTCTCGACCACATAGGGCGCCAGGGCGGCAGGCAGCGAGACGGCCATCACCGTCCACTGCTCGTGCGGCTGCACGGCCACGATATGCCCAACCCCGTCGACGTGTCCCTGCACCAGGTGACCGCCGAGACGGCTGTCGGCTCTCAGCGCCCGCTCCAGATTGACCGGCGCTCCCGGCGTCAGCGCGCCGAGCGCGGTCCGTGCCAATGTCTCGCCCATGAGGTCGCAGGCAAAGCCCGACGGCGACCCGAGCCGGGTGATGGTCACACAGCAGCCGTTGACGTTGATCGAGTCCCCGACGCGGGCGTCGGCGACGACGGTCGAGCAGGCCACCACCAGCATCGCGCCAGTGGCGGACCGCTCGACGGCGGTCACCGTTCCCAGCTCCTCGACGATGCCCGTGAACATGTATGCCGCCTCAGTCCACACCTGGTGCGCAACGGTCCGCGGCGGGTGCGGCTGGGTCTCGGGCGGGTGCAGCTCCGCCCGTGGCGGGCGCGGCTGGATCCGCGGCGCGCGCGGCACGAGGCATCGGCGAGGGAGCCAACGTCAGCACGGCATCGTCGCCGACCTGCTCCACGTCGTGCAACCGCAGCCGTGGAGCCTCGCCCAGGGTGGCCGGCCAATCCCCGGTGACCAGCGGACGGCCCCGCGCACCAAGCAGCACGGGTGCGATATGCAGCACCACGCGGTCGGCCAGACCGGCCCGCAGGAACGCGGCGACGACCGAGGCGCCACCCTCGACCAGGGCACTGCGGACCTTCCGGTCCCACAACGCCGTCAGCAACTCGGTCAGATCGCCGCGGTGCAGCAACGTCGGTGCGGCGTCGTCGAGGACCTGCAACGCCCCGCCCACCCGTCGTCTTCGGTCCAGCACCACCCGCAGCGGCGGCGTGCCGTCGTAGCCAGGCAGGCGCACGGTCAAGGCCGGGTCGTCGTCCAGCACGGTCTGCGAACCGACGATGACGGCGTCGGCTGCCGCACGCAGGTGGTGCGCCCGCTGTCGCGTCTGCTCGCCGGTCAGCCACCGCGAGGTGCCGTCCGCCGCAGCGATCCGCCCGTCGAGGCTGACTGCGGCCTTGACCACGACGAACGGCCGGCCCGTGGCCAACCCGTGGAAGAAGATTTCGTTCTGCTGCCGGGCCTCTTCCTCGCAACAGCCCAGGTCCACCCGCACCCCGGCGGACCGTAAGGCGTCGGCGCCGCCCGCGGCGACAGGGTCTGGGTCCATGGTCGCCGCAACGACTCTGGTGACGCCCGCGGCCACCAGCGCCTGGGCGCACGGCGGCGTGCGGCCGTGATGCGCGCACGGTTCCAGGGTGACGTAGGCCGTGGCGCCGGCGGCTCGGTCGCTCGCCGCCCGCAGGGCCACCACCTCGGCGTGGGGGCCGCCTGCTCGGGCATGGAATCCCTCGCCAACGATCTGGCCGTTGCGAGCGACGACGCAACCCACCAGCGGGTTCGGGGAAACGGTGGTACGTCCCCGCTCGGCTAGCGCCAGCGCTCGACGCATCAGCGCCTCGTCACCCGGCACGTCGCACCTCCCGTGCGCCCTTGCATGGGATCACCGCCGCCTACTCCGCCTCCGCCGCGCGCCCGTCGACGGCGTAGGCCGACTTGCCGCGCTGGTGGTGTTTGACGAATGCCTTCATCTCGGTGGCGACCTGCACGATCTCCCGATGGTCGGCGAATGCCCGCTTCTCGGTGGAGGCGACACCCAGCGACAGCGTCACCGGTGGGAAGGGCCGCAGCTGACCCTGACGGTCAGGCACCTCGACGTAACCGCGCTCGAGGTCAGCCGGGTCGTACAAGTGGCTCACCCGCTCGTCGAAGCGGTCGATGGCATAGCCGCAGACCCCGTCGAGCTCCTCGGGGCGGCACACCACCATGAAGTCGTCGCCGCCGACATGGCCGACAAACCATGGCGACGACGCGCGTTCACGTAGCGCCTCCACCAGCAGCTCGCCGGTGAGGATGATGACGTCGTCACCGCGCAGGAACCCGTAGCGGTCGTTGTAGGACTTGAAGTCGTTGAGATCGGCGTACACAACGGCCAGGGGCTCGCGGTCGGCCAGCCGCCGCCGCAGCTCGGCGTCGATGCGGTGGTTGCCCGGCAGGCCCGTCAGCGGCGACGTGGACCGCAGGTCCGACGCGCGTCGCAGGGTGGTGCGCACGCGGGCGACCAGCTCGATGGGGTCGAAGGGCTTGAGCACGTAGTCGTCGGCGCCCGCCGTCAGGCCGACGACCTTGTCCACCGTCAGGGATTTCGCGCTCAGGATGATGATCGGGATCTGGTAGGTCCGTGCGTCCGCTCGCAGCCGCCGGCACACCTCGAAGCCGTCCATCCCCGGCATCAACACGTCGAGCAACACCAGCGACGGCCGCTCGTCGATCACCTTGCGCAGCGCCTCCTCGCCGTCGGCGGCCAGCGTCACTTCGAAGCCCTCCAAGCGGAGGTTGGCCTCCACGAACCGCAGGATGTCGGGTTCGTTGTCGGCGACGAGGATGGTCTCCGGCATACCGCGAGCGTAGCGGTCGGGTCAGGACCGGCGGCGCAGACGGCACAGGTACATCCCGTCCGTGTCGTGGTGATGTGGATCAAGCTGCACGCCGGCCGGCGCCCCGTCGCCGCCCGTGATACCAGCCGCCGCCGCGGTGTCCTCCTCGGCGAAACGGTCGCCGTTCAGCGCAGCGAACAGCGAGATGACCCCGGTGGTCTCGGCGACCGTCCAGGTGCACACGCTGTAGACCAGCACCCCGCCGGGTCGAACCAGCCCGGCTGCGGCCTCCAGCAGCTCCAGCTGCAGTACGGCCAGCCGCCCGACGTCGGCGGCTTCGCGCCGCCAGCGGAGTTCGGGTCGCCGGCGGACAACCCCAAGACCCGTGCAGGGAGCGTCGAGCAGGACCCCGTCGAAGTCGCCCGCCCTCCACGGTGGTCGCGACGCGTCAGCGGCGACCACACCGAGCACCCGCCCGGCGTTCGGCGTGAACGCGGCGACGTTCGGCGCGTCTGCCCTGCTGCCGTGGTCGGCGGCGATCGCCTTTGCCGTGCGGTCGGCGGCCTGCGCCACCAGCCGCGCCCTTGCGGGGCGCAACTCGCCCGCTGCCACGGCCGCTCCGAGCTGGGCCAGGTGCGTCGTCTTGCCGCCCGGGGCGGCGCACAGGTCAAGCGCCCTCCAACCGTGCGGCTGACCGGCGGCCAGGGCGCGGGCGACGACCATGGAGGCCTCGTCCTGTACCACGGCGCGGCCCTGCGTCACGGCGGGAAGCGTCGCGGGGTCGCCGCCGCGGACGCCGAGCGCCTCGGGCGACAGCTGGCCTGGTCGCGGTCCCAAGCCAGCCGCGCGCAACTCGTCGGCCAGCGTGTCGCGATCCCCGACCGCGCGCAGCGTCAACCCCGGGGGTTCATTGCCCGCCAACAGGACGGCGTGCGCCTCGTCGCCGAATCGGGCCACGGACTCAGCCACTACCCACGCCGGGTAGCCGGTCCGCAGCGCCAGGCCGGGCTCGTCATGCTCGGACGGCCATGGCAGCGTGTCCTTGCGCCGGCTCAGGCTGCGCAGCACCCCGTTGACGAAGCCGGTGGCCTGCACCCCGACCTCGGCACGGGCGACGTCCACGGCGGTGCCGACGGCGGCGCGATCGGGCACCGCCCCGTACAGCAGCTGCCAGGCGCCGAGGCGTAGCACATCGAGCACCTCGGGCTGCACCTGCTCCAGCGGCCGGTCGACCACGGTCTGCAGCGCCCAGTCCAAGGTGCCTTCCCACCGCAGGGTGGCGTAGGCCAGGTTCGCCGCGAACGCCCGGTCGCGGGCCCCCAGCCCCGACCGCCGCAGCGCCGTGTCCAGCGCCGGACCCGACCAGGCCCCGTCGGCGTGGACGCGCCGTAGCACCTGCCAGGCCACGGCTCGCGAGGCGACGCCGACCGGTGGTGGCGCGTGGTCCGCGGGAAGTTCTGCGCTCGCGAGAGGCTGCGAGGTCTCGGAGTGGGCGGGGTCGGTCACCCGAGGTACTCCCCGTGGGGCCGGTAGCCGTTGGCAAAGTCGCCGCCGGCCATGCGCGGCTTGCCCGCCGGCTGCACCTCCACCAGCACCAGTCCCCCGCCGCCGCAGGCGATCACGGGAGGTTGTCCGGGCAGCGCGGACACTTGGCCGGGCACCGCGGCCCCGGCAGTGACCCCCGCTTCGGCCAGCCGGGCGCGGTGGATCTTCAGTCGCTCGCCGCGCAAGGTGGTCCATGCGCCTGGCACCGGGTTGTAGGCGCGCACGGCCCGCTGGAGCACCGGCGCCGGCGCCGCCCAGTCCAGCCGCGCGTCGGCGGGGGCCACCTTGGGCGCG
>JACCTL010000181.1 GCA_013812395.1 Euzebyaceae bacterium
TGGCCTGCTCGAGGGCTTGGCGCAGCTGCCGCCAAAACACCCGCCGGTTGCGCAGCCCGGTCAGGGCGTCGCGCTCGGCGGCGAAGCGCACCTCCTCGTACAGGTCGGCGTTGCGCATGGCGACCGCAGTGATGTCAGCCAGGCCACGCAAGAAGTCCTTGTCGTCGGTCGAGAAGGCGCCTTCGTGGTCACTGGTGACAGTCAGCGCCATGAACAGCACGCCGTTGTCCTCCTTGCCGGCGAGCATCAGGGAGCGCGTCCTCGGGTGGACCAGTGCCCCGAGCTCGGGGCGGGCGCTGACGTCGTTGATCACCAGGCTGCCGGCGGCGGCGACCTCGTCGGCCAGCGCCAACAACGGACCGCTCATGGCCTGCTCTTGCAGTACCAGGCCAGGCTGGTCGGGGCCGGCGTAGTGCCGCAGCGCCGTGTCGCTGTGTACCCGGGCCACGATGACCTCGAGGGTGTCCATGCGCTCCTGCACCGCGCGCACGATGCCGGGCACGACCTGCGAGAACTCAGGGGTGGACGCCATCGTCTGCGCGATCTCGAACAGCTGGGACATCGTCTGGGCCTGGCGCCGCGCCACGGCGTACAGGCGCGCGTTGGCGAACGCGACCTGCGCCTGGACGGCGAAGGCCTCCAGCGTTTCGATGGTGGCCGCCGTCGGCAGCCGCCCCGAACGTGGCTCGTCTACCGCGAGGAATCCCACGATCTGGTCATCACCGTCCACCAGCTTCACGACGAGTCCGTGATTGGCGGTCCACGCGTCCTGGTGGTCTGAGAGCGGGATATCGGGGATGTCGGCCCAATTGGCCGGCGCCTCGGGCGGGATCAGGTAGCTGACCGTCCCGACCAGCCAGTCGGGTTCCAACAGCACCGTCCAGTTCTCCCACGGTGTGGTCATCCCGATGCGACCATCGACGAGGCCGGCGGTGGCCACGCGCCGGCAACGCTCTCCCTCGCGCACGGTCACCGTCGCGACCGCGAAGTCGGTCACCTCGACGACCGCATCGACGATGCGCTGCGCCACCACCTCGAAATCGAGCCGCCGCGAGATGTCGGCGGTGATGGCCAGCATCTTGGATCCCTGTCGGGAACCGTCGTCAGGCGCCTGCTGAACAGGCCCGGATTCAAGGTGCTCGCCCGGCACAGAGTCCCTTCACTTCGAGGTCGGCGGCAAGCTGATTTACGCTACCGTGCCGTCGCGGCGAAAGGAAGGACTAGTGATCCTACTGGTGAACGGACCGAATCTCTCCCAGGTTGGTGCCCGCGATCCGCTCGTCTACGGCACCCAATCCCTCGACGAGGTCATGGCCGGGGCTCGAGAGGAAGCCGACGGGCTGGACGAGTTCACCTCCGAGTCCGAAGGCGACATCATCTCGCGGCTGCACGCCGCGCGCACCGACGGCAGCGAGGCGGTGGTGATCAACCCGGGCGCCCTCGGCCACTACAGCTACGCGCTGCGCGACGCCCTGGAGCTGCTGTCGCTGCCCAAGGTGGAGGTGCACCTGTCGCAGACGCCCGCCCGTGAGTCGTTCCGCCGCCGCAGTGTCATCAGCCCCGTCGTGGACGTCACCATCACCGGCGCCGGCGCCTTCGGCTACCGCCTGGCGGTGCGGGCGGCCCGCCACCTGACCGGGAAGGGCTGACCTCGGCCTCGGCTACACTGCGTCGGATTCCGACCGAGGTAGTCGTACCGATGGTGTCCACCAACAGCTTGAAGAACGGCATGACGCTGAACATCGACGGCCAGCTGTGGCGCGTCGACTACTTCCAGCACGTCAAGCCCGGCAAGGGCGGTGCTTTCGTGCGCACCACGCTCAAGGGCGTGCGCAATGGCAAGACCGTGGACCGCACCTTCCGGGCCGGCGAGAATCTGCAGCAGGCCATCCTGACCAAGCGGGCGCTGCAGTACCTGTACCGCGATGGCGACGACTTCGTGTTCATGGACACCGAGCACTTCGAGCAGACCCCCGTGCCGGCGGCGGCGTTGGCCGGTGGCGCCAAGTGGCTCAAGGAGGGCGAGACGATCGAGCTGGTCTTCCACGGCGAGGAGGTGGTGGACGCCAACCTGCCGGCCTCGGTCGAGCTGGCCGTCACCGACACCGAGCCGGGGCTGCAGGGCGACCGGGTGTCCGGCGCCACCAAGCCCGCGACGCTGGAAACCGGCGCCGTCGTCGCCGTGCCGCTGTTCATCAACCCCGGAGAAACCGTCAAGGTCGACACCCGCTCCGGCGAGTACATCTCGCGAGCCTGATGGCGCGGGACGGCAGGGGCTCCCGGCACGCCGCGCGCAAGATCGCGCTGGATGTCCTGTACGAGGCCGACCTCACCGAGCGGCCGATCGCCGCCGTGCTGGTCAAGCATCTTGAGGCGGCACCGCCACCACCCGAGTTCGCGGTCGCCCTGGTGCGCGGGGTGCACCGCCACCACGACCAGATCGACGAGCTGATCCAGTCGAACTCCCGCGACTGGAAGCTGTCGCGGATGCCGGTCGTTGACCGCAACCTGCTGCGCATCGGGCTGTTCGAGATCCTGCACTGTCCCGACGTCCCCACCGCCGTGGCCATCGACGAAGCCGTGGAGCTGGCTAAAGAGCTGTCCACCGACGACTCGGGGCGGTTCGTCAACGGTGTGCTCGCGCGGGTGGCCGACGCCGTCCCGCCCGCTTGAGCTGCCGGCCACAGGGCATCCGGGGGAGATTTTTTCACCCGCTTGTGGCATGTCCGCCTTCGCTCGGCAATGATCCGGTCGTAGCATCGCGCCGTGGACGCCCTTGCCAGCGCACTACTGCCTCGGCTTGCTTGCGCGCTGGCGGGCGACATCCCGCACTGCACCCCTGCCCACCCCTGAAAGGCTGCCGCATGTCTTCCACAGCCCACGTTGGCGTGACCAAGAAGCGGGTCGCGCTCGCCGCGCTGGCTTTATCGCTGCTCGTAGCCCTCATGGCCCCGCCGGTCGCCGGCGCCCGGGTCAAGCCGGCGCACCACCCGCCGAAGCCACCGGAGCTTGCCGGCTTCACCCTGACGATCCTGCACAACAACGACGGCGAGTCGCAGCTGGTCAGCGCCCCCGAGAATCCGGACTACGGTGGGATCGCGCGCTTCAAGACCGTGGCCGACCGGCTGAAGGCCACGGCCCGGAAGACGGGCAGCCGGCACATCCCCCGCCGGCGCGGGGTGGTCATGCTGTCGTCCGGTGACAACTTCCTGGCCGGCCCGGAATTCAACAGCAGCCTTGAGCGTGGCGTGCCCTTCTACGACACGACTGCGCTGGACCTCGTCGGTTACGACGCGTTCGCCATCGGCAACCACGAGTTCGACTTCGGCCCCGACGTCCTCGCCGACTTCATCGACGGGTTCATCCGTCCGGTGCCGTTCGTCAGCGCCAACCTCGACGTCAGCGGGGAGCCCGCGCTGGACACCCTGGCCGGCGAGGGGCGGATCGTGCGCAGCACCGTCGTGCACGAGCGTGGCGAGCGCATCGGCGTCGTCGGCGCCACCACGCCGGATCTCGAACTGGTCTCAAGCCCTCGCCGCGTGGAGGTCCTGCAGGACGTCGCCGGTCTGGTGCAGGCCCAGATCGACCGGCTGCGCCGGCGTGGGATCAACAAGATCATCCTCATCAGCCACCTGCAGGACATCGAGGAGGACCGTGCGCTGGTGCCGATGCTGCGTGGCGTGGACGTCACCATCGCCGGCGGCGGTGACGAGCTGCTGGCGAACGAAGGCGATCTGCTGGTGCCAGGTGACGAGGCGGTGCTGCCCTATCCGGTGGTCGAGCAGTCCGCCGGCGGCCGCGACGTCCCCATCGTGACCACGGCCGGAGGCTACAGGTACGTCGGCCGCCTGGTGGTCGACTTCGACCGCCGAGGGCGGGTGCGCAACACCCGCAGGATCAGCGGCCCGGTGCGCGTCTCCGGTGTCGCTCCGGACGCGGTGGAGCCGGACGCCAAGATGCTGCGGCTGGTGACCGAGCCGGTGACCGCGGCGATCGCCGAACTCGACCAGAACGTCATCGCGCACAGCGAGGTCGATCTCGACGGTCGCCGGGAGGAGGTCCGCTCGCGCGAGACCAACCTTGGCAACCTCATGGCCGACAGCCAGCTGTCGACGGCTCGCCAGCGCGCCGACGAGTTCGGGTTGCCGGCCGCTAACTTCGCCATCCAGAACGGCGGCGGCATCCGCAACGAGGCGGTGATCCCCGCCGGTGCAATCACCGAGCTGGACACCTTCGACATCGCACCGTTCCCGAACTTCATTGCGGTCACGCCGGATGTGCCGCGCGAGCAGGCCAAGCAGCTGCTCGAGCACGGCGTCGCTGCCATCGGTGGTGGCCAGACGGCACAGCTGGCCGGCATCTCGATCGTCTACGACCCCTCGCGGACCGCGCAGGTCGTCGACCTCGAAGGCAACGTCACCACGCCGGGCGAGCGCATCCGCCAAGCGGTGCTCGACGACGGCACGGTGCTGGTGGACGACGGCGAGGTCGTCGACGGCCCGTCGGTCAACGTGGCCGGCAGCGACTTCTTGGCCCGCGGTGGCGACGGCTACCCGTTCCGGGGCGCTCCCTTCACCTCGGTCGGCGTCGCCTACCAGCAGGCACTCGCCAACTTCATCATCGACGACCTCGACGGCCGCATCACCGCAGCCGACTACCCCGAGGGCGGCGAGGGCCGCATCACCCCCACCGACTAACCGCCCCACCCGGGGTGCTGTGACTTTTGCATCGCAGCAGCGGTAGCAAAGTCACGGCACCTCGGGCCTAGGGGCGCGGTGTGCTACGGTGTCCGCAGCACCACCCGCCGCTTTAACGACTGGTCCTGAGAGGCCAGGAAGGGGCTCAACGGATGCAGCATGCCCGCACGCCTTCCCCACAGCTTGGGGGAGGCGTTTTGTCATGACGGCGCCGATCAGCGCGACTGTGGTGCTCGCCGACAGCGATGTCGCCAGAGCGCTCAAACGCATGGCTCACGAGATCCTCGAGCGCAACAAGGGCCCCGACCGCCTGGTGCTGATGGGGATTCGCACCAGGGGCATCCCCCTCGCCCGCCGGCTCGCCCGCCAGATCAGCGAGATCGAGGCTGTCGAGGTCGCCGCCGGCAGCCTCGACGTCACGCTGTACCGCGACGACTACGCCCGGACCGGCCCCCGCCCGCTGGGGCAGACCTCCTTTCCCGCCGAGGTCGACGGCAAGGTCGTCGTGCTCGTTGACGACGTCCTCTACACCGGCCGCACCATCCGCGCCGCGATGGACGCGGTGATGGACTACGGTCGCCCGCAGGCGATCCAGCTGGCGGTCCTGGTTGACCGCGGTCACCGCGAGCTGCCGATCCGCGCCGACTACGTCGGCAAGAACCTGCCCACCTCGTCCGAGCAGGAGGTCCGCGTCCACCTCGCGGAGTCCGATGGCGTCGACGAGGTCGTCGTCGCCACGGCCCCAGCGAGCGCGGCGAGCGCAACGACCCCGTTGGCAACCGCGGCGGGCCCAACGCGCCCAACGTCCCCGGCGACCGCAAGGAGGCGCGCGTGATCCCGCACCTGCTGTCCATGCAGGACCTGTCTGTCGACCAGATCACCGCGATCCTGGATACCGCCGAGACCCTGAAGGAGATCGCGCTGCGGCCGATCGCCAAGGTGCCCACCCTGCGCGGGCGCACGGTCTGCAACCTGTTTTTCGAGGATTCGACCCGGACGCGGATCAGCTTCGAGATCGCCGCCAAGCGCCTGTCGGCCGACGTCATCAACTTCTCGGCGAAGGGCTCCAGCGTCTCCAAGGGCGAGGGCTTCAAGGACACCGCCCTGACGCTGCAGGCCATGGGCGTGGACGCGATCGTGGTGCGCCACGCCGCCTCGGGTGCGCCGCAACAGCTCACCAGATGGGTCGACGCCAAGGTGCTCAACGCGGGTGACGGCTGGCACCAGCACCCCACACAGGGGCTGCTGGACCTGTTCACGATCCGGGAGCGCCTCGGGCACATCGAGGGGCTGCGGGCGGCCGTCGTGGGAGACGTGTTCCACTCGCGGGTCGCCCGCAGCGTGGTGCAGGGGCTGCTGACGATGGGCGCGGAGGTCACCATCGTCGGTCCACCCACGCTGCTGCCCCCGCGCGTTGACACCTGGGGCACCGCCGTCAGCCACGACCTGGACGCCGTGCTGCCCAAGACCGACGTGCTGTACCTGCTGCGTGTGCAACAGGAGCGCATGGGCGAGCAGTTCTTCCCGTCGTCGCGCGAGTACGCGCGCATCTGGGGCGTTGACCGTGACCGGCTCGCCCGGCTGCCCGAGGGCGCGGTGGTCATGCACCCCGGCCCCATGAATCGTGGCGTCGAGGTCACCGCCGACGCCGCCGACGCACCCAACTCGATGATCCAGCTGCAGGTCACCAACGGCATCGCGGTGCGGATGAGCTGTCTGTACCTGATGCTCGGGGGTGAGGACGGCCGCGCAGCGGACGTCGGGGGGCGGGGATCGAACAGCGAAAGGGTGGAGGCGTGAGCGGCTTCACCTTGACCGGCGCACGGGTGGTGGATCCCGCGGGCGGACGCGACGAGGTCGCCAACGTCTCGATCGACGGCGAGATCGTGGTCGCGGTCGGCGGGCAGGTCCAGGGCACCCGCGTTGATGCCGACGGGCTGGTCCTGGCCCCCGGCCTGGTCGATCTGCACGTCCACCTGCGTGAACCCGGCCGCGAGGATGCCGAGACCGTCGAGTCGGGCACCGCGGCGGCCGCGGCGGGCGGCTTCACGGCCGTGTGCCCGATGGCCAACACCGACCCTGTCTGCGACCACGCCGGCGTCGTGGAGCAGGTCAGCCGCCTCGCGCGGGAGGCGGGCCATTGCGACGTCTACCCGATCGGGGCGATCACCAGGGGGCTACGCGGCGAGGAGCTCGCCGAGATGGGGGCGATGGCCGCGCAAGGGGTGCGCTGCTTCTCCGACGACGGGATGCCGGTGCGCTCGGCGCAGGTGATGCGCCGCGCGCTGGAGTACGCCCGCACCTGGGACGCGATCATCTGCAACCACGCCGAGGAGGCGGCGCTCACCTGGGGTGAGGGCGGCCGCGGAGCGACCGCCGGCGGGCGGGGATCTGGGGGAGCAGCCGGGGGTGGAGGGGGGGCCGACGCCGCACAGATGAACGAGGGCGAGCTGTCCAGCCTGCTCGGCCTGGCCGGCTGGCCGCACGAGGCCGAGGAGGTGATGGTCGCCCGCGACCTCATCCTGGCCCGCGGCCGGGGTGCGCGGCTGCACGTGCCGCACGTGTCCACGGCCGGCGCGGTCGACCTGATCCGCGACGCCAAGGCTCGCGGCGCGCGGGTCACCGCCGAGGCTGCGCCGCACCACTTCACCCTCGTCGACGAGCTCGTCACCAGCTACGACCCCGTCTACAAGGTCAACCCCCCGCTGCGGACCAAGGACGACGTCGAGGCGGTGCGCCGCGGTCTGGCCGACGGCACGATCGACGCGATCGCCACCGATCACGCGCCGCACCCACCCGAGCAGAAGGAGCAGGAGTGGGCGCACGCACCGTGCGGCATGCTCGGGCTGGAGACGGCCCTGGCGGTCACGCTGACCCAACTGGTCGGCGCCGAGCCGGTCGGGACCGAACTGGTCGGCGCCGAGCGACCCGTGCTGACGCTGTCTCAGGCACTGGCGGCGCTGTCGACCAATCCGGCCCGCAGCCGCGACATCGGCGGGCACGGCGGACCCATCCAGCCGGGCGGACCGGCCAACCTCGTGCTGTTCGACCCGGCGCAACGCTGGACCGTCGACGAGCGTGCGCTGCATTCGCGCAGCCGCAACACCCCCTTCGCCGGCACCCAACTGCGAGGTCGCGTGGTCTCCACGCTCCTGCGCGGCCGTTTCACGTTCCGCGACGGGGCGCTGGCCTAGTGCGCGGCCCGATGCCAGCCCAGTCCACCGCGGAGGCCGCGGAGGCCGCGGAGGCCGCGGAGGCGAGGGGCGCCATTCTCGTCACCGAGGACGGCACCACCCTGCGCGGCGAGGGCTTCGGGGCGACCGGCACCGCCTTTGGCGAGATCGTGTTCAACACGGCGATGGCCGGTTACCAGGAGGTGCTCACCGACCCCTCCTATCACCGCCAGATCGTGACCATGACCGCCCCGCACCAGGGCAACTACGGCGTGGCCGAGGCCGACGCCGAGTCGTCGCGCGTGCAGGTCGCCGGCTTCGTCGTCCGTGCGGCCAGCCGCATGCACGCCAACCATCGCGCCGCCGGCGGCCTCGACGGCTACCTGCGCGACAGCGGGGTGGTCGGCATCAGCGAGGTCGACACCCGCCGCTTGACCCGCCACATCCGCGCGGCAGGCGCGATGCGGGCCGCGATCTCGACCGAGCTCCTCGACGCCGACGCCCTGCTGGCACAGGTTCGCCAGTCAGATTCGATGGCCGGCGCCGACCTCACCAGCGAGGTGTCGACCGACGAACCCTACGAGGTCGCGCCGGCAGGCAATGCGCGCTACCGGGTGATCGCCTACGACTTCGGCATCAAGCGCAACATCTTGCGTTTGCTGACCGCCGCTGGCTGTGCCGTGCGCGTGGTGCCCGCAACGACCCCCGCCGAGCAGGTGCTGGCGGCCCAGCCCGACGGGGTGTTCTTGTCCAACGGTCCGGGCGACCCCGCCGCCGTGCGCCCCGCCATCGACGCGATCGCCACGCTGCTGGGCTGCGAGATGCCGGTCTTCGGGATCTGCCTCGGCCACCAATTGCTGGGCCACGCCGTCGGAGCCGCGACCTACAAGATGACCTTCGGCCACCACGGGGCCAACCAGCCGGTGCGGGCGCTGGATCGGGGCTGGCCCGACAGCGGGCGCGTCGAGGTCACCAGCCACAATCACGGGTTCGCCGTCGCCGCCGAGTCCCTACCCGCCGACGGGCCGTTCGGGCGGGTCACCCAGTCCCACGTCAACCTCAACGACGGTGTCAACGAGGGGCTGCGCTGCCACGACGTTCCCGCCTTCAGCGTCCAGTACCACCCGGAGGCCGCACCCGGTCCCCATGACGCCCGCTACCTGTTCGACGACTTCCTGCGGCTCATGGCCGCCAGGGCCCGCAGCGCCCAGCGCAGCGACACCAGGATGGCCCGTGCCTAGGCGCGACGACCTGCACACGATCCTGCTGCTCGGTAGCGGCCCGATCGTCATCGGCCAGGCCTGCGAGTTCGACTACTCCGGCGTGCAGGCCTGCAAGGCGCTGCGCGCCGAGGGGTACCGGGTCGTGCTGGTCAACTCCAATCCCGCCACCATCATGACTGACCCGCAGATGGCCGACGCCACCTACGTCGAGCCGTTGACCGCCGCCTACGTCACGCAGGTGATCGCCGCGGAGCAGCCGGGGCCGGTGGAGGGCGGGATGGCCTTGCTGCCGACGCTGGGCGGGCAGACCGCGCTCAACATCGCCGTCGAGTTGGCCGAGTCCGGCGTGCTGGACCGCTACGGCGTCGAGCTGATCGGGGCGGGGCTGGAGGCCATCGACATCGCCGAGGACCGCCGACGGTTCACCGACGCGATGGTCTCCATCGGGCTGGGCGTGGCGGCGTCGGCGCGGGCGACGACCGTAACCGAGGCGTTGGCCTTCGCGAGCCAGTCCGGCTACCCCCTGCTGGTGCGCTCCTCGTTCACCCTTGGCGGCGCCGGCAGCGGCATCGCCCGTGACCCCGCCGCCGTCGTCGCCCTCGTGGAGCAGGGCTTAGCGGCCAGCCCAATCGGCGAGGTCCAGATCGACGAGTCGCTGCTGGGATGGAAGGAGTTCGAGCTGGAGGTGATGCGCGACGCGGCCGACAACTGCGTCGTCGTCTGCTCCATCGAGAACGTGGACCCCATGGGTGTGCACACCGGCGACTCGATCACCGTGGCCCCGGCGATGACGTTGACCGACGCCGACTACCAGGCCATGCGCGACGCCGCCTTCGCCGTGATGCGCCGCGTCGGCGTCGCGACCGGTGGCAGCAACGTGCAGTTCGCCGTCGACCCGGCAACCGGGCGCATGGTGGTCATCGAGATGAACCCGCGGGTGTCGCGCTCATCGGCACTGGCCTCCAAGGCCACCGGCTTCCCGATCGCCAAGATCGCCGCGCTACTGGCCGTCGGCTACACCCTCGACGAGATCGCCAACGACATCACCGGCGAGACGCTGGCCGCCTTCGAGCCGTCCATCGACTACGTCGTGGTCAAGATCCCACGCTTCGCCTTCGAGCAGTTCCCCGACACCGACGCCGAGCTGACCACCAGGATGAAGAGCGTCGGCGAGGTGATGGCCATCGGGCGCACCTTCACCGAGTCGCTCGGCAAGGCGCTGCGATCGCTGGACAACGGCACCGTCGGACTGGTCGGCGACCCCGGCGACATCCGCGACGACGCCGCGCTGGAGCGGGCGTTGCGCACGCCGTCGGAGCGCCGCCTGCTCGATGTCGACGCGGCACTGACGCGTGGCTGGGACCTTGCGCGGGTGGCCGCCGCGACGGGGTACCACCCCTGGTTCGTCGACCAGCTGCTGGCGATCATCCAGCTGCGCCGCCAAGTGCGCGCCTGCGAGACCCTGGCCAACCTCGACGCCCCTCTGCTGCGGCGCGCCAAGCGCATGGGCTTCGGCGACGCGGCGCTGGCCGTGGTGCTGGGCACCACCGAGGCGGCCGTCCGCGACCGCCGCCACTCCCTCGGCGTGGTGCCGGTCTTCAAGACCGTCGACACCTGCGCCGCCGAGTTCTCCGCGCGTACCCCATACCACTACTCCTGCTACGAGGAGGAGGACGAGGCGCGGCCATCCGGGCGGCCGACGGTGATCATCCTCGGCTCCGGGCCCAACCGCATCGGGCAGGGCATCGAGTTCGACTACTGCTGCGTGCACGCCGTCTACGCCCTGCGCGAGGCGGGCTACGACACCGTGATGGTCAACTGCAACCCCGAGACGGTGTCCACCGACTACGACACGGCCGACCGCCTCTACTTCGAGCCGCTGACCTTGGAAGACGTGCTTGCGGTGGTGGCCGCCGAGCAGCGCCACGGCGGCGATGTCGTCGGAGTCCTGGTGCAGCTCGGCGGGCAGACGCCGCTGAAGCTGGCGCACCCCCTCGAAGAGCTCGGTGTGCCCATCCTTGGCACGCCGCCCGAGGCCATCGACCGCGCCGAGGACCGGGGCCGCTTCGGCGCCATCCTCGACGACCTCGGCATCCCGCAGCCGCCGGGTGCGATCGCCAGATCCGTCGAGGAGGCGCTGGCCGTCGCCGGGCGGATCGGCTTCCCGGTGTTGCTGCGGCCCTCCTACGTCCTTGGCGGCCGGGCGATGGAAATCGTGTACGGCCCCGAGCAGATGCGCACCTGGCTGGAACGCAACTCCGGCGAGGGCGCCGTCCTGGTCGACCGCTTCCTGGAAGGCGCGGTCGAGGTGGACGTCGACGCCGTGTTCGACGGTCATGAGCTGTTCGTCGGCGGGGTCCTGGAGCACATCGAGGAGGCTGGCGTGCACTCCGGCGACTCGGCCTGCGTGATCCCGCCCTACACCCTTGGGCGGTCAGTGGTCGCCCAGCTGCGCGACCACACCGAGGCGATCGCGCGGGCGCTTGGCACCCGCGGGCTGATCAACATGCAGTACGCGGTGCGCGACGACGACATCTTCGTGCTGGAGGCCAACCCGAGAGCCAGCCGCACGACACCGTTCGTGTCCAAGGCGACGGGCGTGGCGCTGGCCAAGATCGCGGCGCGGGTGATGCTGGGTGCGTGCCTGGCCGACCTGCGGCGCGAGGGTGTGCTGCCCGCGACGGACGCGGTGACGGGCCCCGCGCCGGCCTCGGTGGCGGTCAAGGAGGCGGTGATGCCGTTCAACCGCTTCCCCGGCACCGACACCATGCTGGGTCCACAGATGCGCTCGACGGGTGAGGTGATGGGCATCGACGCGGAATTCGGCGTCGCCTACGCCAAGAGTCAGGAAGCGACCGGCACGATGGTCCTCCCCCGCACAGGCACCGTATTCGTGTCGATGGCCAACCGCGACAAGCGGGTGATGATCTTCCCGGTCAAGCGCCTGGCCGAGCTGGGGTTCGACGTGCTCGCGACCGAGGGCACCGCCGACGCCCTGCGCCGGGCAGGATTGCTCGCCGAGGTGGTCCACAAGGTGGGGGAGGGCTCGCCGCACGTCGTCGATCGCATCCTGGCCGGCGAGGTCGACCTGGTGCTCAACACGCCGATGGGCTCGGGTCCCCGGGCCGACGGCTACGAGATCCGCAGCGCCGCGGTGAGCCACGGGGTTCCTTGCATCACCACCCTGTCCGGGATCCTGGCCGCGATCCAGGGCATCGAGGCCCTGCGCGCCAACACTGTCGAGGTGCGCAGCCTGCAGGCCTACCATCAGCAGCTCGCCGTCGCGCGCGCAAGTGAGGGGCGCACCACGGCCGCCGGCCGCGACGCGGTCGCCGTCGGGCGGCAGAAGTAGCATGACCGCCGCGTCAATCCGCTGCGAGGAGCCAGTCGTCGTGAGCAGCAGCCGAGGTCGCGCCTCGTCGGTGCAGGGCCGTGCCAACGGTCCGCTGCGCGTGCTGTGCGAGGTCTTGAGCTACCGGCGCATCGGCAACTACCACTCGCTGACCTTCGTCGCGCCGGAGATGGCCGAGCGCGCCAAGCCCGGCCAGTTCGTGTCGGTCGGGGTCGAGGGCGACGGCACGCTGCTGCGCCGGCCGTTCTCGATCTACGCGATCAGCAGGCACGGACCATGGGCCGGCACCATCGAGATCGTCTTCGATGTCGTCGGCCCCGGCACCCGCTACCTGTCCAAGCTTGCCAAGCACGACGCGGTCGACATCGTCGGGCCCTTGGGCCGCCCCTTCCCGATGCCACAGCAGGCGGTCGACTGCCTGCTGGTGGGCGGCGGCTACGGTGCCGCGCCGCTGCTGTTCCTGGCCCAGCGCCTGCAGCAGTCCAGCCTGCGCGTCAACATCGTCCTGGGCGCGGCCACCCAGAACCGGCTGTTCAACATCATCGAGGCCAAGCGGCTGTCGGCCAAGTCGGCGTTCACCACCGAAGACGGCAGCTTCGGGACACCCGGCAGGGTCACCGACGTGCTCGACCGCATGCTCGCCGGCGGCACCGTCGGCGTGGTCTACGCCTGCGGGCCGATGCCGATGCTCGCCGCGGTCACCGCGATCGCCCGCGACCACAAGATCGCCGTGCAGGTCGCCGTCGAGGAGGCGATGGCTTGCGGCGTCGGCGTCTGCATGACCTGCGTGCTGCCGGTTCGCCGGGACGGCCGCACCGTCAACTTGCGGGCCTGCGTCGAGGGGCCGGTGTTCAACGGCAAGAAGATCTTGTGGGCGCAGCTCGGGCAGCCGCCGGTCATGCAGATGGCCACCGGCGACGACGCGTTCGCGAAAGGTCCGGTCGTGACCGCCGTCGTGGAGCCCCGGTCATGACCGCCGCCAACGCAAACGTCGAGCGCTGGCCGTGACCGCGGTCGAGTCCAGCCCCCGGGCAGCGCACCGGCTGCGCCACGACCAGGTCGACACCCGGGTCAGCCTGTCGGCCGACCCGTCGCAGCCGCTGCAGCTGGCCAACCCGATCGTGACGGCCAGCGGCTGCTTCGGCAGCGGCCGCGAGCTGGAGCGCTTCTTCGACATTTCTGGCCTCGGCGCCGTCGTCGTCAAGTCGCTCACCGTCGAGCCGCGCGACGGCCTGCCGACTCCGCGTATGGCCGAGACCGCCAGCGGGATGCTCAACGCCATCGGCCTGCAGAACCCTGGCATCGAGCAGTGGGTCGCCACCGAACTGCCGTGGCTGCACGAGCTGGGCGTGCCGGTCATCGTCAGCATCGCCGGAAAGACGGTCGCGGAGTACCGCGAGCTCGCGGAGCACTTGCGCGATCAGCCAGGCGTGGTGGCGATCGAGGCGAACATCTCCTGTCCCAACGTCGAGGACCGCAACGTCGTGTTCGCCTGCCGCCAGGACGCCACCCGCAAAGCGATCCAACAGGTCACGAGCGTGGCAGACGTGCCGGTGTTCGCCAAGCTCAGTCCCGACGTCACCGACATCGTCACGATCGCCATGGCCGCGGTCGCTGGTGGCGCCACCGGCGTGAGCCTCGTCAACACCCTACTGGGCATGGCCATCGACGCCGAATCACGGCGGCCGAAGCTGGCCGCCGTGACCGGTGGGCTGTCGGGTCCGGCCATCAAGCCTGTCGCCCTGCGCGCCGTTCACCAGGTGCACCAGGCGCTGCCCGACCTGCCGATCATCGGCATGGGTGGAGTCAGCAGCGTGACCGACGTCGTGGAGTTCCTGCTCGCCGGCGCCAGTGCCGTGGCGGTCGGGACAGCGACGTTCGCCAACCCGATGGTGTCGCTGGAGGTGACGCAAGGCCTGCCACGCTGGTGCGCCGAGCGCGGGATCGCCACCGTCGCCGAGCTGCGCGGGGCCCTGCTCTGGTGAGCGCGCAAGCAGCCGGAGGCGGTGGCGCATCGGAGTTCAGCGCACGGCAAGCGCGCAGCCCGCTGATCGTCGCCCTGGACACCGACGACCCCCGCCGGCTCGCGGATCTCGCCGGCGCCGTTGGCCCGCACGTGGGCCTGCTCAAGGTGGGCCTGCAGGCGTTCACCGCCCTCGGCCCCGCCGCGGTGGCCACCGCCCGCCGCCACGCCCCCGTCTTCTGCGACCTCAAGCTGCACGACATCCCCAACACCGTCGCCGGCGCGGCGGCCGCAGCGGCGCGGATGGGGATCGCGATGCTCACCGTCCACGCCTCGGGTGGGCCGGCCATGATCGCCGCGGCTTGCAAGGCTGCTCCCGACACCACCATCCTGGCGGTCACGGTCCTGACCAGCCTGGACGACGCCGACCTCGCCGGCGTGGGCCAGCCACCGGTCGCCGAGCAGGTGGTCCGGCTGGCCGGCATGGCCGCCGAGGCCGGCGCCGGTGGCATCGTCTGCGCGCCCGGTGACGTCGCCGCCGTGCGCGGCGTGGTGGGCAACGCGCTGGCGGTGGTGGTCCCAGGTATCCGTCCCGACCGCCCCGACCACCCCCTCCGGCCCGGTGATGACGACCAGCGCCGCGTTGCCGACCCGCGCACCGCGCTGCGGGCCGGCGCCAGCCACCTGGTGGTGGGCCGCCCGGTCACCCAGGCGGCCGACCCAGCCGCTACTGCCGCCGCGCTGCTGGCGGAGATCGCCTGAGCACCGGCCACCCGTCCAGCCACAACGAGCGGCTCGCCGCGCGGGTCTACCAGCGTGCGCATCTGTCCGGTCACTTCGTGCTGCGCTCGGGGACCACCAGCGACGAGTACTTCGACAAGTACCTGTTCGAAGGCGACCCCGCGCTGCTGCGCGAGATCGCCGAGTCATTGGTGGCGCTGCTGCCAGACGACGCCGACGCCCTGGCCGGCCTGGAGCTCGGCGGCGTGCCGATCGCCACGGTCCTGTCACAGCTGACGGGCCTGCCGGCGCTGTTCGTCCGCAAGCAGGCCAAGCCCTACGGCACCCGCAAGCTCGCCGAGGGTGGCGAGGTCGCCGGCAGGCGGCTGCTGGTGGTGGAGGACGTGGTCACCTCCGGCGGGCAGGTGATCGAGACCTGCGGGCAGCTGCGGGCCCTCGGCGCCGACATCGCCGGCGTGCTGTGTGTCATCGACCGCGAGGCGGGTGGAATGGCGAACCTCGCCGCGGACGGGCTGAAGTTGCACTCCCTGTTCACGATGTCGTCACTGACCGCAGCGGCCAGTCGTACGGGTTCGCCAGGCCCCCGCCGCGACGGCCAGGATTGACCGAGCCCTCGCGCTGGATAGGATGCGCCGGCAACGCCCGCGATCCGTGGCCCCCGCGTCGGCCCGATTCTGCGACGCGCCCGTCTGGAGGACTCCATGCCGCTGCCGGAGCTCGACGCCGATGCTCGCCGCCAAGCCTTGGAGAAGGCCGCCGAAGCCCGCAAGGTCCGCGCCGAGCTGAAGCAGCAGCTCAAGGCGGGTGAGATCGGCCTGGCGGAGGTGCTGCGCCGGGCCGGCCACGACGAGGTCGTCGGTAAGACGAAGGTCTCCGCGGTGCTCGAGTCGCTGCCGAGGGTCGGCAAGGTGCGCGCCCGCAAGGTCATGGAGCGCCTCGACATCTCTCCGTCCCGGCGGGTGCGCGGGCTGGGCGGCAACCAGCGCGAGAAGCTGCTCAACGAGTTCGAGCCCGGCCCCGCTTGACCCGTTCCACCCCCTCGTGAAAAACCTTGGGTGTCCTACCGTTTCGCTACTTGAGGACAGTTGGGTGTCCTACCGTTTCGCTACTTGAGGGCAGTTGGGTGTCCTACCGCTTCGCCACATGAGGACAGGCCTGTACGTCGTCAGCGGTCCCGGCGGGGTCGGCAAAGGAACGGTGGTGGCGACAGTGGCCCGCCGCCATCCCGAGATCGTGGTGTCGGTGTCTGCCACGACGCGCGCGCCCCGGCCCGGTGAGGTCGACGGCGTTCACTACCGCTTCCTCGACGACGACGCCTTCGACGCCCTCGTCGCCGCCGACGGGTTCCTGGAGTGGGCGTCGTTCGCAGGTCACCGCTACGGCACACCGTGGGCCGGGGTGCGCACCGCCCTGAGCGAGGGTCATCCGGTCGTGCTGGAGATCGACGTGCAGGGCGCCGCCCAGGTGCGCCAGCGCTTCCCCGGTGCCGTGCTCATCTTCCTGCAGCCACCGTCGGCCAAGGCCCTCGCCGAGCGCTTGTCCACAAGGGGGGCCGACGACCCGGAACGGATCGCCGAGCGGCTGCGCCTCGGGCAACAGGAGATGGTGCGGGCCGGCGACTTCGACCACCGGGTGGTCAACGACGATCTCGACGGGGCGGTGGGCGCGATCACCCGTATACTGGGCGGTTAGCGGGCCGCTCGCCCGCGCCCTGCCGATGATCCTCCAGGCGCCTTCGTGGCGCCGCCCGCCACGCGTGATCCTGGGAGTTGAGCCACCATCGCCACCATCGACGACCTGCTGTCCAAGGTCGACAGCAAGTACACCCTCGTGCACCTGTCGGCCCGCCGCGCGCGGGAGATCAACGCCTACTACCACTCCCTCGGCGAGGGACTCGGCCAGTACGTGCGGCCGCTGGTCGACCAGGTCGACTCCAACAAGCCGCTGTCGATCGCGTTGGAGGAGATTGCCCAGGAAAAGATCGTCCCCCAGTACCCAGGCGACGCCAGGGCCGAAGCCGAAGCGCTGTTGGGCAGCGACGCCGAAGACGCCGGCGAGGCCGAGGCACAGGTCGTCGCGCTGCCCTCCGACGACGAGAACGCCTGACCCACCCAGGGCTGCGGCGAGATGGTCGGGTCCGCGCAGCAGCTGAGCGGCCGGCACGTGCTGCTCGGCGTCAGCGGCGGCATCGCCGCCTACAAAGCTGCAGCGCTCGCCCGGGAGCTGGTCAAGGGTGGCGCGAGCGTCCAGGTAATTCTGACGTCCGGGGCGACGCAGTTCGTCGGTGCCGCCACCTTCGCGGGGCTGACCGGCAGGCCGGCGCACACCGGGGTCTTCGACGACGCCCATCAGATCCACCACGTCCGCCTTGCCCGTGAGGCTGACATCGCCGTCTTCGCGCCCGCTACGGCCAACCTCATCGCCAAGTTCGCGGCCGGCCTGGCCGACGACCTGGTGTCGAGCACGTTCACCTGCCTGACCTGCCCGGTGGTCGTCGCCCCGGCGATGCACACCGAGATGTGGTCGCACCCCGCGACGCAGGACAACATCGCCACACTCGTGCGCCGCGGTGTGCTCGTTGTCGGCCCCGAGGAGGGCGAGCTGGCCGGCGGTGACGTCGGCCCCGGCCGGCTAGTCGAGCCCGCCACGATCGTCGCGGCGATGGCGGCGGCGCTGCGGCCGCAGGGTCCGCTGGCGAGCCGGCGCGTCGTCGTTACGGCCGGAGGCACTCGCGAGCCGATCGATCCCGTCCGCTTCATCGGCAACCGGTCGAGCGGGAAGATGGGGTACGCGCTGGCCGCCGAGTGTGCACGACGGGGGGCCAACGTCGAGCTGGTCAGCGGCCCCACCTGGCTGCTCGAGCCCGCCGGCGTCACCATCCACCACGTCGAGACGGCGCTGCAGATGCGCGACGCCGTGCTCAAGCTCGCCGCGGACGCCGATGTCGTGGTCAAAGCCGCTGCCGTCGCTGATTTTCGTCCCGCGGTCTACCACCAGCAGAAGATCAAAAAGGAGCACGTCGAACTCGGCCACGTCGAGCTGGAGCGCAACCCCGACATCCTCGCCGAGCTCGGCGCCGCCCGGCGCAGGCGGCAGTCAGACGGTGGGCCACCGGCGCCGCTGCTGGTCGGCTTCGCCGCGGAGACGGACCTGGAAGAGGAGCGGGGGCGAGACAAGCTGCATCGCAAGGGCTTGGATCTCATCGTCGTCAACCGCGTCGACATGGCCGACGCCGGCTTCAACGTCGACACCAACCGGGCGCTGCTGCTGGGTGTGGACGGCCTCCGGACAGAAGTGCCGCTGACGACCAAGGCCGAGCTGGCGGCGGTGGTGTGCGATCAGATCGAGGCGCTGCTCGTGCGGCGCCAGCGGCAATCTTGAGCGCTCCCGCTTCGCCGCATGAGCGTGTCCCCTATCCTCGGCAGCGCCACTCGTCCTCAAGTAGCCCAGCGGTGGGACACCTCAACACGAGCAAAGGATCGTTACGCCATGAGTCGTCGCTGGTTGTTCACGTCTGAGTCGGTCACCGAAGGCCATCCCGACAAGGTCGCGGACCAGATCTCCGACGCGGTGCTCGACGAGGTGCTGGCCAACGACCCCGACCCGGATCACGCCCGCGTCGCCTGCGAGACGCTGGTGACCACGGGGATGATCGTCGTGGCCGGTGAGATCTCGACCGACACCTACATCGACATCGCCAAGGTCGCTCGCGACACCGTCATCGGCATCGGCTATGACCGGGCCTCGGCCGGCTTCGACGGCAATACCTGTGGCGTGATGGTGGCGCTGGATGAGCAATCCCCCGACATCGCCGGGGGTGTCGACAAGTCGCTGGAGAGCCGCGAGGACAGCACCGCCGACGACCTGGACACGCTCGGCGCGGGCGACCAGGGGATGATGTTCGGTTACGCCTGCCGCGAGACCGACGTGCTCATGCCGATGCCGATCCACTTGGCCCACCGGCTGGCCGAGCGCCTGGCGGCGGTGCGCAAGGCGGGCGTCGTGGGATACCTGCGCCCGGACGGCAAGACGCAGGTCACCGTGGAGTACGAGGGCAACACCCCGGTGCGGGTGAGCCGGGTGCTGATCTCGACACAGCACCAGCCCGACATCGACACCACGACCCTGCTCGCGCCCGACCTGATCGAGCACGTCATCGCGCCGGTCATCCCTGACGAGCTTGAGTGGCGGCACGACGAGGTGCTGATCAACCCCAGCGGACGTTTCGAGCACGGCGGGCCGCAGGCCGACGCGGGCCTGACCGGACGCAAGATCATCGTCGACACCTACGGCGGCATGGCCCGCCACGGCGGCGGCGCGTTCAGCGGCAAGGACTCCACCAAGGTTGACCGCTCCGGGGCCTATGCGGCCCGTTGGGTGACCAAGACCATCGTGGCAGCCGGGCTGGCTGACCGCGCTGAGCTACAGGTCGCCTACGCCATCGGGGTGGCGCATCCGATCAGTCTGTCGCTGGAGACCTTCGGGACCGAAACTCACGACCCGGACAAGATTTTGGCCGGCGTCGGCGAGGTCTTCGACCTGCGGCCGGCCGCGATCATCCGCGACTTGGCGTTGCGCAAGCCGGTGTTCAAATCGACCGCGGTCTACGGGCACTTCGGGCGGTCGGGGTTTGCCTGGGAAGGGACAGACCGCGCCGACGACCTGCGCTCTGCCGCCGGCGCCTGATCGTTCTTGCGACGCGGGAACGCTGGTCGCTCCGCTCCGGGGAACCGGGCCATCCTCCGCTCCGGCGGGAACCGGGTCATCCTGCGCTCCGCAGGTACGGGAACCGGGCCATCCTCCGCTTCGCATGAACCCTTTTACGCTGCGCTCCGGATGACCCGGTTCCCTCTGACCCGACTCCCGATGACCCGGTTCCCCCTGACCCGACTCCGGATGACCCGACTCCGGATGACCCGGTCCGCCGGGCCTTCGCGCCCCGCGTCCCTGCTTCGTCGTCGATGTCGCCGACGGCCGGTGGGCGCAGGTCGCTGGTGCGGTCTTGATGGGCGTGTGGGCAACCGGGCGGTGGGGTGGTGGTGATGGGGCGGTATGCGCGGGTGGTGGTTGGGGTGGCGCCGGCGCATCTGGATCGGCCATTTGATTACTCGGTGCCCGATGGGATGCGGGTCGGTGTGGGCTCGCAGGTGCGGGTGGTGTTCGCGGGGCGCCGGCGCACCGGCTGGGTGGTTGACGTCGGTGACGAGCCGCACACCGCGCCGGAGCGCATTCGAGCGCTGTCCATGGTGCAGGGCGAGCTCGCGTGGTTCGACGAGGCCGACCTGGCGCTGTACCGCTGGGTGGCCGACCGCTACGCGGCGAAGCTGGCCGATGTGCTGCGTCACGCCCTGCCGCAGCGGCTGGCCGGCGTCGAGCAAGAGGCGCTGGGTTGGGGGGAGCCGCCGGTGACGGTGCCGGCCACGCGCCCCGCGTGTCCCACCTCGGCGTGGCGGCCCTATGACGCGTCGGCGCTGCTGCAGGCGGCGGCACGCCCGCTGGGGCAGGCCTACTGGTTGCGGGTCCTGCCCGACGACGACGTCGGCGCACTGGTCGCCGACCTGATCGCTCGCTGCCTCGGCGCCGGCAGGGGAGTCCTGGTGCTGGCCGCGGATCCCGCGTCGCGGGTGCCCGACGCGACGCTGGCCGTGTCGGCAGGCGTGGACTGGCGGGCTGACAACCCCCGGGACCGCTACCGCGCCTTCCTGCGAGGCCGCACGGGGCACGCCCGGCTCGCCGTCGGCGAGCGCGCCGCGGTCTTCGCGCCGGTGGCCGACCTCGGACTGGTCGTGGTCGACGACGAGGCCAACCCCGCCTACAAGGAGCGCCGTAGCCCTCGCCAGCACGCTCGGGAGGTGGCGCTGGCCAGGGCACGGATGGCCGGGGCGACCTGCGTACTGCTGGGGGATCTTCCCAGCGCCAACCTGTACAGGCTGCTGCAAGCCGGGCACGTAACGGCGGTCGCGGCCGATCGCGCCACCCAGCGCCGGCGTGCCCCTCGCGTCGACGTGGTCGACCTGTCCGACCCCCGGCCAGGTACCCGACGCGCCCGCTTCAGCGAGCTTGCCGCGCGTGCGCTGTCCGCGGCGGTCCGCGACGCCGGCGCCGCCGTGGTCCTGGCCAGTAGGGGCGGGCAGGGCGGGGCGGTGGCGTGCCGGGGCTGCCGGCGGCGGCTGACCTGTCCCGACTGCCATGGGTCGCTCAGCGTCGTCGGCGACGACGCCGGCTGG
>JACCTL010000042.1 GCA_013812395.1 Euzebyaceae bacterium
CCGCCTTGGAGCAGCTGGCCGCGGTGCTGGCCACAGAGCTACCCGCCCTGCGGGTCTACCGGGTGGACCCCGGCGACATGAACACCCGCATGCAGGCCGATGCTTTCCCCGGCGAGGACGTCTCCGACCGCCCGCCGCCGGAGGACAGCGTGCCGAGTCTGCTGCGGCTGCTCGACGGCGACCTGCCGAGCGGCCGTTACCAGGCACGGGCGCTGGTCGCGACAGGGGTGGGTGTGCGATGACCGCCGTACTGGAGCCGCTGGACGGCGACACAACCGACGGTGCGGCGCTGGACTTCGCGCTGCCTGACGAGCTGGTGGCCACGGTACCGGCCGAGGCCCGCGGGCTCGACCGCGACGGCGTGCGGCTGCTGGTGGCGTCACGCCGGGACGGTAGCCTGGTCAACACGACCTTCGCCGAGTTGGGCCGGTTCCTGCGCGCCGGCGACCTGCTGGTGGTCAATACCTCGGCGACGCTGCCCGCAGCCGTGCCCACGCGCGATGGTCTGCTGGTGCACCTGTCGACGCGCTCGCGCGACGGCTCCTGGCTGCTGGAGCTACGGCGGCCCGCCGGCGCCGGCAGCCTGGCCTACCCCCACGGTCACGCCGGCATGGTCTTGGCGCTGCCGGCCGGCGCGTCCGTGGAGCTGGTGGCCCCGCAGCGGGCCCCTGGGAAGGCCGCTGCTGGCCCGGCACGGCTCTGGGGCGCACACGTTCGCGTCGACGGTGACCTGCACGACTACTTGCACCGTCACGGACATCCCATCCGCTACGGCGCCGATGTCGGCGACTGGCCGCTGGCGGCCTACCAAACCGTCTTCGCCGACGAGCCGGGCAGCGCCGAGATGCCCAGCGCCGGTCGTGGGTTCACCCCACGACTGGTCACCGAGTTAGTGACCCACGGCATCGGTGTCAGCCCGATCGTGCTGCACACCGGGGTGTCGTCCCAGGAGGCCGACGAGCCGCCGTATGCCGAGCGCTACCGCGTCCCGGCGGTGACCGCGCAACGTGTCAACACTGCCCGAGCGACGGGCGGGCGGGTCATCGCCGTCGGCACGACGGTGACCCGAGCACTGGAGACCACCGCCGACGCCAACGGCGTCGTCCACGCCGGCGAGGGCTGGACCGAGCACGTGGTGTCAGTGGCGGGCGGCGTGCACGCGGTGGACGGCATCATCAGCGGCTGGCACGAGCCGCGCGCCTCCCACCTGGCGCTGCTGGAGGCCATCGCCGGGCGCGAGCTGCTACAGCGCAGTTATTTGGCGGCGCTGGCCGGCGGCTACCGCTGGCATGAGTTCGGCGACCTGCACCTCATCGTCTGAACTGATCACCGCGGGCGACGCCAGACTCCCGCGTCGAACGACGCTGCGCTCCCGCAGGATCAGCGCTACTGATGTTGGCGCATATACCAGGCTGGCCTGATGGATACTGGTGGCCCTGCGAGAGGGAGGTGCTCGTGACCAAGAAGCTCATCGATGTTGACGAAGTCAGTCTCGCTCAGGCCAGCCAGATCCTAGGCGCGGACACCATGAAGGACACCGTGAATCGGGCTCTTCGCGAAGTGATCCATCTCGCACGACGGCGTGCCCACGCCCAGCGTCTGGCCAGCATGGACGGGCTCGACCTCGACGACAACTCGGTGATGGCGGAAGCGTGGCGTTGACGGCGATCTACCTCGCCGACAAGAGCGCACTCGCCCGCATGACGGTGGCAGCGGTGCGCGGCCGTCTGGAACCGCTGCTAGTGGAGGGGCTCATCGCCTCGTGCGGCATCATCAATCTCGAGTTGGGGTACTCCGCCAGAAACGCGAACACGCATGAGGCGGTGGCAAGCGAGCGCCGTTCGCTTCCCCGAGCCACGCTTGATGACGAGGTGTACGACCGCGCGCTGGAAGTTCAGGGGCTTGCTGGCCTTGCGCGGGCAGCACCGTTTGCCGATACCGGATCTCATCATCGCTGCCTGTACCGAGCGGGCTGGGCTGACGGTGCTCCATTACGATGCTGATTTCGAGCGAATCGCCGGAGTGACTCACCAGCCGCACGAATGGGTCGTCCAGCGCGGCACCGTTTGACCCAGCGGCTTCAGGCCGGACGTGATTCTGGGCTGCCCTCGAGGAGTGAAGCGGTGGGGCGTTCAGGGTTGGGGCTTTCGATGCACAGCAGCTTGACCGTCTCGCCGCCGAGGACCTCGAAGCCGTGGTCGGTTCCGGCTGGCGCCACGATCACCGTGCCGGCCGCCGCGTCGATGGTCTGTCCATCCACGGTCCAGCGCATCCTGCCCGAGCGCATGACCAGTACGTGGTGCTCGGCGTGGGTGTGCAGCTCCGCGCGCTCACCCGGTTCGTGTGAGTGCACGTACACCGCCATCGACGGGAACATGATCGACTCGTTGGGCGTTTCAGGGGTGACGATGCGGGTCGCGGTCGGCTCGTCGGTGTACTCGACCATTCGCAATCTCCTCCATGGCGCGGCCGGCTGCCCCTCAACCGCATTCAAGCACGGCGTTGGAACAGGCCCTTGACGTACGCGGCTTGGCCCACGTGCTGGAGCGCGTCGCTGTTGACGCTGAGCAGGCGGATGCCGACGGTGACCGGGGGATCGTACGAACGGTCGATGACGCGGTCGAAGTCGCCGGCCTCCAGGCCTGCCACGTACTCCGCGATCGCCTCGGCGACGCGGTCCTGGTAGTCCAGCAGCGGCCGGGGTCCGTCAGGCGCGACGGCTTGCACCTGCTGGGGTGAATGACCGAAGCCGGTGTCCATGGCGCCGGACGAGAGCCCGAACCGCTGCGCCCACTCGTCGGCGACCCAGACCTGTTCGCGACCGGCGATCTGCGACACGTGGTCGTCTTGGACTCGCGTCAGGTGCCACAGCAGCCACCCGATCGGGTTGGCCTGCGTATTCGGACGCCACGTGAGCGCTGCGGTGTCCAGGCCCTGCGCGGTGTCATGCAGCAGCCCTCGGATCTCCTCGATGGCATACGCCAGCGCTTCGTTGAGGTGCACGTTGCTTTCCTTCCGTTTGACTCTCGGCCACGCGTGCCCTTAACCGACCACTGCCCACGGGGCCAGGGGTTGATGCTGAAGCCGGTGGCTGTGAGTGCCGATATTCACCCTGACAGGCGCACACAAGTCAGGAGACCGTCGTGATCGCCGTAGAGCTGCTCCACCACCTATTCGACTGGGAGATCGTCCCGGGCGTAACTCGCGACGACGACGACGACAACAACGACAGCGAGCCGGCTGACATTGACGCCGCGCCAGCCGACGCCGTGGGTCAACGCATCCGCAGCAAGGCGGCGTAGAGCGTCAGGCCGGGACCGAAGGCCATGGCGACGACATGGTCGCCGCGGTGCAGGTCCGCCCGCGCCAGCACCCGGTCGAGGATCAGCAGGACCGTTGCCGAGGAACAGTTACCGTGTT
>JACCTL010000045.1 GCA_013812395.1 Euzebyaceae bacterium
GTCCGGGGCCGGCGCGGGGTCCGGGGCCGGTTCCGGGACAGGAGCCGGGGCCGGCGCAGGCGCGGGCGCAGGATCCGCTTCTGCGCCATCATCGTCGTCCCGGCGCTCACCGCCGGTTCCCCGCGGCGCCCCGTCGTCGTCGGACTCGCGCCCTTGACGGCTGCGCCGGCGTGAGTCGTCGCCTCGACGACCACGGGGTACGGGCGACGCGGTCGACTCGGGATCATCGAGCTCGACGCTGATGGCCGGACCCAGCGGCGTCGGCTTTGCCCGCCCGGCGGTAGACAGCAGCGCGCCAACGACCACCCCGGCCAGCAGGGTGGCAAGCAGGACGGGGACGACGGCGCGGCGCATGTACTGCCACACGGTCGCGGCGCTAGATGATCAGCGCATGAGCGGCGCATGAGGAACCTCTCATGTGAGCCGGCGGTTACCATGCCGTCATGGCTGCGGCACCCGTCATCGCCCCGGAGCGCACCTGGGAACCCTCCGAGGTCGACGAGCGTGACCGGCCGTGGAGCGTGATCGTGTGGAACGATCCCGTCACGCTGATGTCCTATGTCGTCTTCGTGCTGCGCAAGCTGTTCAACCACAATGAGGCGACGGCTACCAAGCTCATGCTGCAGGTCCACAACGAAGGACGCGCCGTTGTGGCCAGCGGCCCCCGCGAGAAGTCCGAGGCCGACGTCGCTCGCCTGCACGCTCACGGGTTGCAGGCCACGCTGTCGCAGGACTGATCCCGTGCTGACCCACGGCGTGCGTCGCCTGCCCGACGGCCGGATCCGGGTGCGACTCGCCGCCCGCGAACACGAGTTGCTGCGGTCCTTGCCGGCACAGCTGCGGCCGGTGCTAGCCGGCGAGCAGCAGGTCGGTGACTCGGCCCAGCGGCTGTTCCCTCCCGCGTATGACGACCTCGCCGACGAGACGGAGTACCGGGAGTTGGTCGGCGACGACCTGACCCAGGAGCGGCTGGCGGCGTTGGATCATCTGTCGCGCAGCGTGGCCGCAGGCGGCACGCGGCGCCTGGTGTGGACCGTCGATCTGGACGCCGAGGGCGCCGCGGCGTGGCTGTCGGCGGTTAACGACGCGCGGCTGATCCTGGGTTGCACGCTGGGCATCACC
The DNA here is from genome assembly GCA_013812395.1 of Euzebyaceae bacterium. Lineage (GTDB taxonomy): Bacteria > Actinomycetota > Nitriliruptoria > Euzebyales > Egibacteraceae > JACCTL01. Next base: position 1,123 of record JACCTL010000045.1, read on the forward strand.
CAGGAGTCGGTCTGGGAGTCCGCTCCCGATCCGGACAACCCGACCAGCGTGGTGATCTTCTGGCTGGGCTGGCTGCAAGAAGAGCTGGTGGCAGCGCTGATGCGGACGCTGCCCGACAGCTGAGGAGGACCAGTGGCACAGCCCCAGACCCGCCTCACCGCGCGTGAGCGTCGCTCGCAGCTGTTGGAAGTGGCCGGCCGGTTGTTCGCCGAGTCCGGCTTTCACGGGCTGTCCATGGGACGCCTCGCCGAGGCCGCCGGCGTCAGCAAGCCCGTGGTGTACCAGCACTTCTCCTCCAAGCGGATGCTGTACCTGACGCTGGTGGAAGACGCCACCACCGAGCTTGACGTTCGGGTCAAGCAAGCGCTGATGGGCACCAGCGACAACCGCGCGAGAATCGAGGGGGCCATCTCGGCCTACTTCGACTTTGTCGAAGACCCCCGCTTCCGGCTGCTGTTCGCCACGGCTGAGCGCAACGACCCCGAGGTCCGCGAGATCGTCGACTCCACACTGGCTGGCGTCGCCGCGGCAGTCGGTCGGCTGATCGCCGCCGACGCCGGCCTCTCGCAGCCGTCGGCCAACTTCTTGGCCTCAAGCGTCAGCGGCCTGGCCGTGCAGGGTGCGCGCTGGTGGCTGCAACACGACGAACTCGACAAGGACGAGGCCGCGCGGCTGCTGTCCCGGCTGGTGTGGCGGGGCCTCGGCGCCTTCGGCCCAGCGCCCGACTGACCAGCCGCGGGAGGACACAAGGCTCTGGTAGTCTGGGGTCACCAGATGATCGAAGACCTTACCGCTGCCGAGGTCGACCAGCGCCTTCGCTCCAACTCCCCACCGTTGCTCGTTGACGTACGCGAGGACTGGGAGCGACAGGTCGCGGCGATCCCCGGCTCGCTGCACATCCCGATGGGTGAGGTCCCCGCAAGGGTTGCTGAGCTGCCCACCGACCGCGATCTCGTGCTGCACTGCCATCACGGCGCCCGCAGCCTGCAGGTCACGCACTGGCTGTCCGCTCAGGGCTTCGATCGCCTGGCCAACATGGACGGCGGCATCGACGAGTGGTCCTCCGCTGTGGACCCGTCGCTGCCCACCTACTGAAAGCTTTCCCTTGACTGACATCGCAACGAAGTCCTTCGCGGACTTCGGCGTCGACGAGCAGCTGTGCTCCGCGCTCGCCACCGCCGGCATCACCACCCCCTTTCCCATTCAGGAGCTCACCCTTGGCATGGCCCTGGCGGGGGCCGACCTCATCGGCCAGGCCCGCACGGGGACCGGCAAGACGCTCGCGTTCGGCATCCCGCTGCTGCAGCGGGTCTCACCCGACGACATCCGCACGCAGGCGCTGGTCATCGTGCCGACCCGCGAGCTGTGCCTGCAGGTCCGTGACGACCTGGATCAGGCCGGCGCCGACAAGGGCGTTGCCGTGGTCGCGGCCTATGGCGGCCGCGCGATCGAGCCGCAGGCGGACGCCATCGCCAAGGGCGCACCCATCGTCGTGGGCACGCCAGGCCGGCTGCTCGACCTGCTGCGCCGTGGCACGCTGACGCTGTCGACGGTCACCGCGCTGGTGCTCGACGAGGCCGACGAGATGCTCGACCTCGGTTTCCTGCCTGATGTCGAGCAGCTGATCCAGGCCACCGCCGACCAGCGCCAGACGATGCTGTTCTCGGCGACGATGCCGTCAGCGGTCGTGGCCCTGGCGCGTCGCTACATGAACAAGCCGACCTTCTTGCGCGCCGACGTCGAGGAGGTGCGCATCGGCCCCGACACGGTGCAGCACTTCTTCTCCTGCCACCGCATGGACAAGCCCGCCGTCCTGGCCCGCATCCTGCAGACTCCCGGCCGCGACCGCTGCCTGGTCTTCAGCCGCACCAAGCGGATGGCCGACATCCTCGCCGAGGAGTTGCGCCAGCGGGGCATCAACGCCGCACCGATCCATTCCGATCTTCGCCAGGACGCGCGTGAGCGGGCGCTCGCCCGCTTCCGCAACGGCACCATCGACGTGCTCGTCGCCACCGAGGTCGCCGCGCGGGGGCTGGACATCACCGACGTCAGCCACGTCGTCAACTACGACTGTCCCGACGACGAGAAGATGTATCTGCACCGCATCGGCAGAACGGGTCGCGCCGGTGCCGCGGGGGTCGCGATCACGCTGGCGGTGTGGAACGAGCTGGCCCGCCTGGAGATGATCAAGAAGGCGCTGGGCGTCCAGACCGAGACGCACGAGGTGTTCTCGACATCGCCGATCCTCGACGAACTGTTCGACCTGCCGGCACGCCAGCGAGCGGGACGCCCAGCGGTTGCTACCGAGGAAGCCGGCGACGAGCGCCCGTCATCGCCACGCAAGGCGGCGGCGCGGCGCGACACCCCTGGCCGTACCCGCAGCCGGCACACCGAGCCGGCGGCCACGCGGCCAGAGACTGCGACAGCCGCGACGGCAGCCGCAACGACCACTGAACCCGTCCAAGCAGCCCCGGCGACCGAGGCCGTGCCCTCGACAGCGCCCGACGTTGCCCCCACTCCCCGCACCCGCAAGCGCAGCGTCCGCCGGCCAGAAGCCGATGCGGTGATGCCTCCTGCCGCTGCCGCGACACCCGTTGCCCGGGAAGCCACTGACGACACGGCAGCTGCCAAGCCTGCTACCCACCGGACCCGCAGCCGGCGCCGCGCGACACGCCCGTCGGCCCGCCAGCCCGCCGCGACCGAGCCGGATACGTCGCAAGGTGCGCCCGCAACGGCCCCCTCCGTGGCGGCCGGCGACCCCGGCACCGTTGCCGAGATCGACGCTGAGGCCAAGCCGTCGGTGGCCCCAGCGCCGGCGGCCGACAAGCGAGCGGGTCGCGGCCGCAACCGCCAGCGCGGCCGTGACACACGGCCGCCCGGCGGCGCCTGGCCGCGGATCGAACCAGAGCGAAACCGTGATGACGGGCGCGTCCCGGTGGAGCAGGCGCGCGGCTCGGGACGCCCAATGCTGATCCGCCCACTGGTGATGGAACACCTTCCTTAGCACTGGTGCGGGCTTGAGGTCCGGCGGCCGCCTGCCGATGCGATCGGTATGGCTCACTTGTTCCGCCGTCGACCGCCGGGCCCCCTGCCGCTGGCGGTTGAGCTTGCGTTGGCGTTCCGCCCCGTCATGGTCGCCCTTGCCGTCGTGATGCTGATCACCTTGGTCCGCTTCGCCGCCGTCGCCCAGTTCGATCCGCGCCAAGACCGCTACCTGGATGCCAAAGCCGCGCTGGCGACCAGCCGCCAGTCGATGCTGGACCAGCAGACGGGCCTGCGCGGCTGGCAGCTGTCCGGCGACCGCCGCTTTCTCGCTCCCTACCTCTCGGCGCGCGCGCCGCTCGAACGGGCGGACGCCACCTTGCTGGCCAACACGTCGCACGACCCGCGGCTTGCCGCCCTGGCGTTGAGCAACTGGCGCGACCAGCAAGCATGGATCGACCTGTGGGTGCCAAGGGCTCTGGACACCGGCCCCGGGTCCCGGTCCCGCTCCCAGATCTCGCTCAACCTTGAGGGCAAGCGGCTGTTCGACGACTACCGCCAGAGCGCGGCGACGCTGTTCCAGGGAATCGACGGGCGGCTCGCCGTCCTCCACCGGCGCGACTGGCAGCTGTTCTGGTTCGGTGCCATCGCCCAGCTGCTGGTCGCACTGTTTGCGTTGCTGTCATCCCGTCGACAGCTGCGCAGGCTGCATGGCAGCGTCGCGCTGCCGCTCCGGGAACTGTTGGTCGTGGTGCGCCGCGTACGCGAGGGGGACCTGTCGGCTGTGGCCCGCGCCAACGGGCCCACTGAGCTGCGCGAGATTGCCGTCGAGCTTGCCGAGACGACCGAGGCCCTGGCCGCCGCGCGTGCTCGCGGCGACCAGCGCGAGGCGCAGTTGGCCACCCAGGCCGAGTCGTCCGAGCGGGTGCTGGAGCTCGCCCGCGAGTTCAACGCGACCCTGGACCTGGCGGCCGCGAGCGAATCGGTCGTCAACGGCACGCTGCGTCTGTCTGGATTCCCCTCAGCCCGGGTCTGGCTCGCCGACGCCGACCGCCCCGTCCTACGGCTGTCCCGGGCCGCGGGCGAGGTGGTCGAGCCTTCCTCGGAGTTGCTGCGACTCGGCGAAGGGTTGGGCGGCCGGACCGCCCAGCACGGCCAGACGATGTTCGCCACCGACGAGGGTGTGGGCCTGCGGCGGCCAGGCGCGATGCTTGGCCTGGCATTGCCGATGATCGCCGGTGGCCGCACGATCGGGGTGGTGGAGCTGAGCTCCCCGCAGCCGGTCGAGGTCGACAACGCCTCACTGCACCTGCTGGAGACCCTGACGACCCACGCGGCCCTGGCGCTGGAGGCGGCGCGGCTGCACCGCCAGGCCCAGGAGCTCGGCCGCCGCGACGCCCTCACCGGCCTACTCAACCGGCGACAGCTCGACGCCGACATCGCCGAGGAGGGCCGCCGCGGCAACCGCTACGACCGCCCCTGGACCTTTGTGCTGTGCGATGTCGACCACTTCAAGTCGCTCAACGACCAGCACGGCCATCTGTTCGGTGACGAGGTGCTGCGCGATGTGGCAGTTACGCTACGCGACGGGTTCCGCGACACCGACGCGGCCTACCGCTACGGCGGCGAGGAGTTCGCCTTGCTGCTGCGTGAGACTGACATGGCGGCTGCGACCGCCGTGGTCGAGCGGCTGCAATCGGCCATCGAGCAGCGCTTCGCGGGGTATGTCCCCGGCGGCCTGACCCTGTCCTTCGGCCTCGCCAGCGGCCGTGGGTCGCAGTCCCCTGCGGAGCTGATCGCCGCCGCCGACGCAGCGATGTACCGCGCCAAGGGCGACGGTCGCAACTGCTGGCGGGTGGCCGAGCAAGAGCCGACCGCAATGCAACTGATCCCGTCGGCCCGCGTCGCGAGTTGATCACGCGCGGGCCTGGGCCTCGGCCAGCAGCGCCGACAGGCCGGTGTGCAGCGACGGTCCCGCCGCCAGCAACCCGCTGGCCAAGGGCGTGACCACAGCGCCGGCCTCGGTCGCCACCAAGGCTCCGGCCGCCCAGTCCCAGCGTGCGGTGGTGTCTTCGTAGTAGGCGTCGACGCGCCCGGCCGCCACGGCGCACAGGTCCAGCGCGGCGGACCCGATGCGGCGGATGTCACGTACCTGCGGCAGCAGGAAGGCCAGCGTCGCCGCTTGGCGCCGGCGGATCTCGCTGTCGTAGGAAAAGCCCGTGGCCAGCAGAGCGCCGGCCAGCTCGACCGGCTCGTTGACCCGCAGCGGCTGGCCGTTACGGCTCGCCCCCTGGTGGCGCACCGCGCTGAAGGTCTCCTGGCGGGACGGGTCGATCACGGCACCCACCAGGGCACCGTGCTCGTCCTCACAGGCGATGCTGACCGACCACGCGGGGATCCCGTACAGGTAGTTGACGGTGCCATCGAGCGGGTCGATCACCCACCGCAGGCCGGTGCTGCCGTGGCGGTCGGCGCCTTCCTCACCCAACAGCCCGTCGTCGGGACGTGCCGACGACAACGCCTCGGTGATGCGGCGTTCGGCTGCCCTGTCGGCCTCGCTGACCGGATCGGTGGCGCTGCTCTTGTGATCCACCTGCCCGGCGTCGTCGCGGCGGGACAGTAACTCGTTCCCGGCCGCCGTGGCCACCTCGACGGCCAGGTCCAGCAACGCCGAGGTGTCGAGCGCGACCATCGACCGCAGGCTACCCGTCCCGACTCGAGGTGCGCATGAAGAGCTTCCTGCGCATCCGGAGTTAGCGCTTCAGGAGCTCCGGGTGCACGAATCAGCGCTACCAGGTGGCGAGGCCGGCCAGGCGCTCGGCCGCGGCCTCGAGCGTTGCCAGTTCCTTGCAGAACGCGAAGCGCACGATGCCGGCTCCGAGCCGGGGCTCACGGAAGAATGACGAACCGGGCACGCAGGCGACGCCGAGGTCGGTGACCAGCCGCTTAGCGAAGTCGACGTCGCTGTCGGCGAACGGCGAGCAGTCGACCATCGTGTAGTACGCGCCTCGGGGGACGACGGGCTCCAGGCCGACGTCGCGCAGGACGCCGAGCAGGTAATCGCGCCGCTGGCGGTAGAACTCCCCGAGGCTGGTGTAGTAGGCATCGGGTAATGCCGCGGCGACCGCGCCAGCCTCCTGCAGTGGCGCCGCCGCGCCGACGGTCAAAAAGTCATGGACCTTGCGGATCGCGGCGGTCAGCGCCGGCGGGGCGACGACCCAACCGACGCGCCAGCCGGTAACCGAGTAGGTCTTGGACAGTGCGTTGACGGTGCAGGTGCGCTCGGCCATGCCGTCCAGCGTCGCCAGTGGCGTGTGGCTGGCGCCGTCGTAGACGATGTGCTCGTAGATCTCGTCAGTGAACGCCACCAGGTCGTGCTCGACGCACAGGTCGCGAATCACGCCCAGCTCGTCGGCCGTGAAGACCTTGCCCGTCGGGTTGTTGGGCGAGTTGACGATGATGCCGCGGGTGCGAGGGGTCACCGCCGCGCGCAGCCGCTGCGGGTCAAGGGCGAAGCCGTCGGCCGGGTCGAGGACCACATAGGACGGCACCGCTCCCGACAGCACCGCGTCGGGACCGTAGTTTTCGTAGAACGGCTCGAAGACGATGACCTCGTCGCCGGGGTCGATCACCGCGAGCAGGCTGGCGATCATGCCCTCGGTCGCCCCGCAGGTGACGGTCAGCTGCGTCTCCGGGTCGACGTGGAAGCCGTAGTGGCGCCGGTACTTGTCGGCGAGGGCGTGCCGGAACGACTGCGCGCCCCAGGTGATGGCGTACTGGTTGACGTCGTCGCGGATGGCCCGGCGCGCCGCCTCCTTGACGACGTCGGGTGCCGCGAAGTCGGGAAATCCCTGGGCCAGGTTGACCACGGGTCGCTGCGGCGTGGAGGTGACCGCCGCCAGGCGGGTCATCTCCCGGATCACGGACTCGCTGAACTGGTCGGCCTTGCGGCTGGTTCGTGGCATTGGTAAGCAGGTTATCGCCGCGCGCTCCAATAGCGGTGGCGCTTAGGACCGACGACAGGAGATCAGGTGGAGCCGACGACGTCACCCCTGCCGCTGCCGGAGGGGTACGGCAGCGCGACCCGGCCGCTGGCCTGGGCCGACGTTCGGGTCCGTCTCGAGCACTCCCTGCACTATTGGATCGCCACAACGCGACCCGACGGCCGTCCCCATGTGGTGCCGCGCTGGGGTGTCTGGCTTGACGACTGCTGGTACTACGACGGCAGTCCGGCTACCCGCCACGCCCGCAACCTGGAGACCAACTCCGCGGCCGTCCTGCACCTGGAGGACGGCAAGGAGGCGGTCGTGCTGGAAGGCGAGTCGTGCCCGCACACGCCGGCCGGTGACTTGGGCGACCGCTTGGCTGCCGCCTTCGTCAAGTACCACGATCTCGGCTACGCCCCTGAGGCACGGTCGTGGGACGACGGCGGTGGGCTGTCGCGGTTCACGCCCCGCAGCGGCTACGCCTGGTTTTCGTTTCCGACCGACGCGACGCGCTTCTCATTCCCCGCTCGGCCGTAGTCAGGCGGTCAGCTCACGCTCCAGCGGCGTGCGGAAGCGGGCGGTCACCCGGACATCGCCGAGCCAGCGTTCGAGTCGCTCGGCCGCGGCCCGGACGGCAGCGGCGGCCTGGACGCCGACGTCGGTCAGCAACCGGAAGACGACTTGCCCAGTCTTGCGCTGCCCCCAGCCGCCGGCGACGCACCCGTCGCACCACACGGTGGGGCCGGCGTTGCCGTTGTCGTCGAACAGCACCGGACGGTGCGGTCCGAAATACCAGTCACGTTGCGACCAGCCCATCACCGTCGGGTCCAGCGCCGGCAGCAGCGTGACCCATGGGTCAACTGCCGAGACCGGCTCCAGATCGTCTGCGAGCACCAGCCCGGTGCCGCCGTCGAGCGCCACCTCGGCAGGGCCAACCTCGGCGATGGCCTGCCGCACCTGGGCGGCCGTCCAGCCCGTCCACCACTTGAGGTCGGCGGCGGTGCCAGGCCCGAACGCCGCCAGCCACCGGCGAACCAGCTGGGCGCGCGCCACGCCGGCGGGCAGCGCCGCGATGTCGCCGGCCAGCCACGATGCCGCCGGCGCCCAGCGGTACTGGCCGCTGATCCAGGAGCCACGCGGGCGACCTCGAACGATCGCCCGTCAGCGGCGAGCAGCGACAACACCCGAGGCCAGATCGGCTGCTGCATCCGGGGATTGTCCGCTGCGCCCAGCCCCACGGGCTGCCGCAACAGCGGCACGTCGTCGCACAGCTCGGCCGCGGTCGCCTCGCCACGGGCCAGCAGCGCCGCAAAGGTGGCGTCCTCCAGCGTCGTCAGCCAGCCGCCGGCGTCATCGTTGATGCCCTGCCGCTGAATCCGCTGGAGCAACAGGCGCCGTTCGCGGGCCGCCGATTGGGTGCGTGCACGACCCCTGCACCACCGGCAGCAGATCGACCGGGAGGACGAACAGGGTTCGGCGCATGCCCAGCATCCGCACCACCGTCCTATCCTCGTACAGGCCCCGCTGGATCGTGGCCACCTGCGGCGAGCGCATCCGCGCGAAGGACGCCAGGTACACCGACGCCGGATCGGTGGCGTGCAATGCCACCAGACTCTCGCAACCGCTGCCAGGTCCTCGGCGCGCGAAGCGGGTGCCAGGCGATGGCGACGGGCGAGCCTGGCTCGCCGCTCCTCGACGGTGATGCGCCTCACGTGTAGACCCCCGGGTACCGTGCGGGCGAAGGCGGAGGGGGCGAGGCGGCGGCCGGCGCGGGCATGGCAAGGGCGGGACACCCAGGTCCCGCCCTCCTATACAAGCCCGTCTCAGAGCGGATCATCCACTCCGGAGCGTGACCGCCGTCAAGCGGCCAGGGGCGTCCAGTTCGGGGTTTCCTGCACCGGTCGTCGTCTGGCCCGAGGGCTGCCGTCGAGGGGTGCATACGAAACCCACTGGTCGATAGTTGAAGTCTCCGAGCGGTTGTGTGGAGGACGGGGCCAAGATGGCCCGCTGCTTGCCTGAAGTAAGGGTAGCGACTACGGACCGCGGCGCTACCGCCTCCGGGCTACATGAGCGCTGCTAGTCGTCGCCGACGAGGCCCATGCGCATCGCGACCGCCACGGCCGCGGTGCGGTTGCGCGCACCAAGGCGGTCGAACACCTCCTGGCAGTGGGCTTTGACGGTGCGCTCCGTGACGCCCAGATGCACGGCGATCTCCGGGTTGGTCAGCCCGTCCTTGAGGTAGTTGAGGACCTCCTGCTGGCGCGGCGAAAGGACGGGCTTGTCCTCGACCGGCGGCAGTTCGATCAGCTGTGTGGCGTCGTCGCCTTCCATCATGGAACTGCGGTCCTCGAAGCGCGTCTCGACCGTGCCAAAGCGAACAAGGTCGCCGTGGCGCAGGGCCTGGGAGCCGGTGACCGGCTCGCCGTTGACGAAGGTGCCGCCGGTGGACCCGAGGTCTTCCAGCCACACCGCGCCGCTTTGCCTGCGGACCACGGCGTGGGCACGACTGACGTGCGGGTCACCCAGTTGCAAATCAGAGTTCTCGCGGCGCCCGAGGACCTGCTCCTCGGCGTCGACCACCAGCACCCGGCCGCGCAACGGCCCGTCGCTGGTGACGACGAACATCGGCAGGGGGATCAGTCGCTTTGCTGGGCCTACCATCCAGTCGCCCCTTTCTGGGTGATCGTCATCCCTTGCCGTCCACCGCCGTGGCCGCGCGGCGTCGCAGCTCCTCGACGACCGAAACGCTCGTGGTTGCGTCGCCGATCTTGCTTTCCTTACGCGATCCATGGAAGTCACTGGACCCGGTGACCGACATGCCCCGCCGCCGGGCCGCTGCCCGCCAGTAGTTGCGGGCCGCTGGATCGTGCCCGCAGTGGTCGGCCTCGACGCCTTTCATGCCGGCGTCGCGCAGCTGGTCAAGCAGCACCGTGCTCAGGGGCGCGTCCCTGCTGCCGAGCCCCGGATGCGCCAGCACCGCGGTCCCGCCCGCGGCCCTGATCAACGCCACCCCGTCGACGGGCGCGAGCGCCCGCTTCGGCTCGTAGGCCGGCCCGCCGTCGGCCAGGTACTGATCGAAGGCGGCGTCCTCGTCGGTTACGAAGCCCTTGGCGATCATTACCGCCGCCAGGTGCGGTCGCCCAAGGGGTGCGCCGGCCGCTTGCGCGCGCACGTCGTCGATCGAGATGTCGATCCCCAGCGCCGCCAGGTTGGCGACCATGGCGTTGGCACGGCGGTCGCGCTCGGCGCGCAGACGCACGCATTCGGTGACCAGCGCAGGATGCGTGGGGTCGACCCAGTACCCGAGCAGGTGGATCCCGCGCTCCTCGAACTCGGTGGACAGCTCCACGCCCGGCACAAAGTCAAGTCCGTGCTCTTGGCAGGCCTGCGCGGCCTCGGCCCAGCCGTCCATGGTGTCGTGGTCTGTCAAGGCGAACCCGACAAGCCCCACTGCGGCGGCGAAGGCGGCATTCTCGGCGGGGCTGGTCGTCCCGTCGGAGAACGTCGAGTGCGTATGCAGGTCGTAAACCACGCCCGCAAGCTACACGGCGCCGACGACCAACTCCTGCTTGCTCAGGTGAAGGCGTTCTCACCTGTCAGGTGGCGGCCGAGCAGCAGGCGCTGGATCTGGCTGGTGCCCTCGTACAGCGTGGTGACCCTCGCGTCGCGCAGGTAGCGGCCGACTGGGTACTCGTCGGAGTAGCCGTACCCCCCGTGGACCTGGACGGCTCGATCGGCGTTGCGCACCGCCGCCTCCGAGCAGAACGTCTTGGCGACCGAGGACTCGACGGTGTGGCGCTCGCCCTTGTCGTGGCGCCAGGCCACCTTCCAGTACAGCGCTCGACTGGCCTCCAAGTCCAGGTAGATCTCGCTGATCAGCTGCTGCACCAGCTGAAAGCCACTGATCTTGCGACCGAACTGCGTGCGTTCGTCGGCGTAGCGGACCGCGGCCTCAAGGCACGCCTGGGAGATGCCCGTGGCGCCGGCGGCCAGCGAGAAGCGCCCGGAGTCCAGCGCGTTGAGGGCGATCTTGAGGCCCTCGCCCACCTCCCCCAGCCGCATCCGGTCGGGGACCCGGACGTCGCTGAGCACGACCTCGGCGGTGTCGCCCGCCCGCAGGCCGAGCTTGCCGTGGATCGCGTTGCCCTCGTAGCCGGCGCTGTCCTGGGGCACCAGAAAGGCAGTAATGCCTTTCGCGCCCGTTCCTGGCTCTGTTTGGGCGAAGACGACGGTCAGGATCCCGCGGCTGCCGTTGGTGATCCACATCTTCGAGCCGCTCAGGACCCAGTCGTCGCCGTCGCGACTGGCCCGCGTCGTCATGGAGGCCGGGTCCGAGCCTGCGTTGGGCTCGGTCAGCCCGAAGGCGCCGAGCCCCTCAGACGTCAGGCGCGGCAGCCACTCGGACTTCTGCTCGTCGCTGCCCCAGGTCAGTAGGCAAGTGCAGGCCAGGCCGACGTTGACGCTGACCAGCGACCGGACCGACGCGTCGGTGCGCCCGAGCTCTTCGGTGACCAGGCCGTAGGACAGGTAGTCCAGCCCCAGGCCGCCGTACTGCTCGGGAACGGTGATGCCGAGGAAGCCCATCTCGAACAGCTTGGGCACCAGCTCGTCGGGAAACGCCTCGGTGCGGTCCAGCTCCCGGGCGTGGGGCGCGACCTCGGCGTCGCAGAAGTCGCGGGCCAGCTTGCGGATCTGCTGCTGTTGCTCGGTGAGGTCGAAGTCCACGGCTGCGGCTCCCGGTCAGCGATGGCGGCGGGGCGCAGCCTACGCGCCCAGCGCCTTTTCGAAGCCGCGTGACAGCGGCTCGCCGGCGTAGTAGCCGAAGTTGCTGATCGGCTGGTAGCCCGACGAGGCGTACAGCGCCATGGCCTCGGGCTGGGCGGTCCCGGTCTCCAGACGGATGGTGCTGTAGCCCAGGTCGGCGGCCGTCTGCTCCAGCGCGGCCAGCAGGCGGCGCGCCATGCCGCCGCGGCGCTGGTCGGCCACGACGTACATGCGCTTCAGCTCGACCACGGACGGCTCGGTGCGGCGGATCCCGCCGCAGGCCACCGGCCGACCATCGCGGTAGACCACCAGGAAGTCGCCGACGGGTGGCGTAAAGTCGGCTGCGGGGGTAGGACTGTCATCACGGCCGCCGTAACGGACCACGAACTCGGCCTGCAGCTCGCCGATGAGCTGCGAGGCGACGGGGCCGTCCAGCGCCTCACGGCGGATCTGCAAATCGTCCATAACGGCGGCAGCCTAAACCGGCTTGGTGCGACATCCTGGCTGCGGCCCCATTAGGCTGCGGGCCGTCACCGACCAGGAGCGCGCCGATGAGAGACCTTGCCCAGCTAGCCCTCGACGAGGCTGTCGCGGCCGGTGCTGGCTACGCCGACGCCAGGGCGGTGCTGGAGGAGGGCGAGTCGCTGTCGGTGCAGGACGACCGCGTCGAGGGCGTGGAGCGCAGCGCCACCCGTGGCGTGGGCGTCCGCGTGCTGGTCGACGGCTCGTGGGGATTCGCTGGAACCGCCCGCCTGGATCGCGAGCAGATCATGGCCGCCGCCCGTCGCGCCGTGGCGATCGCCAAGGCCAGCGCCACGGCGCAACGCCGGGCCGTGCGACTGGCGCCGGTGCAAGTCGCGACCGGCAGCTACACCACGCCGTACGGGACCGACCCGTTCGACGTGGGGATCGATGACAAGCTGGAGCTGCTGCTGGCAGCTGCCGCTGCCGCCCGTGGCGAACCCAAACTCACCCTGGCCAAAGCCAGTTTCGACGCGTGGCGCACCAGCAAGTGGTTCGTGTCCTCCGAGGGCGCCGACCTGCAGCAGACGTTGCTGCAGCTGGCCGGCGGGGTGGAGTGCATCGCGGTCGGCGAGAACGAGGTGCAGGTGCGCTCCTATCCCAACTCCTTCCGCGGCTACTGCGCCACGGGTGGCTGGGAGGACGTCGTCGCCCTCGACCTGGTCGGGCAGGCTCAGCAGCACGCCGAGGAGGCCGTCGCCCTTCTGGACGCCCCCAACCTGCCGCCGCAGACGGGGACGCTGGTCCTCGACGCCAACCAGGTCGCCCTGCAGGTCCACGAAAGCGTAGGCCACCCACTCGAGCTTGACCGGATCCTGGGTTACGAGGCCGCCTACGCCGGCACCTCGTGGGTCGGCATCGGCGACGTCGGATCGCTGCGGTACGGCTCCGACCACGTCAACCTGACCGTTGACACGACCACGGACAAGGGTCTGGGCACCTACGGCTGGGACGACGAGGGCGTGCCGGCGGGGCGCCACCCCCTGGTGGCCAACGGGATCCTGCGCGACTTTCTGACCAGCCGCGAGACCGCCCCGTACGTCGACGACCAGACGCGCAGCAACGGCACGATGCGCGCCGACTCGTGGGGCACGATCCCGCTGATCCGCATGACCAACATCAACCTGGAGCCGGGATCGGGTTCGTTCGAGCAGCTGCTGGACGAGGCCGGCGACGGGATCTACATGTCCACCAACAAGTCCTGGTCGATCGACGACAAGCGGCTGAACTTCCAGTTCGGCTGCGAGGTCGCTTACGACATACGCGACGGCAAGCTCGGCAAGATGTACCGCAATCCCACCTACACCGGTCGTACGCCGGTGTTCTGGGGTTCGTGTGACGGGGTCGCCGGGCCGCGGCACTGGCAGGTCTACGGAACGCCCAACTGTGGCAAGGGCGAGCCGGGCCAGGTCGCTCGGGTCTCGCACGGTGCCGCGCCCGCCCGCTTCCGCGATGTGCAGATGGGAGTGCGATGACCTCGCCCACCACCGAGGCACTGCTCGGCCGCCACGGGTTCGCCCGGCTGGCCGACGCCGCGTTGGGGGCCGACCTTGGCGGCGCGGTGGCGGGGGTCGAGGTCCTGCTCCAGCGCGAGGTTGGTGGGCTGACGCGGTTCGCCAACTCCCAGATCCACCAGAACGTGTGGCGTGAGGACCTGGCGGCCAACGTGCGCGTGGTCACCGACGACGGCCGCGTCGGCGTCGCGTCCATCCACACCGACGACCCGGTGGCGGTGACGCAGGTCGCCCGGCAGGCCGCTGACATCGCCCGGCTGTCCCCGCCCGACCCGGCCTTTCCAGGCCTGGCGCCGATGGCAAGGGCCGGCGACGTCGACGTCGACGAGTCCACTCTGACGGCGACCCCGCAGGATCGTGCCGAGGCGGTCCGCGCCCTGCTGGGCGAGGTCGACGAGCGCTACGACGCCGCTGGCACCTACCGCACCCAGGCTGACGAGATCGGCGTGTTCAACACCGAGGGGCAGCGCTCCTACGCGCCACGCTCCTCGGCGGCCCTGACGCTCGTGGTCACCGGCCCCTCCTCGTCGGGCTGGGCCGAGGACGGGGGC
>JACCTL010000005.1 GCA_013812395.1 Euzebyaceae bacterium
TGCTGTCGCCGCGCGCCACGCGGTTTACTACTTGGACTTGGCCGAGCGCGCGGCGCCGCATCTGCGTGACCGCGACCAGGTGGTCTGGCTGACGCGGCTGGAATCCGAGCACGCCAACTTCCGGGCGGCCCTGCGCTGGGCCGACGAGCAGGTCGACGTCGACACCGTGCTGCGCCTGTCGGCTGCCTTGGGCGGCTTCTGGCGCGTCCACTGCCATTTCACCGAGGGACGGCACTGGCTGGAACGGGCGCTGTCGCTGTCGGTGGGTCAGTGCACGGCGCTGCGGGCGACGTTGTTGGACCGCGCCACCGTCTTCGCGCGCGCCCGCGGTGACTACGCCCCGGCGGAGGCGCAGCAGACCGAGGCGGTGCAGCTCCAGCGCGAACTCGGCGACGGTGACGCCCTGGCCTCCGCGCTGAAGCTGCTGGGAGCGCTGCGCTACGACCAAGGCGACGTCGCCGGCGCCCGCCGGTTGATGGAGGAGAGCCTGACGGTTCGCCAGGAGCGTGGCACCGACGAGCGCGCGGCCGCGGAGACGATGAGCAATCTGGGGGTGCTCGCTCACGGGGCCGGCGCACTGGACGCGTCCGCTGACTATTTCACGCGCGGTCTGGCCATCTTCCGGCGCACCGGCGACGACGAGGGAATCGCTCGGCTGGTGATGAACCAGGGCAACCTGTACTTGGACCGCGGCGACCACCAGCGGGCGGCGGCGCTCACCCGTGAGGCCATCACCCGCTTCCACGGGTTGGGCAGCACCTGGGATCTCGTCGACTGCCTGGACTTTCTGGCCACCAACCTCGGCCTGCGGGGCCGCACGGAGCAGGCTGGCACGCTGTTTGGCGCCTCCGAGGCGCTGCGCGAAGCGATCGGGGCCGTGCGTCCCGACCCGGAGCAGTCCGACTACGAGGCCAAGGTCGCGGCGACCCGTGCGGCCTGCGACGCCGACATGCTGGCCGACGCCTGGGCGATGGGACGCACCATGACCGTGAATCAGACGGTTGCTTACGCCCTGGTCGATGAAGAGCAGGGCTGAACTATGCGCGTGCTGATCTTCCACGGTTATTTGCTACGCGGAACCGGCAGCAACATCTACAACGCCAACCTGGCCCGGGCGCTGGTCGCCGACGGCCACGAGGTGCACCTGTTGTGCCAGGAGCCCGCCGCCGAACAGCTTTCCTTCATCGACGCGGTTGGATCTTGGTCCGACGGCGACCTGACGCTGCGGACCCTGCGCGAGCCCATCCGCTGCACCGCCTACCGGCCCGACATCGGCGAGCTGCTGCCGGTCTACGTTGACGACCCTTATGAGGGCTTCACCGCCAAGGCGTTCCGCGACTGCTCCGACGACGAGCTGGCGGCCTACGTCCAAGCCAACGTCGCCGCCGTCGGCGACGTTGGCGCCAGGGTGTCGCCCGACGTGGCGCTGGCCAACCATGCCGTGATGGGCCCGCTGATCCTCGCCCGCGCGCTGGACGACACGGTGCCCTACGCGGTGAAAATCCACGGCAGCGCGATGGAGTACACGGTGCGCCCGCAGCCGGAGCGGTTCCTGCCCGCGCTGCACGAGGGGTTGGCGCGCGCCCGGGGGGTGCTGGTCGGCTCCCGTCACGTCGCCGAGCGTCTGTGGGAGGTCGCAGGCGAGGTGTGCGACCGGACCCGGCTGGGTCCCCCGGGCGTGGACGTCGCGGCGTTCCGGCCCCGCCCGGCCGACGAGGCCACGGCGAACTTGCGGGTGCTCGCCGAGCAGCTAGCCGCCACCACCGCGTCCTGGGGCGGCGAGGCCGGGGCCGTCGAGACCCTTCGCGCCCTTGATCCCTCCGTGCACCGGATCGTGACCTACCTGGGCAAGCTGATCGTCTCCAAGGGCGTTGACCTGCTGCTGGCCGCCTGGCCACTGGTCACCGCGCAGGTGCCCTCGGCACGTCTGTGCGTCGTTGGCTTCGGGACCTATCGCGAGGCGCTCGGCGACATCGTTGATGCACTTGCCCGAGGCGACCTCGACGGCCTGGGCGAGATTGCCCGACGCGGGCGTGAGCTGGAAGGCGGGCCCGCTGGGGAGCTGACCTACCTGCGTGCGTTCCTCGACTCGTTGGACGACGAGGCGGCGCAGGCCTACCGGCAGTCCGCGCAGGCCGCTGTTGGCACAATCGCCTTCACGGGCCGCCTCGAGCACGAGGCGCTGCCACTACTGCTGCCCGCCTGCACCGCGCAGGTCGTGCCCAGCACCTTTCCGGAGGCCTACGGGATGGTCGCCGCTGAGGCGGCGGCCTGCGGCATGTTGCCCGTCTGCGCCGGCCACTCGGGCCTGGCCGAGGTCGCCGCCACGCTCGCCGAGGCGCTGGACGAGCCCTTGCGCCGGCTGCTCACCTTCCCGCGCGGGCCCGCTGCGGTCCGCGACATTGCCGAGCGACTGGTCGTCTGGCTGACGCTGCCGGACGATCAGCGAGACCGAGCGTCAGCCGCTCTCGCCGCCGTGGCCCAGGAACGCTACGGCTGGGACCGTGTCGCCCAAGGCGTGGTGGCCGCCGCCCGCGGCGACCTCGGCGCGCTTCCGCCCCCGTAGCATCGCAACCGGGTGCGGTTTCCGTCGCCGGCGCGGCGCGATGCACACAGTCGCGCAGCCGAAGTCAATCGTGTGCGGGTTCCGTCGCCGGCGCGGCGCGCTGCACACGGAGGCGTCGCGACGGCGCGCTGCACACGGAGGCGTCGCGTCAGGCCTGGTCGTCGGCCCAGGCGGCGAGCAGGCCGCGATAGTGGGCGACGAAGTGGTCGTGCTCGTGCGACGGGAACGTCGAGCGCACCGTGTCGACCAGCAGGCGGTCGAACTCGCCACTGCGGACGAACTCCACCAGCAGCTCGTCGACGTGGCCAAGGTGGCGGTCGCAGAACTCGGCATACTGCTCGGCCGAGAAGTAGTCGTCCGCCAGCCGGCGGTAGGCCCCCAGCTTCTCGGAGTAAGAGCGATCGCTGTCGGCGATGGCGAACCATCGCGGAGGCGTGAGGTCGACTCCCATCGGCCGGCCGGTCGTCGTGGCAAAAACCGACCAGCGCAGCAGCGCTTTGATGGCCCAGGGGAAGTAGTAGTGCAAGCTGGTCAGCGACACGTCCGGGCAGGCGTTGGCGTAATCGATCGGGAAGACCTCGTCGTCCTTGACCAGCGTCTCGCAGGAATTGAACTCCCAGCGAAAGAAGCTGTTGACGGTCTTGCCGATCGTCACAACCTCCGCGCCGGTTGACGGTTTGAGAAAGTCATGATCGACCTGGTAGCGGTCGTGCATCGGGCGGTCGGGGTCGAACCGCATGACCAACGTCTCGGCGCCGATGGACAAGCTGCGCGCGAACACGTCGAAGCCGTCTACCGCCTTCTGCAGGTGCATCAGCCGCTGACCGGACTCATCGTAGCGCCGCCGCAGCGTCTCTGGCCCGTCGATGCGGCTGACACCTACCCAGGCGCCGCCGTCGAACGGCTTCATGTACAACGGGTAGCCGATCGCCTCGGCGACCTCCTCGAGATCGAAGGAGCGGTTGTAGCGGGCGGCGGTGTAGGGCCAGCGCACGTTGTCGACCGGTTGCTTATACGGGATCAGCCACGTCTCGGGGACCTTCAACCCTAAACGAATCATCGCGCAATAGGCCGCGTGCTTCTCCATCGACTGGAAGGTGAACGGGTTATTGAGCAAGTAGACGTCGTCCATCAGGGCGACCTTCTTCAACCACTCACGCGGCACGTAGTACCAATGCGCGAGGCGGTCGATCACCAAGGCGTAGCGAGGCTGCGCGCGCAGGTTGAACGGCTCGATGGTGATCCGCTCGGAAGCGAAGCGGTGGCGCTGCCCGCCGTGGTCGATGTCGAGGGCGGCCCGTGCCAGCAACTGCTCGAAAGCGGTTGACCAGTCCTCCTCGGTGCCCAGCAGCAGGCCGAGCAGGTGCGTGGCGGCCATCGGCTCTCCTCGTCTCGCCGTTCTCGCCGTCGGTCTGCCCAGTGCCCACTGGCCGGCTACACGAAGCGGGGCAGATGGTGTGCCAACTGCGCCCGCCACGAAGGCCAGTCGTGGGCAACGTCGTACCCCCACAGGTCGGCCTCATGCGTCAATCCCTTGGCGGCAAGCAAGGCCGCGAAGCGCCGGGTGCTCTCCAGCGCGCCCGTGGTGTCCTCCCACATCCCCTGCCCGCAGATCAGTAGCAACCGGGCCTGCTCCCGCAGCCACTGCAGGTGGCTCCCGTCGAGGTTGGCAACGTAGTCGACCGGGTTGTTGAAGTACACGGCGTCACCCCGCTCGCCGGGGGCCAGCAAGGAGATGTCGTAGACGCCGCTCATGCAGATCGCGACGGGGAACAGGTCGGCGCGCCGCAGCGTCAGGTTGGCGGCGTGGTAGGCGCCGAAGCTGCAGCCAGTCACCAGGATGTCGAGCGGTCCCCCGCAGTCGTCGTGGATGAACCCCACCACCTGGTGGACCAGCCAGTCCTCGTAGCGTCCGTGCCGCCGGGCCGCCTCCTCCAGCGATACCCCCGGAGCGAACCAGCTGTCGGAGTCGTAGGAGCTGACGCTGTAGACCTTGAGGCGGCCCCCGTCGATGAGCCAGCGCACCGCGTCGACCATCCCGTTGCGCTCCCAGTCGCCAACGTCGCCTTGCTGCGACGCGAAGGCGATCAACGGGCGGCCGTGGTGACCGTAGGCGATGACCTCGCCGTGCGCCCCCGTGGCCGGCGACCGCAGCGACAGCCGCTCACGCCTCACCGCCAGACCCGCGCCAGCAGGTCGACCAGGTTCGGATCGAAGGTGTCGCGCCAGGCGACGTAGTTGTGTGCGTCGCGGTTGACCAGCAGCCGCGCGTCGTAGCCCTGGCGCCGCAGCGCGCGGGTGACCGCGCGGTTGTTGGCCAGGTTCTCCTCGACCGCGCCGCACGTCAGCGTCACTGGGATCGGACGAGATGCCGAGGACGCGTTGAGGACTTCCCCCACGAAGCGCGCGATCCGCCGAAAGCGCGGGAAGCCCGACTCCTGGCGGTCGTAGCGCTGGCGAAAGAAGCTGCCCGACTGCAGGAACAGCCCGGCGAAGACGCCTGGACGGCTGCGATGGACGTGCAGCATGGCCAGCGCGCCGAGGCTCGCGCCCATACCCACGATGGGGTGTTGGCCGTTCGGCGCGAGCCATGCCAAGGCGGGGACGATGTCACCGGCCAACGCCCGCGCGTAGGCGGCGGACGCCGAGTAGTGCTCGTTGCGTTCCATCGGGTCGAGCAGCACCGCTCGCAGCGGCGGGAGCCGACCGGCCTGGGTCATCCGGTCCAGCAGCCGCGGCAACTCCGACATCCGTGCGTACTCGGAGCCGTCGTGGGCGATCAGCAACGGCAACGGCGCTTCGGGGTCGGCATCGCGGCTGGTCCAGATCCTGACGGAGACGTCGGCACGGAGCCGGAAGCTGGGCACCGTCGTGTCGAACAGCTGCCCGCCGAGCGGTTCGTCGTCGCACCACGCCGGAGCCCGGTAGCCGGGGAACTCCACCACCGAGCGGTCTCCGAACGCTCCAGGGGCGCGCAGGGGGTTGTCGGCGTCACAGAAGGTCTCCACCCCGCCGCTGTGGTGGCAACCCTCGAAGGCGTACTCCATGCGGTCAACGGCGGGCCGCCCGAAGGTGAGTTCCCACACATCGGTGCCAAGTGGCTTGACCAGATAGGGGCCCTCGCGAGGACGCTGCAGATCCTGGCGCAGTCGCAGCCAGGCGAACGCTCCGTCGGGATCGTGCAGCCGGAAGACCACCCGGTCGTCGCCCACCACGGGAGCGGCCAAGGCAGGAGCGGGGGTCACCGCCTCACCATACGGGCGCTACCGATGGCCGGCCACGCGGCCCGGTCAGCCGCGCACCCGGTCGAGTAGCCGGTCAGGCGCCAGCGCCTGGCCCCTCCCAGCGCTCGTCCTCGGCGTCCCACGCCTCGTTTCGGTCTTCGACCCGCTCCCGCCAGCGCGCCGCCGCTTCGGGCGAGTCGTACGGGCCCATCTGTTGTTCCGCCCGGCACTGGCCCGCCGGCTCAGCCTTGCCATGCTCCAGACACCAGTACCAGTTAGATCCCCGCCCACCGTCTGCCCCACCGTCTGCGCCGGCCATCGCCCCTCCTGTGTCTGCGACCCACCTCAGCGTGCCCCGACAAGCCCCTTTCCAACAAGCGCCCTGACGCCGTAGGCTGCAAGGTGCCCAGCGCACAGGGCGGCACCGGCGGGGTGCCGACATCGCGAGGGGCGGCGGTGAGCAGATGCCGAAGATCGCCAGGAAGCGCGACGACGACTCGAGCCGTGCGGGCTTCCGCTGGGGCAAGGCCGCGTCCAGCGGGCAGCCATCCGCTGCCGGCCCAGCCGACACCCAAGGCCCAACTGGCTCGCGCGGCCCTGCGACGCTGCTGCAGCGCTGGCAGCGCCGGCGCGGCAAGCAGGGCTGAGCAATGAGCGACGCGCCGCCCCCTGACGACGCGCCGCGGCCCGACCGGCCGCTGCTGCGCAGCGGGGTGATCTCCGAGGCGCTGACCGACCCCCAGCAGCGTCAGAAGCTGCGGCTTCCCGCTGACCCGAACGACGCCGGCCCGATGGTCGTCGAGCTCAACCTGCTGCACGAGGAGGGGCTGGACGGCGCCGAGGAGCGGTTCAAAGAGCTGTACGTCGCCGAGGTTGGCGCCTGGGAGCCCGACCCGCCGGAGCCGGTGGCGGGCACCTATTACCGCTGCGACCTGTCGATGACCGCGGTGCGCAAGCTGGTGCGCCGTGATCAGCGCTCGGCCATCGGTCGCCGGGCCATCTACCGCATCTGGCCCGACTTTCCCGTCAAGCCCCTGCTGGACCGCTCCGTCACCACGGTCAAGGCCGATGCCGCCCGCCGCGCCTACGAGGCCAGCGGCCACGAGATCGTCTGGGGTGTCATCGACTCGGGTATCGACGAGGCACACCCCCACTTCGCCGCCAACAAGACGTTGCAGGGCGACGTGAAACGGCTGCACAAGGACTTCACGGGCGGCGACGAACCGCTGCGCGACGGCTTCGGCCACGGCACGCACGTCGCGGGCATTATCGCCGGCGGCCTCGGCGCCAAGAAGGACCTGAAGGTGCGGGCCGGCCGCCGGGTGCTCGACGAGGTCGACGAGACCGAGCGCATCGAGTCGCGGGAGATCCCCGACATGTCACGCTTGGCGGGCGTTGCCCCCCACGCCAAGCTGGTCAGCCTCAAGGTGCTCGACGACGACGGCGAGAGCCGCTCGACGAATGTGCTGGCCGCGTTGCAGTACGTGCGCGAGAAGGTCAACGGGCACGGCAAGCTGCTGCGCATCCACGGCGTGAACCTCAGCCTCGGCTACGAGTTCGACGCGCACTGGTTCGCCTGCGGCCAGAGCCCCATCTGCGTGGAGGTCGACCGGCTGGTGCAGTCGGGGGTGGTCGTGGTCGTGGCCGCCGGCAACACCGGCTACGGGCAGCTCATGGCCCGCGAGGGCGTCA
>JACCTL010000016.1 GCA_013812395.1 Euzebyaceae bacterium
TGGCGGTGTTCGGCGACGGTCCCGGCTTCTTCATGGTCCAGTTCGTGACGGCGGCCATCCTCATCCTGGCCGCTAACACCGCGTACGCCGACTTTCCGCGCCTGTCGTGGTTCCTGGCCCGCGACCGTTTCCTGCCGCGCCAGTTCCTCGCGCGCGGCGACCGCCTGGTGTTCAGCAACGGCATCGTCGTGCTGGCGGTCATGGCGGGCCTGCTGCTCATCGCCTTCAACGCCGAGGTCAGCCGGCTCATCCAGCTGTATGTGGTGGGCGTCTTCACCTCGTTCACCCTGTCGCAGTCGGGCATGGTGCGCCACTGGTGGCGGACCAGGACCTCGGGCTGGCAGCGTTCGGCACTGGTCAACGGCGTCGGCGCCACCACGACCGGCGTGGTGCTGGTCATCGTGTCGGTCACCAAGTTCTCACGGGGCGCGTGGATCGTGATCGTGGCGATACCGCTGCTGGTCGTGCTGATGCAGCGCATCCATCGCCACTACGCCGACGTCAGCCTGGAGCTGCGAAGCGATGTCGCCGAACCCGCCGCGCCCAAGCCAAACCACATGGTGCTGGTCCTCGACCGGATCGACGAGTCGGTGTCGCGGGCCTTGTCCTATGCCCGAGCGGTCAATCCCGCGTCGCTGAGCGCCGTGGCGGTGCCGGCACCCGGCACCGACCTGACCGAAGCCTGGCAGCGGCTCGCCCCCGGGGTCGCGCTGCAGCAGCTGGGACCGTCGACCGACCGCCACGCCGACGACAACATCATCGAAGCACTGGCGGCGGCCAGCGATCGTCACCCGAACTCCACGACGACGGCCGTGGTCTGCGAGACGCTGTCGGAAAGCATGGTCGAAGTCCTCCGGCGCCACCGTCTCGCCCTGCGCGTCAAGGCGGGACTGGTCGGACAGGGGCTGGTGGTGACCAACGTCGTGGCGCCCGAGGGCGGCGAGCCCTCCCCGGTGGAGGAGCCGATCGAGCACCACGTGGTGGTCCTGGTGTCCGGGGTGAACAAGGCAACGATGCGCGCGCTGGCCTACGCCGAGGGGTTAGGCGGGACCACGCTGCGGGCCCTGACCGTCAACCTGGAGACCGAGCAGGCCGACGCCATGCTTCACGCATGGGGCGACTGGGGTGTCCGGGTGCCCCTGGAGCTGGTCGACAGCCCCTTTCGCGCGCTGGGTGAGTCCATCCGCGATTACGTCCGCGACCTGCGACCCGACGGCCGTCGCACTGTCGTCACCTGCGTCTTGCCGGAGTTCGTGTTGCCTCGGCTGCGCTACCGGCCGTTGCACAACCAGACAGCACTCATCATCAAAGGCGCATTGCTGTTCGAACCCGGCGTCGTGGTCACCAGCGTTCCCATCCGGCTGCACGTCGGCGAGCAGGACGCGGAGCATGAGGCCCACGCCGAGGTCTGACGCCGCCGACACGTCACCCAAGCCCTGAGTGCGACCCCCGTGCGCTACCGCCCTCCGGCTACTTGAGCGCGCGCCGCGCGGCGTCCCCGCCGACCGCTAGCGTGACCACCAGGACGCATTCGGCGCCGGCGGCATGCAGAGCCTCGGCGGCGGCCAGGGCGGTGGCGCCGGTCGTACGCACGTCGTCCACGACCACAACCCGGTCCGGCGTGGTGCCGAGCGCGCGGAAGGCGCCGACCGGAGCCCAGCGCCTGGCCACCGCATCCAACGACGTCTGGTCGGGGCGGTCGGCCACCCGGCGCAGCAGCGGCACTGCGCCCGGGCCTGCCAGCAGGCGCGGCAGTTCGACGCCGCGTTCGCGCAGCCGGCGCCGCGTCGAGGGCACCCAGGTGACCGGCCAACCCGCCGGCAGCGGCAGCCGTTGCCGTAGCAGCGCGCCCAACGGCGGGGCGGCTGCGTGCCGTCCCGCCACCTTCATGCCGCGCACGGCGTCGGCGATGACCCCGTCATAGGCGAACGCGCCCAACGCCGCCGTGCCCGCTCCCAGCTCCTCGAAGCCCCGGTCGGGCAGCGCCAGCAGCGCGGCCGCGGGGGCGCAGGCCGAGCACAGCCCGCTCGCGGGCGCCGCGCAAGCGGCGCAACGCAGCGGCAACAGGGTCTCCAGCAGCAGCCGCACCAACCGACCGTAGACCCGACAGCGCCGGCCGCTGCAATCCGCTGCGCACAGCTGTGGATTGCGGCTATCCCGGCTATCACGGCGATGATTCCGGACGCGGACGCCCCGCTATCACGACAGTCGGTCAGGCGGCGGACGGCCGGCTATCACAGCGGCCGATCCGGTGGCGGACGGCCGGCTATCACGGCGGCCGATCCGGTAGCGGACGCCCGGCTATCACGGCGGGCGATCCGGTAGCGGACGCCGCCGGCTACGCGCCCTTGGCTACCCCGCGGCGGCGGCGGTGGCAAGTCCTGTCTGGAACGGAGGCCGCACGACACCGCGCTCTGTGACGATCGCGGTGATCAACGCGGCGGGGGTCACGTCGAACGCGGGGTTCCACACTGGCGTGGTGGCGGGCGCGAGGACCGCTATGCCGACCGCCGTGCGCACCTCCTCAGCGTCGCGGTACTCGATGTCGATGGCCGCGCCGTCGGCGGCAGCCGGGTCGATGGTCGAGGTCGGCGCCACCACGTAGAACGCGACGTCGTGATGATGGGCCAGCACGGCCAGCGTCGCGGTGCCCACCTTGTTGGCGGTGTCACCGTTGGCAGCGATCCGGTCCGCGCCGACCAGCACCGCGTCGACGCGGCCCGCCGCGAACAACGCGCCAGCCGCGCCGTCCACGATCAGGGAGTGCGGGATGTCCAGTACCGACGCCTCGTAGGCCGTCAATCGTGCGCCCTGCAGCAGCGGGCGAGTCTCGTCGACCCACAGGTGCCCGAGATTGCCGGCCTCGAACGCCGTGCGGACCACGCCGAAGGCAGAGCCGATCCCCTGGCAGGCCAAGGTCCCGGTGTTGCAGTGGGTGAGCACCTTGGCGTGGTCACCCAGCAGCGCGGCACCGTGACGGCCCATGGCCTGGCAGGCGGCGGTGTTGTCGGCGTCAAGGCGCCGCGCCGCTGCCAGCATCACTGCCGGGCCCGGCCCTGCGGCCAGCACCTGACGGCACCCCCAACCGAGATTGACCGCCGTCGGTCGCTGCGCACTCAGGGTGGCCGCGGCGCCTTGCGCGTCGCCGTCTACCAGCGCACCGAGGGCGACGCCGTACGCGCCAGTCACACCCAACGCCGGCGCGCCGCGCACCCGCAGCGATCGGATCGCCTCGGCCAGCGTCGGGATGTCGCGGCAGACAACGCTGCGGCGATGCTGCGGCAACAGCGTCTGGTCGAGCACCTCGACGGCCGGCCCGCCCTCGCCGGGGTCCAGCCATCGCACGGCGAACAGGTCCTCGTCAGCTGGACTCATGCGCTCAGGGCAGCAGCGCCTGGGGCTGCAGCGCCACAATCCCCGTCGCCCCCAGCGCGCGCAGGTCG
>JACCTL010000031.1 GCA_013812395.1 Euzebyaceae bacterium
GTTGGGCAACGATCGAACCGCGGCGGATCGAGTACTCGGCGATGATCGTGCGGCTGTTGCGGTTGTCGTTGCTCAGGTCGTCGGCACGCAGCACCTGCAAGAAGTTGAGGTTGACGAACAAGGCTCCGAACAGCAGGAACAACACGACGGCGACACGACGGACCTGACGGGTCACGTGCTGCCCCGTCCATCCGACGACGAGGCGGACACGCGCAGCAGCAGCGCCACCAGCGCGTAGTTGGCCAGCAGCGAGGAGCCGCCGTAGGACATGAAGGGCAGGGTCACGCCCGTCAGCGGCAGCAGCTGCGTCACGCCGCCGAGGATGACGAACACCTGCAGGCCGAACAGGAAGGTCAGCCCCGCCGCGAGCAGCTGTCCGAAGTCGTCACGGCTGCGCATCGCGATGGTGAAGCCCCGGCCAACGAACAGAAAGAAGCACAGCAGCAGCGCCGTGGTGCCTAGCAGCCCGATCTCCTCACCGAACGCCGCGAAGATGAAGTCGGTGTTGACCTCGGGGATGATGTCGGGCCGGCCCTGGCCAAGGCCGACGCCGAAGATGCCGCCGGTGCCCATGGCGAACAGGCTCTGGGCAACCTGGTAGCCGGCGCTGTCGTAGACGCTCCAGGGGTCAAGCCAGGTCGAGATTCGTGACTGCACGTGGCTGAAGACCGTCCAGGCGGCGTAGGCGCCCGCGGAGAACAGCGCCAAGCCGAGCAGCACGTAGGTCAGGCGGGCCGTGGCCACGTACAGCATCGCCACGAAGATGCCGAAGACCAGCAGGCTCAGCCCGAGGTCCTTTTGGAACACCAGCACCGACAGGCTGAGGCCCCAGACAGCCAGGATCGGCCCGAAGGCCCGTGCCGGCGGCACCATCAGCGGTCCCAGGCGGTTGGTGGCCACCGTTAGCAGCGCCCGTTTCTCGGCGAGATAGCTGGCGAAGAAGATGACCAGGCCCAGCTTGGCGACCTCGCCCGGCTGGAAGGACAGCCCACCAAGGCCGAGCCAGATCCGAGCGCCGTTGACTTCCTTGCCGATGCCGGGCAGCAGTGGCATCAGCAGGAAGGCCAGTGCGCCGATGCCGACGATGTAGCGATAGTTGTCCAGGATCCGGTGGTCGCGCACCACGGCAAGGGTGAGGATGAACACGACGATCGCCACGACCGTCCATATGGTCTGCGCGGGGGCTTGCGACGTCTGCTCGGCGAAGTCCAGCCGGCGCACCATGACCAGGCCGAGGCCGTTGAGCAGGAACGCCAGCGGCAGTAGCACCGGGTCGGCGCCGGAGGCCAGCCGGCGGCTGGCCAGGTGCGCCGCCGCACCCAGCGCCGCCATGGCTCCGCCGTAGGCGGCAAGACCGCCGGGGACCACGCCGGTCGTCGCCAGGCCAACCAGGGCGTACGCCCCGACGGTGATCAGCAACGCCAGGATGAGCAGGGCGAGCTCGGAGTTGGCCTTGCGACGCGCGTCGGCCGGCGCCTTGGTTGTTACGGCGACGGCGCTCACGGCGACTCGGAGGCGTTCGAGCGGCGCGACCGGCGAGGCCGGGACGTGGGCGTTGGCTCGGCTGCGTCCTCGGCCTGAGCCCGCCACTCGTCAATGGTGGCCAGCGCCTCGCTCTGCGACGCGACGGTGATGCCCTCGGCGAGACGGTCACGGATACGGGGGTCGAGGTCGCTGACGGCCGGCCCGGTCACCTCGGCGACGCGGAACAAGTCGACGCCGGCGGCCTGCTGGGGCAGACCTCGGAAGATCGCCACCTCACCGTCCACGTCACCGAGGAACCACGCGCGGCTCAACAGCAACCAGCCCCCGCCACCAAGGACGGCCAGCAGCACGACCGCCGACAGCAGGATCGCCAGCACGCGTTTGACCGAGCCGCCGCGTTCCGGGCTTGGAGCGGCGACACTGCCTCGCGCCCCGTAGCGGCCGAAGTCGCTGGCAAAGTCGTGGCCGTCGCTGTCGGGCCGGGTCCTGATGGCGATGCTGGAGCGGGCCCCCCCGCCGCCGGCGGGCGTGGCGCCCCCAGCGCCGCTGCCGCGACCGCCGGAGGAGCCGGAGGAGCCGGAGACGACCGCCGCGACGGCCTCGGTGGGTTCGTCGTCGTGGTCGGCGCCCGGCTCGGCGCGCAGCAACACGACGGTGATATTGTCCGGGCCGCCACGGGCGTTGGCCGCCTCCAGCAACCGGCGCACCGCGTCGTCGCCATCCTCGGTGTCGACCAGGATGTCGGCGATCTCGCGGTCGGTGACCGGCCCGCTCAGCCCGTCGGAGCACAGCAGCACCTGGTCGCCGACCTCCAGGACCAGAGGCGGGAGCGTGTCGACCTCGACCTCGCTGTCTACCCCGATGGCCCGGGTGACCACACTGCGTTGCGGGTGGGTGGCGATCTCGTCGCGCGACAGCCTGCCCTCCTGCACCAGCTGCTCGACGAGGGTGTGGTCGGTCGTCAGCTGGGTGATCTCGCCGCGGCCCCGCAGCAGGTACGCCCGGCTGTCACCGACATGGCCGAGGTGAACACGCCCGTCACGCACGACCACCGCGGTCAGTGTCGTTCCCATGCCGGACAGCGACGGGTCCGATTGCGCCCTGGCGATGACGTTGCGGTTCGCGCCGCGGATCGCCTGGCGCAGGGCCTCGGTGGCGTCGGACTCGTCGCCGTAGTCGCGGCCGTCCAGGTCTTCGACGGGCTTGAGGGCCTCCTCGGAGGCAACCTCGCCGGCTTGGTGGCCGCCCATCCCGTCGGCGACGGCGAACACCGTCGTGCCGAAGAACAGGTTGTCCTCGTTGACCTTGCCCTTGCGCGCCTGCCCGACGTCGGAGCCGGCGTAGGCCCGCAGCCGCATCCCTGATCCCCGGTCGTCGGTCATCAGCGGCGCACCTGCACGACGGTCTTGCCGATCCCCAGCTGATCGCCCGGCGTCAGTGCGGTCGGTGAGCTGACCTTCACCTGGTTGCAGAAGGTGCCGTTGGTGGAGCCGAGGTCGGCGACCTGCCACTGCCCGTCGGTCAGGTACACCCGGGCGTGGTGATCGCTGACATACGGGTCGTCGAGGACCACTGTGGAGGCCCCAGCGCGCCCGAACGTCACGTCGTGGGCGTCCAGCGGGATGACGCGCGGGCGACCATCCGGGATGTGGACGACGAGCTCGCCGGGGGCAGCGGTCTGGCCCTTCCTGCCCTTGCGGGCTTTGGGCGCCGGGGACCGCGGCACCGGCGCGGCGGTCGCGGCCGAGCTGCGCACGTCGCGGACCACCACGCGCACGGCGCGGGCAACGAACAGGTACAGCAGCAGCAGGAACAGCGCTTGGCCGGCGAGCAGGACGATCGGCGGCACCGCCGTCAACCTCCCGCGGAGAACGTCAGAGCGAGGCTGCCCAGCTGCAAGCGGTCACCGTCGCGCAGCGTCGCCGACCGCACCGACTCGCCGTTGACCTTGACCCCGTTGGTAGACCCGAGGTCGGTGATCGACCAGCCGTCGCCGTCACGCTCGACGCGCGCGTGGCGACGTGACACCGACGCGTCGTCCAGCGTCACCTCGCACTCGGGCAGCCGGCCGATGGTGGCGGTGCCCCGCAGCGGGTGATGGCGGCCGTTGCGGTCGACCAGCTGCGCGCTGGGGGCGGAACTGGGCCGGGGCAGCACGCTGGTGTGCCCGCCCTCGTCGGCCTGGCCGGCACCTGCCGCGGCGCCTGCCGGCGCACGTGCCGCCGCCGGAGCGGGGGCCTCGTGCTGGGCGTCAACGGCGGCCTCGATCTTGGCGCGCAGCTCATATGTCCCGACCGTCTGGCTGTCGGAGGGGCGCAACTCGATACGCACCGGTCCCTGCAGGCGCCAGCCGCGGTCCTTGGCGGTGCGCTTCACGACGCTGGACAGCTCGGCCTTGAGCGAGTCGGCGAACCCTTCGAAGCGATTGTGGTCCTCGGCTGCGAGCTCGAAGCGGTAGACGTTGGGGACGAACACGCCGTCTACCCCGACTTGCTGATAGCTCTGGGCGTAGCGTTGTACGGCCTTGGCCAGTTCCACGGGTTGCAGGCCAGAACGGAACACGCGCGCGAAGAAACCTTCGACGGCTCCTTCCAGGCGCTTCTCGAAGTCGCGCAGGATCCCCATGCCGCGCCCGCAGACCTTCCGTCGTCGTATCCGCTGGCTGTAGGAGTATGAGTGTAGATGGCACTGCTCCAACCCGGATTGTCCGGTGGACCGTGGCCTGGCTACACTTCGCCGCTGTCGCTTGAGGGCGAGTGGCGGAATTGGCAGACGCGCAGGATTCAGGTTCCTGTGGCCGCAAGGCTGTGGGGGTTCAAGTCCCCCCTCGCCCACTCGATCATCGACGTGAACATGCTGGTAGCGAGGCTGGCGAAGCTGGTGACCACGCCCCGGCGAGGCCTCCTGGTCACAGACTCGCCACGGTTCTGCGGTGCGGTCGGTGTACGCACGGGTTCGGTCCCACCCGAGCGCGGCGGGCGTCAGGCGACTTCGAGCAGAGACCGGGTGTGCCCTCGAAGATGCCGTCGTTGGAGACGAGCGGGGCGCCGAGGCAGGGCGCAGTGGCGGCGATCCACCCGTCGGGGTCGTGCTCGCGCTGGCACAGGGCATATCCGATGCGCGAGATCAGTGAGCTGGCGGAGGGCGTGCTTTGGGGGCGACTACTGATCGGGCTCGACCCACCCGCTAACGGTCGGAGGCCCGGGCACCTTCCGTGAGCACACCGAGGTCCGTGCGGTCGCATGTCGATCTCCCGCGCCTCGGCGTGTGCTGGTTCGAGTTCGGTCCCGCGTCGAGTGCTCGACGTCACCCTATGGATGATCCAGCCGCAGCCGCAGCCGCAGCCGCAGCCGCAGCTGCAGCCCGGCCGGCCCGTAAACGCGGGTTCAGAGGTCTGGGTCTGCCAGCGTTCAGGCTTCCGGGCCGCTGGGCGGGCCGGGACGGGGAATGAGCCCGAGCTGGAGCATGGTGGTCAGGTCATCTCGGGTGGCCCAATGCTCGCAGAGCTTGCCGTGCTCGACGCGGAACCAGTGGCTCTGTCGTGACGAGAACGGACGGCCAGTCGGTGGGATCAACCCGTTGAGGGCGCCATCGTTCGTGCCGCGAGACGAGACGAGTGCGGCCACATGGTCATGATCTGCGATCAGGTGCTCGACGGTGATGTGCAGGTCGGTGAACTGTTCTCGGAGGGAGCGGGCGACCTCGGTGACGTGGACGGGGCCAGCGACGACACCGGGTTCGCTGTCGCCGAACGGCGCGAGGGCGTGTTCGTGGTAGCGCTCGGCAACGATTTCCTCGACGGCGGCGGGATCTGCGCCGTTGAGGACGTCCTCGAAGAAGCGTCGTGCCAGCTCGCGGAGAGAGGCCTGGGGGTCGCCATCAGGCAGTGGAGTCATGTGGCCTTTTCCTCGTCGGTGGATCTTCCGAGCATTGACCGCCGGCCGTGTGGTTCGCACGGGTGCTAGCACTAGCGAGCGGGTTCGGGTCGCACCCTTGGCGGCGATCCACCGGTCCGCGTCGTGCTCGCGCTGGCACAGAGCATGCCCGATGCCTTGGCCGCCACCCGAAGCTCGGCGAAGACGCGGATGAGTTCACTGCCTGAGTGCACGCTCTCGGTCCGGGCGATCTCGGTCTCCATGCGCCGGAGGCGCCCTATTTCTCCGCAAGTCCTGAGCCGATTTGACGGCTGGTCGACTCGATAACCTCCCGCGCTTCGTAACTCAGGCTAGAGCAGTAAGGTCGTCCCGTGCGTAGCACCAGACGGTGATCCCGCGGGAATCGTCAAGGAGCCTCCTGTGCCAAGTGGGTCTGATTGACCAAAGCACCGCAAGGCCGACCCTAGTAGAGGTTATCCGCGGCCGCACCACGCCTCACCACCGCGGCCGGGAGCCCAACTCTCCGACTCCTTTGCTTGGTGCGGTGTTCGCATGGGGAGTGAGGCCAGTGCCTACGACGAGGACCCCTCAAGGAGCGCCCTGAGTCGGGCGTGAACCTCCGTCAGTTGACGAGCCACCACTGGGTTGGAGTAGAGCTCCCAGTGGTCCGCCACCACCGCCGCCTGCGCTTCCCGGTGTGGATGACCCGGGGCGAAGCAGCCTCCCCCGACCCCTGGCGGGCACCCGGTGGGTCATGCGTGCCGCCACCGGCGCCCGCAAGGTGATGTCCAACGACACCAGCGGCTCCAGCGGTGCAATGGCATGGTTTATGGGGCGATTGGGAGAAAAGTGGACAAAAACCATGCAAGTCGCCTATTGTTAGCTCAGGATCACTCTCAGGAGGTTCGATCTCCGTACACGTAGTCCGGGGTCCCGCCCTGCGTCCTGACGACAAGGAACCGTACACATGGCACCTGCCCGCTCCCCCGTGCGTCGCCGCGTGATTGCCCTGGTGGCAGCCGCGGCCACGTCATTCACCGCCTCGGCCCTGCTGCTGGCCCCTGTGGCCGGCACCGCGTCGAGCCACCGAGAAGCGCCCGCGATCGCCGCGGATCCGTTGGCTGACAGCACCGACACCTACGCGTTCGTCAGCCCCGACAAGCCCGACACCGTCACGCTGATCGCCGACTGGCTGCCGTTCCAGGAGCCGGGCGGGGGACCGAACTTCTACTACTTCGACCCCGAGGCTCGTTACTACATCAACATCGACAACAACGGCGACGCGGTTCCCGACATCCGCTACCGCTGGAAGTTCAGCAGCGACTACAAAACCACGGAGACCTTCCTGTACAACACCGGCCCGGTGAACTCGCTGGACGACGACACGCTGAACTTCACCCAGACTTACAAGTTGGACGAGATCCGCGGTGGCGAGACGACGACGCTGGTGAACAACGCCAAAGTCGGACCTTCCTACGTCGGCGACGCCTCCATGCCGAACTACGCCGCGCTGCGCGACGAGGCCCTCACCGGGTTGGACGGCGGAGGACTGTCCTTCGCGGGTCAGGCCGACGACCCGTTCTTCCTCGACATTCGCATCTTCGACCTGCTGTACGGCGGTGACCTGTCCGAAACCGGCGACGACACGCTCGACGGCTTCAACGTGCAGTCCGTCGCCCTGCAGGTGCCGATCGGCGACGTCACCCGCGACAACGACCCGGTGATCGGCGTGTGGAACACCACCGAGCGCCGTAGCACGAAGATCATGAACGCCGACGGCAGCCAGGAAACCGAGGGTGACTTCGTGCAGGTCTCTCGCCTCGGCAACCCGCTGGTCAACGAAGTGGTGATCCCGATCGCCCTGAAGGATGCCTTCAACGCTCTCGCGCCGGAGAACGACGCCAGCGTCGAGGCCGCCGTCGACCGCGTCAACGATCCCGAGGTGCCCAAACTCATCGCGAGCATCTACGACATCCCGGCCCCGGAAACTCCCCGCGACGACCTGTTCGCGGTGTTCCTCACCGGCGTCGAGGGACTCAACAAACCCCAGGGCGAGGTGCAGCCGGCCGAGATGCTGCGGCTGAACACGTCCATCGAACCGACCAGTGAGCCCAACCGCCTCGGTGTGCTCGCCAAGGACAACGCCGGATTCCCCAACGGCCGGCGCCTGACCGACGATGTCGTCGACATCGAACTGCAGGCCCTCGAAGGTGCGGTCCGCACCGGCGAGCTCGTCGAGGCCCTGGCGGCCGGCGACGGCGTGGATGTCAATGACAAGGAGTTCGGCGACAGCTTCCCTTACCTGGCGCTGCCGCACTCCGGCTCGCTGGCAGACCCGCATGCACCGGGCGCGTCGTCCGCCGAGGCTGGCAGCCCCAGCGGCGGCGTGGATGCCGGCGCAGGTGGTACCGCCACGGCCCCGCGCAACACGCTGGCGACGTCCGCTGCAGCGACGGCGGCTTCGCAGCAACAGCCCTCGTTCGTGCTGCCCGTCCTGCTGGCGCTGCTGGGCGTGTTGCTGGCAGGGGCTGGCGTGATCACCATGCGCCGTGGGCGCGGTGGTGCGCCCTCTTAGCGGTGGCTGACCGTGACGCTGCGCTGCCGGGCGAGGACCAACCCGCCCGGCAGCGGGCACGGTTGCAGCCGCCGACCGACACCGCCGGGGAGGAGTACTTCCCGGCGGCGTCCGGTGGCCGCCGTGCCCCGGCTTCCTGGCGCCAACGTTCGCGCCAGGGGCAAACGACCGGGATGGTGCTGTTGTTCGCCGCGGGGGTCTTCGTCGGCGGAGGGTTGGCCCTCGCCTCCCTCGCCCCACCGCAGCCGTCTACCGTGGTTGCCGCTGCGCCCGCTGTCCGCCCGCAAGCCCCGGGGGCTGCCAGGCGACCGTCTGCCGACCGACCGTCTGCCGAGCGACCGTCTCAGCCGCTGGCGCTCGCGGCGGCGCACAGACCGCGGCGTCCCCGCGTCGTCGCCGCTGACCGGCCCGCAGAGCCGGCGGCGCCGCCCGTGCGCCTGCGGATCGCCCGCATGGACGTCAACGAGCGGCTAGTCGGCCTGCGCGTGCAGGCCGACGGGACACTGGCCTCGCCGGCCGACTTCGACGACCCGGGCTGGTACCGCGACGGGGTGGCGCCGGGCGACCGGGGCCCTGCGGTGATCGTGGGCCACGTCGACTCGTTCGACGGCCCGGCGATCTTCTTCAAGCTCTCCAGGCTGCGGCCGGGCGACAAGGCCCGGATCCGGCGGGCCGACGGCACGAGGGTCACCTTCGTCGTCGACCGGGTCGAGCGGTTCGCCAAGGACGACTTCCCCACCGAGCAGGTCTACGGCCCCACCAAGCGGCCCGAGCTGCGGCTCATCACCTGCGGCGGTGGCTTCAACGAGACGACGCGCCACTACGACGACAACGTCGTCGCCTTCGCCTCCCTCGCAGTGGCGGACAAGCCCGGTGGTGGGAACAGCGAAGCTCGTCGTTCCGACCGTGAGGACGGCAAGCGTGTCAAAGCTCGTCGTTCCGACCGCCGCCCACCGGCGCCGGACCGCCGCGGATGAACACCACCGCCCGCACCACTTCGCAGCGGCTCGCGCGACTGGGCGTGGTCATCACCCTGGTGGCGACGATGTTCGTCGGGGCCGCCGTCGCCGCCGGGCTGGCACCCAGCACGCCCTCGCCGCCAGGAGGATCCGCGGTTGCGAGCTCGTTCGACGGCGCGGCGAGCGCAGGCGACCTCCAGGCCGGCATCACGTCGCTGCAGGTGCGCCTCGAACGGCTCCCCGGCGACTGGCAGTCGTGGGCGACGCTGGGTACGGCGTACGTGCAGCAGGCACGCATCACCGCCGACCCTTCCTATTACGACAAGGCCGAAGGTGCCTTCGCCCGCTCCCTGCGCGAACAGCCGGACGGCAACGAACCGGCGCTGACGGGGCGGGCCTCGCTAGCCGCCGGGCGCCATGACTTCACCGCTGCCCTTGGCCTCGCCCGCCAAGCCGTGAAGGTCAACCCGTACGGGGCGGCGGCGCACGGGCTGCTTGGCGACGCGCTGCTCGAGCTGGGCCGCTACGACGAAGCTTTCACGGCCTTCCAGCGGATGGTCGACCTCAGGCCGGGCGTGCCCTCCTACGCCAGGGCGTCCTACGCTTGGGAACTGCGTGGTGACACGCCAAGGGCCCGCGCCGCGCTGGAGCAGGCGCTGGCGGTCGCCTACAACTCGGCCGACATCGCGTTCGTGCGCTACTACCTGGGCGAGCTGGCCTGGAACGCGGGCCACCCGGCCGCGGCGGACCGCCACTACGTCGAGGGGCTGCGCCGCGACCCCTCATACGTTCCGCTGCTCGCCGGCCGCGCCAAGGTCGCAGCGGCGCAGGGCCGCAAGCAGGCGGCGGTGCGTGGCTACACGGAGGTGGTGGGGCGGCTGCCGCAGCCGTCCTACGTGATCGAGCTCGGTGACCTGTACGCGTCGCTCGACCAGGGCGCCAAGGCGCGCGACCAGTACGCTCTCGTCGCGGGTGAACGTCAGCTGCTGGTGGCGGCGGGCGTCAACGTCGACCTCGAGCTGGCGCTGTACGACGCGGACCACGGGCGCCCACGAGCCGCCCTGCGCGCGGCGAGAGCCGAGTGGCAGCGCCGCCGCAGCGTCTTCGTCGAGGACGCCTATGGCTGGGCGTTGCACCTCAACGGTCGCTCCGAACAGGCACTGGTCCACGCGCGCCGGGCTCAGCGGCTGGGGACCCGCAGCGCGCTGTTCGCCTTCCACAAGGGCATGATCGAGCATTCGCTGGGCATGCGCGCCGCCGCGCGAGCCGACTTGCGCCGGGCGCTGCGGATCAATCCCGGATTCTCGACCCTGCAGGTGCCACAAGCTCGCCGAGCCCTCGCACAGCTCGCCCCGTCGTCGTGACCCCCCGATCCGCCGGCGCCTCGCGCGCCGTGCTGCGAGCACTCGTGGTCTCGGTCACCCTGCTGCTGGTGCTCGTCGGCATGGGTGCTGCGGCGGGCGCCCATCCGCTGGGCAACCTCAGCATCAACACCTTCAGCCGGGTCGTCGTCGAGCCCCACGCTCTGCGGGTGGAGGTCGTCGTCGATGCGGCCGAGATCCCCACGTTGCAAGCCTTTCCTGATGTGAATCGCCTCGGTGGAAACCTGCCGGCCGAGCGGCGGGAGTCCTACAGCAACGACCGCTGTGACGCCATCGGACAGACCGTCACGGTGCAGCTGGACGGTCGGGCGGTCGCCCTGGAGCTCGCCAGCACCGCACTCGTCTTTCCTCCAGGCTCTGCTGGCCTGCATACGTCGCGGCTTAGCTGCGAGCTGTCTTCGACCGCCGACCTGGCCACGGTGGGCTCGCAGGTGGACTACCAGATCACCGCGAACGCCGAGCGAATCGGCTGGCGGGAAGTCGTTGCCGTCCCGTCCGGCGTACGCCTGGCCGCCAGCGACGTGCCGCAGCGCAGCGTCACCCGGGCGCTGACCCGCTACCCGCCAGACCTGCTCAGCTCACCGCTCGACCAGCGCGAGGCCCACCTGTCGGTGGAGGCTGGCGGCGGCACAGCGACCGCGCCGGACGTGTTGGGCGACGGCACGGTGCCGGCGCTGTCGCGTGGAGTCGACCGGTTCACAAGCGCCTTCACCGGGCTGGTCGCCCGCCAGGAGCTCGGCGTGGGCTTCGGACTCGTCGCCGTGCTCGCCGCGATGGCGCTAGGCGCCTTGCATGCCTTCGCCCCCGGCCACGGCAAGACCGTGATGGCGGCCTATCTGGTCGGCCGCGAGGGCTCGCTGCGCCAGGCCGTCATCGTCGGGATGTCGGTCACCGCGACGCACACCTTGGGCGTCCTCGTGCTCGGCGTCGTGCTCACAACAGCGGGGCTGGCCTCGCCCGAACGCGTTTACCCGTGGCTCGGTACGGCCAGTGGCCTGCTCCTGGCCGGGATCGGCGCCGGCCTACTGCTGCGACAAGGCGGTCGCGGTGCTGGGCATGAGGAGCTCGGTGGCCACGTGCAGCCGGTCGCTCACCATCACGACGAGCATGGGCATGATGCTGAGCACCACGACGCCCACGACCGCGAGACCCACTCGACAAACGGCCACGGCCACGGCCTGTTGTCCCACACCCATCTGCCACCCGCTCGCAACATCCGCGGTCTGGTGGCGATCGGTTTCGCCGGAGGCCTGGTGCCGAGTCCCTCCGCGCTGCTGGTGCTCCTGGGCGGCGTGGCCCTGGGCCGGGCCTGGTTCGGTGTGCTGCTCGTCATCGCCTACGGCGCTGGGATGGCGGCAGTGCTCGTCGCGACCGGGTTGCTGTTGGTCTCCGCCCGCGACGCCCTCAACCGCCTGTTGGCCTGCACGACCGTGTCGGTTGGAGGTCGACGTCTGGCCACCGTGCTCGGGCGGGGCCTGCCGGCTGTCACGGCGAGCGTGGTGGTGGTGGTGGGGCTGGGGATCGCGCTGCGCTCGGCGGCGCAGTTGTGACGAAGCACCCCCGCGTCTCCCGGCACACGCCGCGGGCGGGGGTCGTACCCCCAGTTTGTGGTCGTTGACCGAACCGTGGGTCCGCTACGCGTCCACGAAATGCTCGCTGGCGGAGGGTACGGGTTAGCGGCGCTTGCCGGGGCGCGGCATCGGCCCCTTGGGCATTGGCAGATCGCTGTGCCCAAGGGCGCGCAGCTTGCGGTCGAGCGTGTCCACATCGCCCGCCTTGAGTGCGCGAGGTAGCCGCGCCATGTGGTTCTGCAGCTGGCGCAGCGGAACTTGCCCCTCGCGGTCGCCGACGCTCACCTCGTGGACCGGCGTCTCGCCCACCGTGCGCGCCACCCGTCGCTTCTCCTGCTTGAGCAGCGACGTCACGCGGGCCGAGGCCCCCTCGCCAACGAGGATTACCCCCGGCCGACCGACGACGCGGTGGACAAAGTCCTGCTTGCGAGTGACCCCGACGGCCGGCGTGACCTTCCAGCGGCCGCGCATCGACTGCAGCACCGCCGCGGCGGCCCCGGGCTGGCCTTCGATGGCGCCGAGGGCGGCGCGCTGGGCGCGCAGACCCAGCACGATCATGGCGGCCATCGCGCCGAGCAGCAGCCCGAGCAGGGGACCGGCAATCGGTTGCTCCAAGGCGACGCCGACGCCGCCGATCACCACGAAGGTACCGACGGCGGCCGCAGCCATGAAGGGGATCAGCTTGTCGTCGGCGGCACGCGTCTGGACAAGCGCCTGCCGCAGCTGGCTCAGACGCTGCCCGAGGCCGGAGAGGGATGCCATGAGCCGCATGCTATGCATCCCGTGGCGCTGGCGCCTGGTGCTCGGTTGACGCCGTGCGGCGCTGGACCGGCCAGCGCTCAAGTAGCCGCAGGCGGGAGCGCAGCTACTCAAGAGGAGCGGGGCCCGCCGCGGCCGTGGTGGTGCTGCTGGTGCTGGTGCTGGTGCACCACGCCGTCGCGCAAGCCCTGGTACTGGCGGTATAGCGAGAACCCCCACCCGCCAAGGGGCCAGATCGGCCAGAAGAACTCGGCACCGCTGGCAGCCCAGATGCCCAGCAGCACCACGCCGACGATCACGTAGGTGCGTAACGCCGCGCGAAAGTCCCGGCGCGCCTTGGCCAACTCCACCTCGGTGGGCGGGAGGTCCTCGGGCGGCGTGACCGGCAGGTCGCGCAGGACCAACTCCAGCTCGGAGCCCACACGGGCCCCGTAGGCCTCACCGAGCCGGTCCGACAACTCGTCAAGCGTCAGCCGGCCCTCGGCGGTGTGGTGGCCCAGCGTGCGCGCCACCAACTCTCGATCCGCATCCGAGACCAGCGTCTCGCCGGCTGGCGCGATCGTCGTTGGTGTTGCTGCCATCGTCCAACCCCTTGGTAGTGAATTGCATCCTACTACTGGCAAGGCCGAGTCGTGTCAGAGTGCGGGCAGTCAGGCCGGGTCGGGCGCCTCGTCCCCGCTGTCGCTGTCGCTGTCGAACCCGACCACCACGCTGCGCTCCTCGGTGCCGCGTACGACGCGCAGCTCCAGCGAGGCGCCAGGCTCGATGGTGTCCAGTCGGTCCAGCAGGTCGTCGGGTGAGCTAAGCGGCGCCCCGGCCGCCTCGACCAGCAGGTCTCCCCGTTGGACCCCGGCGACCGCGGCCGGACTGTTGTCTGCCACTGCCTGCACCAGCAGCCCGTCGCGTTCGTCCAGCCCGACGGCGGCACGCAGGCGGTTGGCCACCGCGGAGGGTGCCAGGCCGACGCCGAGTTGCACGCGCGGCCGGGTCTCGCCACGACCCAGCGCTGCGATGCGGTCGCGCAATGCCGCGTCTCCAGTCAGCGCCAGGTAGAACCCCTCGCCCAAGCGGTTGGTGTTGATGCCCAGCAGACGGCCTTCCAGGTCGACGACCGGGCCCCCCGACGACCCTCGGCTCAGCGGCGCGGTGTGCTCGAAGGCGCCGGTGATCCGCCGACCGCCAGGACCGCGAAACTGCTGGTCCACGGCGGTGACGGTCCCGAAGGTGGCCCGTACACCGCGCCCCTGCGGGTTGGCCAGCGCGAACACCGGCGTCCCCGCCCGCAAGCCGCCATTGCCGTCAAGGCTTGGCGCCCACTGCGCCACGGCTGCGCCCTGGGTGTCCGCACGCAGCACCACCAAGTCGGTCTCGACGGCGGCGCCGGCCACCTCGCCCTGTACCTGCCTGCCGTCGGCGAACGTCACCGTGGTGGTGCTGTCCCGCAGGTTGTGGGCGTTGGTCACCACCAGGCCGTCGCCGATGACGACGCCGGCGCCGCGGCCGCTGCGACCGATGGCCACCACCGCGCCGCCCACGCGCTCGCTGACCGTCGCCGACGCCGTCGCGATCTCTTCCAGTGCACTCATGGCTGCTACTCCGTTACTCGGGTGCGGTAGGCGATAGATAGTGAAGTGCAACCTACTACTAACCGAGCACTCGCGCAGCACGCTATCGTCGCATCATGGCTTCCGCATCACCGCTCGCCGCCGCCGTCGCCAAGGTCGGCGACCGTTGGACCCTGTTGCTGGTCGAGGCGCTCCTCGCCGGCCCCCAGCGCTTCGGCCAGCTGCGCGCGTCGATTCCTGGCATCGCGCCCAACATCCTGTCGCAGCGGCTCAAGCACCTGGAGGCAGCCAGCGTCGTCGTCACCGAGCGCTACAGCGACCGTCCCCCGCGCTCCACCTACGCGCTGACTCCAGCGGGTGCCGATCTGGTCAGCGCGTTGCGGCTGCTCGCGGCCTGGGGCGCCGAGCACAGCGACGAGGCGGTGCCGCCGCACCACACCCTGTGCGGCACCGCGCTGGAGGCCCACTGGTACTGCCCGACTTGCGACACCCCCGTGCCTGAGCCCGATGCCGACGAGCTGCACTACGCCTGACTCAAGCCTGCACTACGCCTGACTATTCTGGACTCGAGTTGCACTACGGCTGACTCTGTAGGTTCTCGCCTAAGTTGTCCACTTCTCGCTTTCCTGTCCACGGCGTGTCCAGTTCTCGCGAACTTGTCCACGCGAGACGCTGGCCGGGTGAGGCAGGGGCGCCCTGGAGTCCAGTGCCGGTACTTCTCCACCAACGGGGAGGAGCACCGCGGGCTGCTCGCTGACGCCGACCCCAATCGGATCGTCGGCGGCCTGCCCGCACGGGACTTCCCGTCGTACCAAGCGATGGGGCACTACCCAGGTTGGTGGTGGACCGCCACGATGGGAGACCTCGTGGGGTACGAGAGCCTGCTGGAGCGGGACCGGCTCATCCTTGCGGACTTCGACGTCGAGG
Organism: Euzebyaceae bacterium; assembly: GCA_013812395.1. Taxonomy (GTDB): domain Bacteria; phylum Actinomycetota; class Nitriliruptoria; order Euzebyales; family Egibacteraceae; genus JACCTL01. Next base: position 15,099 of record JACCTL010000031.1, read on the forward strand.
TCGACGCGATCGCCAGCCAACCCTTTGGGGTCAGCGGGCACGATGAAGTTCGCCTTGGGTTCGACCACCTCCACCCCGGGCCCCTCGACCAGCAGGCACCACCTCCCAGGCCTGGTCGAGGAGTACCTCTCCCGCCGCGACCAACGCCGGCGGCCGCATACCCCCACCCGCTACTGTTCGGCGTGTCTGGCCGAGGACGGCACCTGGCGCACGACGTGGACCTCGCCCCTGCACCGGGTCTGCGTCACGCACGGCACCTACCTCGTGGACACCTGCCACGAGTGCGACCAGCGGCCCTTCACCGGCACCGCCTGGGCCGGCCGCGACCGCGACCCCTGGACCTGCACCCAGCACACCGGCCGCACCGACGGCACCGGCAGACACCGCCGCCCCTGCGCCGCGGACCTGCGAACCGCGCAGCCAGCACCCGGCACCAGCACCCACCTGACCACCCAACGCCGGCTTCTGCAGCTCGGCGACAACGTCCTCGACGAGGCGCCCATCACGGTCTGCGGCATCGCGACCACGCATCTCGAGCATGCCGTCGCAGTCCCCGACCTGATCCACGAACAGCTTCCCGGTGGACTCCGCGGTGACTGCGACCCGGCCTTCCTCCTCGACGCCGCCGACCACGCCCTCACCGTCCTGGACCAGCCGGACCCCGCCACGGCCAGGGACACCGCCCGCCGTCTCGGGCTCGGTACCTTCCAGCACCTCTTCCGCCCCACGACCACCACGCCCCCGAAGCACAGCGCCAGTCCCCTGCTGGAGACCATCGTCATCGCCTCCGTCGCCGACCACCTCAGCCCTACCGCCCAGCTGACCTACCGGACTCACTCCGCCACCCCGCGCTACCCAGCAGCGAACCCCGCGGTAAGCCCTGGTCCCGCCAGAGCCGCCCCGGCGAGGTCCAGCTCGCCTGGGTCCCCACGGTGCTTTGGTCGGGGGTGCTCGGCCAGTGGATCTCCGATGACGACCTCGAGGCACGAGCCGTCGCCTCCCTACTGCTGGCCAAGGTCGGCAGCCGCCGATCGTGGCAGTTCATCGCCCTGGACCTCGGCCTGCCCGCCGCGTTCGCCCACCGGCCACCGGCCCAGATCCGCCAGCTCAAGCACAACGGGCAGTGGGACGACTTCCACCACGCGCTAGACGACCTCGCCACTCGGCTCGAAGACGCTCCCCCGCCCATTGACTACCAGGCCCGGCGATGGCTCGTCCGAGACCTCGACGCCTTCCAAAGTGCCTACGCCACAGCCTCGGAAGCGCTCAGCATGACTCAGTCAGACCGGGCCCGGCTCGCGCCGGCGATCTACGTCGCGTCCCACCGCACACTGGCCCCCCACCCTTACGCCCACCACGACGGCGCGCCCGAGCCGCGACCGGGTGACGACGACCTCATCAACGCGGTCCTGCCCCTGCTCGATGCGGCACTCACCAGCGCCGTCGGTGAACCCAAGACTGGACCCACCACGTGGCAGCCGCCTTGAACACCACCATCCCCAGGGGTCCGCCCTGCACGGGGACTCCACCTCGGCCCGTTGCTGCCTGACCGAGCTGCTGCCGACGCATGGCAGCTGCTGCGCGTCGCCCTGTCCGCCGCTGAGTAGCAACTTCGGGGTGAGCAGCTCGAGGACTGGATCCGCTGCTACCTCGACGTCAACTACGGCCAGGGCCCCGAGTGGACCGACGACAACACCATCACGGCCGTCGTCCAGCGCCTCAACGGCCTTGCCCGAACCTGGCGCGATGCGACCGACACCCGCATCGCGCGAGCCAGGAACCACTCCATCCGGACAACCTCACACCGGACTCCACCGTGGACCACCTGGCCAACCACCTACGTCGGCGATGTCGGGTCAGACCTTGACAGTGCCCGCCACTGGCTTGAAGTCGTTCAACGCGTCATCGCGATCGGCCGCGCCGTCGTGCACACCAAGCGTTTCGATCTCCTGCCCCAGCTGGTGCACCGTCAGGTCCCGATCTTCCCGCGCTACACCCACGAGACGTGGATCCGGCACGCGCACGTAGCGGCTGCGAGGAACCGCCTGCTCACGGGGTGCGTCATGGCAGCAACGGTCGCAAGCGGACGGGCCGGCCGAGCCTTCTACCCCAGCTGCGCTTCCTTCCACCAGTGGCGCTCCCAACCTGCCATCGACACCATCGCCGCCGACCAGCCCGCGCGCAGCGCCACGTTCCCCGACACGGACGATCAGGCAGTGGCGCAGGCGCTAGCCGATGTGGTCGACGCAGCCGTGCAGGTCTCCTTCCAGTACGGCGGATTCTGGGGAGGATGCCCGCCGGAGAGCCCGGCCGGCACCTTCATCGCCGCGCATGGCGTGACGCCGGCACCTGAGCGCTGGTAGCCGCAGCGCGCCTGCCTGCGGCGACGCGATGCCACGCGCGGCGCACAGGGTTGGCCCGCCGTCGCCGGCGGGGCGCGGGCGTTCGTGGCCGAGCACTCTCATTGACGCTACGCGCCGACAGCGGCATGAGCGTGCGAAATCTGGGATCGGGAAGAACTTGGTAGAGGCCTGGCAGCGAACGCTCACACCGGATCGACCACCCTGCTCACGATCCATGCGTGCTTGCCAACCTGCCGGCCGCGGGTGA
>JACCTL010000040.1 GCA_013812395.1 Euzebyaceae bacterium
GCGATGTGCGCCTCGGGAACACCGCCGTCGCGCAGGCGGCGCACCGCCTCGGGGGCGTGCCGGCGGCTGCCGAGCATGCCGACGAAGAACGCGTCGCTGGCCAACGCCACGCGCAGGACCTCGTCGACCCAGGTGGCGTCGTGGTCGGAAATCACGACCGCGTCGTGGGGACCCGGCGGGGCGGCCAGCAGGTAGCGAGGCGGGTCGTCGGCGCGGACCTCGACGCCGCTGCGCACCGCCGTGTCCCCACCCGGCGCAACGAGCACCACCCGACGCCCGATGGCACGGGCCAGGTCGGCCACGGCCCGGCCCACCGGGTTGGCCCCCAGGACCAGGACGGCCGGTTCGGGCTCGTTGACCTCGGCGAACAGCTCGATGGCACGGGTGCGGCCGTGCCCGGGGAAGTCCAGCCGGCGGCGGATGGGCGCCTCCTGGTCCAAGGCCTCGACGGCCAGGTCCGTCCCCGCCGAGTCGAACTCCGAGCAGCCCAGCGTGCCGGCCAGCACCCCACCGGCGCCAACGACCAGCTTGGCGCCGGGGTGGCTGGACGCGTCGCCCTCCACCGTCAGGACGGTCACCAGCACGACACGGTCGCCGCGACCCCTGGCCCGGGCCAGCGCGTCGTAGACCTCCATCAGCCGGACGGTACCCCGCCAGGGCGCGTCGACGTAGCCAGCGACAGGTCGCCGCACGACGGGGTGCGCCCGCTACGCTTCTGCCCGCAAGCTTCAGGAGGGCAGAGCCATCGGCGATGTGGTCACCAGCAACGATTCCAAGGGGGCAGCAGCCGCAACCGCGACCGAACCGGAGCAGGAGCCGGGGAAGGCGGTGGCGACCGAGCCGGTCGAGGTGGACCTGCTCATCATCGGCGCTGGGCCGGCGGGGTTGTATGCCGCCTACTACGCGGGCTTTCGCGGCCTGCGTGTGGCGATCATGGACTCCCTTCCGGAGGCCGGCGGCCAGGTCACTGCGCTGTACCCGGAGAAGCTGATCTTCGACGTGGCCGGGTTCCCGGCGATCAAGGGCCAGGCGTTGATCGACAACCTGGTGGAGCAGGCGTCGCCGTTCGACCCGCTCTACCTGCTCAACCATCGCGCCGAGGAGATGGATCGCGACGAGGCGGGCGGCACGATCACCGTGACCAGCCACCGGGACACGCGGGTGCTGTGCAAGAGCGTGATCATCACCGGCGGCATCGGCACGTTCACCCCACGGCCGCTGCCCGACGCCGAGGAGTTCGAGGGGCGTGGCCTGCGCTACTTCGTGCCACGGCTGGACGAGCTGGCCGGCCTCGACGTGCTGATCGTCGGTGGCGGTGACAGCGCCTTCGACTGGGCACAGAGCCTTGAGCCGCTGTCCAAGTCGGTGACGCTGATCCACCGTCGCGACAGGTTCAGGGCCCACGAGCACACCGTGTCGCAGGTGATGGACTCCTCGGTGCAGGTGCTGACCTTCACCGAGGTCGCGCGGATCCAAGGCCACGACGGTGTGCAGACCGTGGAGCTGTTCAATAACCGCACCGATGAGCGGCGGACCATCGAGGTCCAGGCCGTGGTCGCGGCGCTGGGCTTCACCGCCGACCTGGGGCCGCTGACCCGTTGGGGGCTGACCCAGCACAAGCGCCACATCGTGGTGGACACCGCGATGCACACCAACTTGCCCCGGGTCTTCGCCGCGGGTGACATCGCCGAGTACGAGGGCAAGGTGCGGCTGATCTCGGTTGGCTTCGGCGAGGCGGCCACCGCGGTCAACAACGCGGCGATCGTGGTGGACCCTGCCGCCAAGCTGTTCCCAGGCCACTCCTCCGACCCGGGCTGATGGTGTGGGATCTGGCCGTGGTCGGGGCCGGCCCCGCCGGCGCGACCGCCGCCCTGGCCGCCATGCGGGCCAATCCAGAAGCGCATGTCCTGTTGCTGGACCGCGCCGAGTTCCCCCGTGACAAGGCCTGCGGGGACGGCATCGCCGTGCACGTCGCCGACCAGCTTCATGCGTTGGGCGCGCCGCAGGTGCTCGCCGGCGCCCCACCCGTCACCGGTCTGCGACTGACCACGCCGGGTGGCATCACGGCCGCGGGCCGGCCGCGGCGGGCGAACCACGTCGTGCCCCGAGCCGAGTTCGACGCCCGGCTGGTCGCCGCGGCCGTCGACGCCGGCGCGCAGCTACGCACGGCCAAGGTGCGGACCTTGACCAGCGACGGGGCCCGCGTCGTGCTCGACGACCGGCACAGCGCGCGCGTGGTGGTCGCGGCCGACGGGGCGAACTCGACGGTCCGCCGGCTGCTGGGGCTGCCCGCCAACCAGGGTGCTCACCTTGGCATCGCGGTGCGCGGCTACGCCCCCGGAGATCCGGGCGCCGTCGAGCAGCGCATCGATATGGTCGCCGACGGCTGGCCGGCCTACGCCTGGGACTTTCCGACCGGGACGGGACTGCGCAACGTTGGCGTCGGCGTGGCGCGCGACCGGCTGCGCGGCGGCAAGACGGCACTGCACCAGCGCCTGCTGACGTTGTACCCCGAAGTGGACGCCGCCTCGTTGCGCGCCCACCACCTGCCGTTCTCCTCGTCGCGCCCGCAACCGGCGCACGGACGGGTGCTGCTCGCCGGTGACGCGGCGTCCCTGATCAACCCCCTGTCGGGCGAGGGCATCTACTACGCGGTCGTCTCCGGCCGTCTCGCCGGCGAGGCGGCCATCCGCCGGCCGGACACCGCGGGCGCGGCCTACCGGCGGGCACTGCAAGCGATGCTCGGCCGTCACTTCGCCCACACCACGACGCTGGCCCGCGTGATCCGCCACCGCCCGCTGGTCGAGGCGGCCGTGACGGTGGCCGCAAAGCGTCGTGCGGCTTACGACGAGCTCGTCGAGATCGCCCTGGGCCAGGGGCTGCTGCACGTGGGCACGCTGGCGCAGGTGCTGGCGGCCTACCGTCCCGAACGGCGCTGGGAGCGGATACGCGCCCGCTGATCGGCATCACGGCCTACGTCGAGCCGGTCGCACGCTGGCGGTCCTGGGAAGCGCCGGCGACGCTGGTGCCCCAGGCCTACGTCGCGGCGGTCAGCGCCGCCGGCGGCAGGCCCGTGGTGCTGCCGCCGCTGGCGGACGCGGCCGAGGAGACGCTGGCCGTGATGGAAGGGCTGCTACTGACCGGTGGCGCGGACCTCGATCCGTCGCTGTACCAGGCGCCGCGCGACCCGAGGACCACGGGCATGTCGCCGGAACGCGACAGCGGTGAACCACCGCTGGCGCGCCGGGCCCTGGCGACTGGGCTGCCACTGCTCGGTGTCTGCCGGGGGATGCAGCTGCTGGCGGTGGTCTGCGGCGGCACCCTGCACCAGCACCTGCCTGACGTCGTCGGCCACGACGGCCACGGTCCCGCGCCAGCGTCCTACGCGCCGCATCCCGTCCGCCTGGACCGCGGCAGCAGACTCGGCGGCATCCTCGACGAGTCGGTGACGGTCCAGTCCCACCACCACCAGGGCGTGGCCACACTCAGCGAGCCGCTGCGGGCCGTCGGTTGGGCCGATGACGGCAGCATCGAGGCGGTCGAGGCCCCAGGGCCGGCGTTCGCGGCAGGCGTGCTGTGGCACCCGGAGGTCGGCGACGATCCGCGGCTGTTCACGGCGCTGGTCGCCGCCGCCCGTGATTACCACTGCGCCGGATCCCGGTAAAGCCGCTGGCAGCCGTCGTCTAGGCTTCCGCCGCATGAGCGCCCTGGCGCCACCACCGCTGCGCAACGATCCCGCGCAGTACGACGACCTCGCCGCCGAGTGGTGGCGGCCCGGCGGGGCGTATGCCGCACTGCGGTGGCTCGCGTCGGCGCGGGCGCGGTTGCTGCCGCCACCGCCGCACACGGACGCGCTCCTGGTCGACGTGGCTTGCGGCGGTGGCCTGATGGCCCCCCACACCCGCGGCTACCGCCACCTCGGGATCGACCTGTCGATGGCGTCGCTGCAGCAGGCACGCGCCCACGGTCTTGCCTGCGTCCAGGGCGACGCGACGACGTTGCCACTGGCTGACGAGGTCGCCGACGTCGTGGTCGCCGGCGAGATCTTCGAGCACCTGTCGCCGCAAGATTTGCCGGCGGCGGTGGCCGAGATCGTACGAGTCCTTCGCCCCGGGGGGCTGGTGCTGTGCGACACCATCAACGCGACGTGGTGGGCGCGCTTCACCGTGATCACCGTCGGTGAGCGCCTGCGCGGCATCGCGCCGAAGGGCTGCCACGACCACCGCCTGTTCGTGCCGCCGCAACGCCTCCAAGAGGCCTTTGCTCACCACGGAATACCACTCGCGTTCCAAGGTTTACGGTTCTCATGGCGGGATTTCTTCGCGTTCTTGGCTTCGCGCAGCCGCCAGGTGCGCATGCTGCCCACGCGCTCGCTGGCGGGGGTGTATCAGGGGTACGGCAGGAAGGCGGCAATGTGACAGCGGTGCAGCTGGCATCAGAGTGCGCCCAGCAGTTCGCCAAGCGTGCCGAGGCCTACGACCGTGACGCGGCCTTTCCCAGCGAGGACATCGACGACCTGCGCGACGCGGGGCTGCTCGGCCTGTTGGTTCCCGAGCGTCTCGGTGGCATGGGCGCCGGCTTCGAGACCTACACCGACGTGGCCACCACCCTGGCCCACGGCAGCGGCGCCAGCGCGCTGGTGTTCAACATGCACGCAGCGGTCACCGGGGCGTTGGCGACCATCCCCGACGACCTGGCCCGCCAACTTGGGGTGCCCGAGGCCTTCTTCGCCGACCGCGACCGGCTGCTGGCCGACGCCGCGGCGGGTGCCCTGTACGGGGTGGCCATCACCGAGCGCGAGGCCGGTGGCCGGCTATCGGCGATGCGGACCACCTTCGCGCCCGAGGGCGACGGCTACCGGCTGCGGGGACACAAGTCGGTCTGCACGGGCGCCGGCCACCTCGACGGCTACCTGGTCGCCGCCAGGGCCGCTGACGGCACCGACGAGGCGCCGAGGGTCTCCTACTTTTTGGTGGCGGCAAGCGACGGCCTCACCGTCGAGCCGAGTTGGGACCCGCTGGGCATGCGGGCGACCGCCAGCAACGGCTTCCGGCTCGACATCCACGTCCCGGCGGCGGCGCTGATCGGCCGGCTGGAGGGTCTGGCCGTGCTGCTGGCCTATGCCATGCCGCAGTGGCTGGTCGCCTCCTACGCGTCGGTGTACATGGGCGTGGCCGAAGCCATCCTCGCCGAGGCCTTGGCGTACATCGGAGCGCGCGCCGTCGCCGGCCAGTCCGCGGGCCTCGCCCGCGTCGGATTCGTCCGTGCCCGGCTGGGTCGCGCCGAGGCCCAGGTCGCCGCAGCGCGGCTGGTGCTGCGTGAGGCCGGCCGCAGCGTGGACGCTCGACCCGTCGACCCGGAGACGGTGCGCTGGGTCTACCGGGCCAAGCTGCTCGCGGGCGACGCAGCGACGGAGGTCGCGACGAGCTGCACGGAGGCGTGCGGCCTCGGCGTGCTGCGGCGGGGCGCGGTGATGGAGCGGCTGTTCCGCGACGCTCGCAGTGGCGCGGTGATGCCGCCGTCGTCGGATGTCTGCGCCGACGTGCTGGGCACCGCCGCCCTCGGGCTGGACCCGGTGACCGGCTCGGACGTCCGCCCGTGGTGAGCGGCACCATCACGGGGCGGGGCTGGGCGGTTCCGGCCGCGATGCCCCAGGACCGGCTGTGGGACGGCTTCTTCGCCGAGCACTACGGCCACAGCCGGATCGCCAAGCGGGTGTGGCAGCGTTCGGGTATTCAGACGCGTCATGGCGTGGCGGATCCCCGCGAGGAGGACGTCAGCGCCTGGAGCACCGCCGCGCGGATGCGGCGTTTCGTGGCCGAGGCCCTCCCCCTCGGTAAGGAGGCGCTGACGTCCTGCCTTGCCGACGCCAAGCTGCAACCATCCGACGTCGGGCAGCTGACGGTGGTGTCCTGCACCGGGTACGCCACCCCCGGCCTGGACGTCCTGCTGGCCCGGGACCTGGGCCTGCCCGCCTCTGCGCAGCGCCTGCATGTCGGCCACATGGGCTGCTACGCCGCGCTGCCGGCGCTGGCCACGGCGGCGGACGCCGCGGTCGCACGAGGTCGCACCACGCTGCTGCTGTGCCTGGAGCTGACCAGCCTGCACATCCAGCCGGCCGATCAGGATGTCGAGCAGATGGTGGCACACGCCTTGTTCTCCGACGCGGCGGCGGCGGTGGCGGTTGCGCCGGCAGGACCGGGCCTGGAACTGGTGGACCTGGTGTCGCGCACGGACGCCCCGCAGGCCGGGCTGATGAGCTGGGACGTCACCGACCTGGGCTTTCGCATGGGACTGTCACCGCGGGTGCCGACCGTGCTGTCGGGTCACGTCGTCGAGGTCGTCGGCGGGCTGCTGGCGGCCCACGGTCTGGCTGTCGACGACGTCGCTCACTGGGCGATCCACCCTGGTGGCCCCCGCATCGTCGACGTCGTCGCGTCGCGGCTGGGGTTGGGCGACGACCAGGTCACCGACAGCCGCGCCGTCCTGCGCGAACACGGTAACTGTTCCTCGGCAACGGTCCTGCTGATCCTCGACCGGGTGCTGGCGCGGGCGGACCTGCACCGCGGCGACCATGTCGTCGCCATGGCCTTCGGTCCCGGCCTGACGCTCTACGCCGC
>JACCTL010000139.1 GCA_013812395.1 Euzebyaceae bacterium
CCGGCGGCGGTGCGCTGCGGGTGGCCGTGGCCACCGCCGAGCGCGCGACGTCGACCGGCGGCATGACGGTAGAGGAACGCCAGGCCCGCGTGGCGGCGGCATTGGCGGCCAAGGGCAACGGCGGTGCGGCCGGCGGCGGCAACGGCGCGCCCACCCGCTTCGCCGGCCAGGACCACACGCACCGGCTGCTGGCGATGGTGCCGCCCGACGGGATCCAGCAGATCCGCTCCAAGCAGGAGGACAAGGTCTATGTCTGGCCGCACTTGATCGCCTCGGAGTTCATCGCCCTGCTGGCGATGACGCTGCTCATCACGGTGCTGTCGGTGCTGCCGGCCTTTCCGCTGCGCGAGTTGGCGAACCCCAACATCACGCCGAACCCGTCCAAGGCGCCGTGGTACTTCCTGGGCCTGCAGGAGCTGCTTCGCTACTTCCACCCGATGATCGCCGGCGTGACCATCCCCGGTATCGTCGGCCTGCTCGGCCTGATGATGATCCCGTACCTGGACCGCAACCCGTCGGTGCGGCCCGACAATCGCAGGACCGCCATTACCCTGATGACGTTCTTCCTGCTCGGTGCCGGGATGATGACCCTCGTCGGCTCGTTCTTCCGCGGCCCCGGCTTCAACTGGGTCTGGCCGTGGGTCGACGGCCTGTTCTTCGAGCTGTAGGGGCGCTGATTACCGATGAGCATGACGCTGACCCTGTTGACCACCACCGCGGGCCTGCTGGTGGTGTTGTGCTGGTGGGTGCGGCGCAACAACCTGGCCGTGTACCCGGCGGGGCGTGCGCCACGCGAGCTGCGGTCGCTGTCGAGCGGCTGCGAGCTGGGCACCGCCCTTCTGGCCGCCAGCACCGACACTGCCACGGGCGCCACCGGCAGCCAGGGTGGCACAGCCACCAGCCCGCCGCCGGCGCAGGCGAAGGCGCCAAGGCGCCAGAAGCGCCACGAGGGTCCCTCCCGTCGCGACTTCCTGCGCTTCGGGTTGCTGGCGTCGATGGGCGGCACGCTGGCGGCCTTCGCCGGCGCCTCGCTGGGCTTTCTGTGGCCGACCCTCAAGGGCGGCTTCGGCGCGCGGCTGGACATCGGCAGCGAGGCCGACATCGCCGCCGGCATCGCCGAGGGTGGCGGCCACTTCGAGTATCCCGCCGGGCGCAGCTACATCGTCGCCTACGACGCGGCCCAGGATCCCAACGGTGCCTACGCCGAGGTCACCAACGGTGCGCCATTCATGGCCCTGTACCAAAAGTGCGTGCACCTGGGGTGCCGGGTGCCGTGGTGTGCCACCTCCAAGTGGTGGGAGTGCCCGTGCCACGGGTCCCGCTACAACCGCTGGGGGGAGTACCAGTTCGGCCCGGCACCGCGGGGGCTGGACCGCTTCTCACTGACCATTGAGCAGGGAAGGGTCATCGTCGACACGTCGACGGTGGTCACCGGTCCTTCTCGCGGCTCCGGCGCGCCGCTGAACCAGGCACCCGAGGGCCCGCACTGCGACGGCTCGTGAGCCGGCACCGCTTCGCTGCGCCAAGCGCTGATCGCAGAGGAGGATCGCGGGCATGAGCACCACCCTCCTGGTCATCATCCTGCTGGCGCTCGCCGCGGGCCTGGTGATCATCTTCCTGCTCGCCAATGCCGCGCGTGGCCGCCGGCCGATCCAGGATGTGCCCCCCGCGCTGCGACCCGGCTATTCCGACGAGGAGCTGGAGCGCAGCGTCTTGGAGCGCTACATGGGCTGGGGCATCGTCTTGACGGTCATCTTCGCAGTCTTCCTGCCCGCCTACTGGCTCAACGAGCCGCGCCGCCAGCAGGGCAAGACCGAAGCAGACTTTGTCGCGTCCTTCGAGCGCGGCCACGAGTTGTTCGTGGCCAACTGCGCGATCTGCCACGGCGCTGAGGCCGAGGGCGGTGGTACCGCCTCGACCTACGACGCTGACGACACCTGGCCAGCGCCGAACCTGACGACGATCGTGCGACGGTACGAAGAAGGCGAGGGGGTCACCGACATCCGCGAGTACCTCGAGACCACCCTGCACCGAGGGCGCCCCGGGACGCCGATGCCCGCCTGGGGTTCGGACTACGGCGGCCCGTTGACCGACCAGCAGATCACCGACATCACCGACTGGATCCTGGCCAACCAGAAGGCCGAGGTGGCCGAGGCCGACCCCGCAGCCGACCTCACGGGCCGCCAGCTGTACAACCAGAACTGCCTGAAGTGCCACGGCAAGAACCTCGAGGGCTTCATCGGTCCATCCTTGGTGGGGGTCTTCCAGCGGCACAACCGGCAGACGGTGCTGGGCATCCTGCGCAACGGCATCTTTTTGGCCAACGGCGTGTCGATGCCGCCGTGGCAGACCGGTTACATGTACGAAGACACGCGCTACACCGACGCGGCCCTCAACAAGATCGTCGACTACCTGCGCGCCCAGCAGCCACCGCGCGACCAACTGCCCGAAGACGCCGAGCAGTACCAGACTCCCTACCCCAACGACGGTCCGGAGGAGGAAGCACCCTCCGGCTCTGACACCTAGCGCGAAGAGGACTCGCCGATGATTCCGACGTTGGCCGCGCTGTACGTCCTCGCGACCGAGGGCGGCATCCCCGCATCTGATTGGCGCGCGAAGATTGCCGTGCCCCTGGGCATCCTGATCTTCGTCGGCAGCGTCTACCTGCTGCTGCGGTCCAACCTCGGCACGCGGCGCGGCTATCTGGTGCTGGGCACCTCGCTGTGGGGTTTCATGGTCATCTACGCGCTGTTTTGGACCTTCGGCGCTCCCGGCACACCGCCGGCGACGGGTCCGCAGAGCCTGCCGGGCCAGGAGCTGGACGCCTATGAGGACGTCTGGCGCCCGTTCGCCGGAGACAGCAACCTGGCCAACGACGCCAACTACAGCGTCGTCAAGAGCTTCCCCGAAGGCTTCGGGGCGGTGCCGGCCAACTTCTTGCCCACGGCCAACACGGGCGCCGCGGACATCCAGACCTTCTTCTCAACCAGCGCGGGTCTGCGCGAGAAGCCGGTCGGCGAGACCTGGGCCGTCGTGCCCGACTCCATCCGTTACACCACGTCCGCCAACGGTCAGCCGCTGATTGGCGCGACCTTCCAGGAGACGTTCCAACCCAGCCCGGACGGTGAGGAGCCAGCGGGTGAGGTCGGCACGATCAATCCCGACGGCGAGACCTACACCGCCTTCGGCTTCTTCGACGCGGGCAGCCCGTTGTTCCCCAGCTTGGTGATGCTCGGCCTCGTCACCCTGCTGTTCGCCCTGCACGCGGGGTTGCTGTACCGCGACGAGGGCAAGGAGCGCCGCGCCCGGGAGCGCACCTCCGAAGACCAGGAGGAAGGCCGCCTGGTGCCCGCCGGCCGCTAGTTGGGGAGCTGCCTGCTCTCGTGGTCGCACACCGCGAACAATCGCCACTGGCCACGCCCTTGAGCGTGTGGCTGCCGCCGTCCTCCAGCGCGATGTCAGAGCAGCGACCAGGTCGTGGACGGTCCTTGAGACCAGCACCTCCCCGGCGCCTGCCGCGGCCATCACCCGCGCGGCGGTGTGCACGGCGATCCCGCCGATGTCCGAATCCCGGAACTCGACTTCGCCAGTGTGCAGGCCGGCCCGGATCTCGACGCCGCTGGCCCGCAGCCCGTCGCGCACGGCGATGGCGCAGCTGATCGCACGCCCCGGCCCTTCGAAGGTGGCCAGGATGCCGTCAACACTCGACTTGATCAGCCGGCCGTTGAAGCGCTCGACCAGCTCACGGGCCAGGCGGTCGTGCTCGTCGAGCAGCTCGCCCCAGCGGCGGTCGCCGACTTGGCTGGCCCGCTCGGTCGATCCCACGATGTCGGTGAAAGACACCGTGGCCAGCGCTCGGCCTGCCGGCGTTGCGCCTGGTCGCGGCGAGTTCGAGGACGTCTTAGCAGGACTCGGCGCGGTGGCGAGCACGAACGCGCCGTGTCCGAACAGCGGCAGGCCCAGCAGGATGATGACCCACAGCGGCCAAAAGCCCACCGCCACGCCCTGCTGCGACTCACTCCACCAGACCGCGACGGCCACGGTGACAACCACCAGGTAGGTCAGCGCATGCAGCAGCAGCCAGCGAGGTCGTCGGACTCGCTCGAGTGCTCGGCCCATCGCTGCATTCTGCCCTCCTCAAGCTGCGCTGCGAGAACGAATACAGCGTCTGCCGGTAGCGTGGACAAGGCCCCACTAGACTGGCCGATATGCGCTTCCACGCCGCACTGCTCGTGCTGGCGCTGTCGCTGTCGGGGTGTTCGGCACGTCAGGACGACGGCCGCGCGCAGGGCTTCATCCAGGGGGACGGTTCCGCCCAGGTGCTTGCCCCCGCCGAGCGGCAGCCAGCGCCGCCGGTCGATGCCGAGACGGTCAGCGGCGGCCGGCTGGCCCTGGCTGACCTCGACGGCCCTGTGGTCGTCAACTTCTGGGCGTCATGGTGTGGACCCTGCGTGAAGGAGGCGCCGGCCTTGAGCAACGTCGCCAAGGCGTACGCCGACCAGGGTGTGCACATCGTCGGCGTCAACGTCAAGGACCGTCCCGCCAACGCCAGGGCGTTCGAACGCGATCTCGAGGTCGTCTACGAGTCCTGGTATGACGAGGCCGCCGCTATCGCCGCGGCTTTTGGCGGGATCGGGCCGGCGGCGCTGCCGTCGACGATCGTGCTGGACGCTGAGCACCGCGTCGCCGTCCGCTTGGCCGGCGCGGTCACCGAGCCGCAGCTGTCGGTCTACCTGGACCGCCTGCTGGACGAGCAGGACGTCGGCGGGCGGGACGCGGGCGAGCAGGACACGGGCGGACGGGATCTGGACGGGCGCGAAGTGGGTCGACGCGGCGGGAGCGGGCGCCATGCCGGCCAGTGGGCGACGGGATGACGCTGGCCGATCAGGTCCGGGAGCTGATCACCAGCGCCAACGTGCTGGTGGCCGCGGTGGTGGCCTTCGCCGCCGGAGTGGTGTCGTTCGCCTCGCCGTGCGTCGTGCCGCTGGTGCCCGGCTACCTGGCCTACATGACCGGCTTGTCGGGCGAGCAGATCGCTCGCGGCAGCCGCAACCGGGCGCGGGTGCTGGGCGGCGGCCTGTTGTTCACGCTCGGGTTTGCCGTCCCCTTCACCCTGCTGGGACTGATCGGTGGCAGCCTCAGCGTGGCGCTGAGCTCGCGGCCGTGGCAGATCGCGATGGGGCTGTTGGTGGCGCTGCTCGGCCTCGCCTTCGCCGGGCTGCTGCCCTTCGACCTGCTGCGCCGCCAGGCGCGGATCACCGACCAGGCGATCGACCGGGGCATGCTCGGCGCGCTGCCGCTCGGCTTCGTCTTCGGGGTCGGCTGGACGCCGTGCATCGGGCCGGCGCTGGCGGCGATCTTTACGCTGTCAGCCGCCCAGAGTGGTGGCAGCTCCCTGCGAGGCGGACTGCTCGCGTTCGTCTATGCCCTCGGCTTGGGCTTGCCGTTCATGCTGTTCGGCCTGTTGTACGGCTCGGCGGGTGGGGCGCTGCGGTTCCTGCGCCGCAATGCCCGCGGGATCCAGATCACCGGTGGGCTGATGCTGGTGCTGGTGGGCCTCGCCATCGCCACGGGATTGTGGCAGGCCTTCATTACCTACCTGCGGCCGCTCATCAGCGGCTTCGTGCCGGCAATTTGAGCGTCCTACCGCTGCGCTGCTTGAGGACTGTGTAGATGGCGACCTCGACCGACGAGACGCTGCGCACCGACGCCGGGGCACGCCGGGCCGCGGGCCCGCGACTTCCCGACATCCCCGGCCCGCTGGAGACGCTGGGCAGCGCCTGGCGGCGGCTGCGCAAGATGTCCACGGCACTGCTGCTGTTGTTCGCGTTGGCGGCGGCCAGCGTGGTGGCCACGGTCATCCCGCAGGCGCCGGTCACCCCGCAGTCGGTGGCGCAGTGGCGCGCCGGCACCGCCGGACCGGGTACGACGGTCGCGTCGGGGCTTGACGCGCTCAGTCTGTTCGACGTCTTCGGCTCGTGGTGGTTCGCCGTCCTCGTTGGGTTGTTGTTCACCAGCCTCACCGGCTGCCTGCTGCCCCGCTACGCCGCCTTCGCCAGGGTGGCGCGGCGACCACCCGCCGCCGGCCGCAACCTCGAACGCCTGTCACATGCGCAGACCGTTATCACCGAGCTGGCGCCGGAAGCTGCGCTGGCCGCCGCCGAGCGGCTGCTTGCCCGCCGGCGGTTCCGCCGCCGGCGCATCGGCTGGCAGCTAGCCGCCGAGCGGGGCCACTGGCGCGAAGGGGGCAGCCTGCTGTTCCACACCGCCTTCTACCTGCTGCTGCTCGGGGCGGTCGTGGGCAAGGCCTTCGGCTTCACCGGTCAGGTGACGATCCCGGAGGGCAGCTCCTTCGCCGAGACGCGCATCGCGTATGACGCCGCGGAGCCGGGACGCTGGTGGGACCTGTCGGATCACCGCGGCTTCGTGGTCACCCTCGACGACTTCGACGTGTCCTACTTCCCCAACTTCACGCCGCGCGATTTCGTGTCCACGGTGACCATCGCTGAGCAGGGCGAGTCGGTCCGTACGGAGACCGTGCGGGTCAACCACCCGCTGCACCACCGTGGCATGAATCTGTACCAGTCCGGCTTCGGCATGGCTCCCCACATCATCGTGCGGGCCGGCGACCAGGTGCTGCTCGACGAGCGCTTCATGCTGTCGCCGGCGAGTGGTCAGAACGTGTGGACCGGCACGGCGAAGGTCAAGTTCGACGATCCCAGCCAGCAGATCGCCCTGGACCTGGCACTGGCGCCCGACGCCGAGCTGCGCGAGGGCCAGCCGGTGCTCGGTCCCGATCCCGCTCCACGCAACCCGGTGCTGGTCGGCAGCTTGTACTTCGGGGAGCTTGGACTGGAGCGACCGGTCCCGCCTTCGCAGTTCCGGCGATCCGGCCCGCCCGTTGACACCGCGATGCTGCGCCCCGGCAAGACCGCGCAGCTCGCCCAGGGCAGCCTCAGCGTCGAGTTCGTCGACCTCGGCTACTGGTCTGGCCTGCAGGTCAGCCACCAGCCCGGCCGCCGGATCCTGCTGGCCGGCGCGCTGCTGCTGCTGGTCGGGCTGGTACCCTCGCTGTACAGCTATCGGCGCCGCATCTGGGTCGAGGTTGCACCCCACCGCACCGGCAGCCGCGTCACCCTCGCCGGGGTCGCGCTGCAGCGCAAGACAGCGTTCGCCGAGGAGTTCGCGACGCTGGCCCAGGTACTGCGCAGACAGCTCGACGCCCACCCCGCAGCCTCGCAGGAGCATCCGCACTGATGGTCAACGAGTCGCTGGCACAGACTTCCAACACGCTGTTCAACGTGGCCTTTGTGGGCTACATCGTGGCGATGGTCGCCTACTTCTTTCGCCTGGCCTTTACCCAGGTCACCGCGGGTGAGGGCGGCGCGAGCAGCGCCGCTGGTGGGCGGGGATCTGCTAAGGGTGAGGGCGGCGCGAGCAGCGCCGCCGGTGGGCGGGGATCTGATGAGCGGGCGGTCGCGGGGACCGCGGTGGGACGGCGGGTTGGACATGTCGGCACCGTGCTGGCCTCTGCCGCCTGGCTAGTACATCTCGGCAGCGTTGTCGCGCGGGGGATGGCGGCCGGCCGGGTGCCCTGGGCGAATATGTACGAGTACTCGTCGATCTTGGCCTTGGGAGCGGTGATCGTCGGGCTGCTGGTCGTGCAGCGCCGCTTCGGCTACGGCCACCTCGTCGGATTCGTGCTGGCGGCTGCGGTGCTGTCGATGACCAGTGGCCTGCTGCTGTTCACCGAGGCGGGCCCGGTGGTGCCGGCGCTGAACAGCTACTGGATCAAGATCCACGTGGCCGCCATGATGTCGGCCTCGTCGATCTTCATCGTCGGGTTCGTGGCCACGGCGCTGTATTTGGTCAAGGACACCGCCGAGCGGCGCACCGCGGACCGCAGTGGCGCGGCCTTCGCCGGTTCCACGGTGGGTGCGGCGCATGTCCAAGCTCCCGCTGACGCGCGGCCCGAGGGTTACGAGGCCGACGCCGGCGCTCCCGGCGAGTCCGGCGGGGCGGGTGTGGCGGGCACGCTGGTGCAGCGAGAGGCGCTGTCGCCAGTGCTGTTTCCGCTGATCCCCGCCACCGTGGTGGCCGCCTTCGCGCTGGTCGTCTGGCGGGCGCCGGGAACGGCCATCCTCGCCGGCAGTGTGGCCGCGCTGCTGGGAACGGCGTCCTGGTACGCCGTGCCGTACCTTCCCCCAGCCGCGCGGCTGGACAACCTGGCCTACCGCACCATCGCCTTCGCCTTTCCCGTGCTGACCTTCGGGGTCATGGCCGGTGCCATCTGGGCTGAGGAGTCGTGGGGGCGTTACTGGGGCTGGGATCCCAAGGAGACCGGCTCGTTCTTTACCTGGGTGCTGTACGCCGCCTACCTGCACGCGCGGTCGACGCACGGCTGGCGCGGACGGCGTGCCGGCTGGATCGGCGGGACCGCCTTCGTCGCGCTGATGATCACCTACTACGCCGTCAACCTGTGGATCGTCGGGCTGCACAGCTACGCCGGCGTGTAGCACAGCCACGTCGGGGCGTGACCACCCACCCTTCGTCTTGTGTCCTATCGCTTCACTCCATGAGGACATCGGCGTGCGCGTTGGCCATCGCCGGCGCGTGTGCGTTCCCCCTGCCGATCTGTGTGCGTTGGCCGTCGTCGGCGCGGGCGACTGCACACGCTTGCGAGTCAGGTCGGCCCCGGGGACGACGAGAACGTCCGCGGATGGGTGCCTGACACATGGCCGTGTTGCTCGGGCTCGCGTCGGCCCTGGTGTACGGCGCGGCCGACTTCCTCGGCGGGGTGCAGGCGCGCCGGTCGGGCGCGCTGGCCGTCGTCGTGTGGTCCCAGCTTGCGGGGCTGGCGCTGCTGCTGGCCGCGCTGCCACTGCTGAGCCCGTCGCCGCCGCAACCGAGCGACCTCGGGTGGGGAGCGCTGGGCGGGCTCGGTGGCGGAGCCGGTGTGGCGCTGCTGTACCGGGGCCTGAGCATCGGACGGATGAGCGTCGTCGCTCCCGTCACCGCCGCGGGCGCCGCGGTGATCCCGGTGCTGGTCGGGGTCGGCTTCGGCGAACGCCCGAGCCTGCCCGCACTGGTCGGCGTGGCGCTGGCATTGGCAGCCATCGTGGGCGTGTCGTCAGGGGTGCAGGCTGAGCCGCCCGCCACCGGTGCTGGCGCTGCCACGGCTACGGCGCCCACCCGGCAATGGTGGCGCCGGCCTGGCGTGGCCGAGGCGATCGGCGCCGGCCTCGGCTTCGCGCTGTTCTTCGTCTGCCTTGACCGCGCCTCGGCCGGCGCCGGGCTGTGGCCGCTGTTGGGTGCCCGCACCTCCGTGCTCGTTGCCTGGCTGGCGGCGGTGGCCAGCCGTGCCCCGCTGCGCCCGGCCCCTGGCACCTACCCGAACGTCGCAGCCGTCGGGGCGGTGGACATGCTGGCCAACCTGCTGTACCTGCTGGCTGCCCGCGCGGGGCTGCTGTCGCTGGTGGCGGTGCTGGTGTCGCTGTATCCCGTCAGCACCGTGGTACTCGCCCGGATCGTGCTCGCCGAGCGCCTCACGAGGGGACAGCTGGTCAGCCTCGGTGCGGCGGCGGGTGGCGTCGCGCTGATCGCGGCGGGCTAGCGGCCGGCCAATGGGATCCCGGCGTCAGCGGTCGTCGTCGTCCAACAGGTGCGCCGGCGGCGGTGGCATTGCGGAGGGCAGCTGCCCTCGCGGCACGGCGGCCGCACCGTCGTCGGGGCAGGTGGTCTGCCAGGGCTGTAGCTGCTGGCGGCAGGTGGGGCAGAAGCGCTCGTCAAGGTCCAGATGCAGACCGGACCCGCCGCCGCCCGGCTCCTCGATGTCATTGCGCTTGCTGAATACACCCATGATCTAAGCCTACGTGCGGGCATACAGCTCGGCCGCTGTGACGACACCCTGGCCGTCGCGAGCCGCCACCAGTAGTTCCTCGGGATTGGCATGCGGTCCGCCGGCCAGCACGCGACGCAGGCCCTCGACCTCGGCGGCGGCGTCGACTCCCGTGGCCCAGCGGGCAGTCGCTGCCGCGGCCGGGGTGTGGCCGCGCAGGGCCAGCGCCTCCACCACGCCTTCGCCCGCTCCCCACCAGGGTCCGCAGGCCGCCTGCTGTCGGTCACCCAGCCAATCGCGCACCACCGAGGCGAACGCCTGTTGCTGGCTGGCTGCGAGCTGCTCGCGGGAAGCGGCCAAGACTCCCGTGCCACGACCCAACTCGAAGGCGTCGCGGTTGGGCAGCACCAGCCCCAGCCACAGCCGCAGGAACGGGTCGCGGATTTGGTAGCGCACCCGCTTGGTGCGGCGAGGATCCTCGCCAACGGGAGTCAGCCGGTCGAGCAGACCGAGCCGCTCCAGCAAAGCCAGCGCGTCGCTGGCGGTGGCGGGCGCCAGCCCGGCTCGCTCACGCACCGCCGTGAACGTGTCCGCCCCCAGCGCCACCAGCTCCAAGACCCGTGCGGCCGCCGACCCTGGCGTCAGCTCCTGCAGGACGACGGTGCCCTCGTCGCCCAGCGGCGCGCCGGGACCGTCGAGGAGGTCGCCCAGGTTGGTCACAGCGTCGTGGCGGGCATCCCACAGCCGCAGGTATCGAGGCATCCCGCCGACGGTGACGTAGGCCTCCAGCCAGGCGGCGGGATCGTCGCCGCCGGCGAGCAGGCCCGCATCCCGCCAGGAAAAGGGGGACAGTCGCAGATGGGCGTCGGCCCGCCCGAACAGCGGCGCGTCGGCGGCGACCAGCTGTTCCATCAGACCAACATGCGACCCGGCTAGCACCAGCGACAACTGAGCGTCGCCACGGTGGTCCCAGCGCGCCTGCAGCGTCGACGGCAGCGAGGGATCGGCCTCACACAAGTAGGGAAACTCGTCGAGCACCACCAGCAGCGGCTCATCCCGAGCGCGGGCGAGCAGGTAGCCCAGGGCGGCGTCCCAGGTCCGCAACGAGCCCAGGTCCAGCAAGTCGCCGGCGACCGGCGCGGCGGTGACCCGCAGTCGCTCCTCCAGGCGGCGCAGTGCCTCGGCAACCGGAGCGCGGGTGCCGGGCAGGAACACCGACCGGCGATCATGCGCGAAGCGGTCGAGCAACGCCGTCTTGCCCACCCGCCGGCGCCCGGAGACGATCACGAGCCCCGACTGACGGCCGGCGGCGCGGTCGAGCGCGGCCAGCTCGCGTTCGCGGTTCACAAAGTTCGCCATGGCCGAAGTTCACCACAACCGAACGGTCAGGCCTGGAAAGCTTCCCGCCGTCCTAGCCCGCGAGTCCGCCAGGCCACGGTGGGCAGGCCTTGACTGGCCGACAGTGGAATGGCGACGAAGCCGAGGCGGCCTCCGGCCCCGGGAAGCGTGGCGTACCTCATCGCGTTGTATCTACAGCGGGGGTCCAAGTTCGTGGGAAAAAGAGAGTGAACGTGGAGAACCGCTGTCGGCGCTGTGGCGGCGATCTGCGCCAGGTCGCAGTCCTGGCCAACTACAAGTCTTTCGTCGTCATCCTGGAGCGCTGCGCGGACTGCGGGGCGACGTCCGAACGCAAGGAGAACGCGCACCGGCCCAGCGGGGGAGAACGCTCACCGGTCGAACCATGGCGCTTCGCCAGGTGAAGGCACCGAGCAACCGCGACCGGGCAGGGCCACCAAGGGCGAAAGGCGCCCGTCGGTCCCCGGGCGGCACATGCCGGGCGCACCTGATCCCCAATCCTTGTCTGGCGCGAGAGGAACCGACCCGCCAGGCACGGCGTGCCAAGCTGGCCACACGCCTGGAGCGGCCGTTCAACGTCCGGGTGACCCGCCGCACCGACCGGTCAGGTCACGCGAGGGGCGAGCGCTGACCCAGGCAGGTGGTTGGAGGGCTGTCGCCACTACCAGCAGCAGGCGCGTCAGCCGCTGGCGATGGCGTCGAGACTGACCACCGTTGCCTATCCCGCCCGCACGCTCAACTAACCTGTTCCTGTCCTACCGCTGCGCTGCTTGAGGACGGCCTGTACTCGGCGTCCCAGGCGACCAGCAGGTCATCGGCCATGACGTGCAGGCAGCGGTTGCTCAGGCGCACGCCTTCCGCGACCCGCCTGGTGCCAAGGTCGCCGACCGCCTCGGTGCCTGCGCCGATGATGGTCGGCGCCATGCCGACGATGACCCGGTCGGCCACCCCAGCCGCAAGCATCGAGGTGATCACCTTCGCGCCACCCTCGACGAGCACGCAGCGCACGCCGCCAGCGTGGAGCATGCCAAGGGCCGCGACGATGTCCACGCCGTCGGCCCCAGCAGGGACGATGCGAACCCCGATCTGACGTGCGAGTAGCGCCTCACGTCGCTCGGGTGGGGACCGGTCGGTGGTGAGCACGACAGTGGTTGCGTCGTCGTCGAGGATCCGAGCGGTTGGCGGGATGCGCAGTGTGGAGTCCAAGACGACGCGCAACGGGGAAGCGCCCGGCACCATGCGCACGGTGAGCTGCGGGTCGTCCTGCACCACGGTGCCGATCCCGACCACCACGCCGTCGCAGGCGGCGCGCAAGGCATGGGAGATCGAACGTTCGCCCTCCCCGCTGATCCACTTCGAGTCGCCGCTGGCGGTGGCGATCCGCCCGTCCAGCGTCTGGGCGTACTTCAGCACGACGTGCGGCCGGTCGGGATGCGGCCGGACCTCTCCCAGCAACTTGCTGACATCCGGGACGGATCCGCTCGGGCCGTTCAGCGACTCGCCGGTCGGTCGGTGGTGGCCCAGCCGCAGCTGTTTGGTCCGCAGGTAGCCGTGGTTGCGGGTGTGGGCGGCCGTGGGAATCGGCTCCTGGGAGACCTGCAGCCCGGCCGCCTCCAGACCGCTGACCTTGGCTGGGTTGTTGGTCAGCAGCCGCACCGACCGCACACCGAGTTGGGTGAGGACGGCGGCCGAGTCGTCGTAGTGGCGGCGGTCGACTGGTAGCCCCAGTCGCAGGTTGGCGTCCAGCGTGTCGGCTCCGCTGTCCTGCTCGACGTAGCTGCGCAGCTTGTTGATCAGCCCGATGCCGCGCCCCTCGTGGCCCGTCGCGTAGACCAGCACGCCGCGTCCCTCGGCGGCGATGGCCCGCAGGCCTTGGCGCAGTTGGATACCGCAGTCACAGCGCAGAGAGCCAAGGGCGTCACCAGTCAGGCACTCGGAGTGCAGTCGGGTGAGTACCGGACCGTCGGTGCGCAGCGAACCTTGGATCAAGGCGAGGTACACGAACCCTGATTCGCACTCGAACGCCTGCGCCTCGAACTCACCCTGAGGGGTGGGTAGCGCTACCGTCGCTACATGCCGCGGTTCCTCCACGGTGGCCTCCCCTCCTGCCGCTAGGGGAGACTAGCGGCGCCGTTGTTGGTGAGTGGAAGGAGCGGCGTTGGTGAATGCCAGAGCGATCTTCTTCGTGGCGCCAGGCGCCGTCGAGGTTGGCGAGGTCGCACTGCCGGCGGTCGGCGAGGGCGAGGTGCTGGTGCGCACCGGTTACTCGGGGATCAGCGCGGGCAGCGAACTGCTGGCCTACCGGGGCGAGCTGGATCCCCAGCTGGCGCTGGATGAGACGATCGGTGCCTTGGGGGGAACCTTCGCCTACCCGTTCGCGTATGGCTACAGCTGCGTGGGGCGGGTCGAGCACTCACGCGCTGATCTCGTGGAGGGAAGCTTGGTGTTCGCGTTCCACCCGCACCAGGATCGTTTCGTTGCACCCGCCGCCGACGTGATCGCCTTGCATGACACGGACGCGCGCGTGGCCACGCTCCTGCCGCTGGTCGAGACCGCGCTGCAGCTGTCGCTGGACGCCGGACCCGTGGAGCACGAAACCGTCGTGGTGCTCGGCCTCGGCGTCGTCGGGATGCTGACCGCCGCCCTGCTGGTGCGGTCGGGGGCGCGTGTAATTGCCGCCGAGCCGAGGGCCTGGCGGCGGCGGGCAGGGGAGGGCTTCGGCATCGCCGCGGTCACCCCAGCCGAGCTTGGCGGGGCCGTCGAGATCGAGACCGGCGGGCATGGCGCCGCGTTGCTGATCGAGGCCAGCGGTAATCCGCAGGCCATGGCGTCCGGCCTCGGGCTGCTGGCGCACGAAGGGACCGCGCTCGTCGCCTCCTGGTACGGCACCAAGCCGGTGGCGCTGCCCCTTGGCGCCCAGTTCCACCGGCGCCGGCTGTCGATCCGCTCCAGTCAGGTGTCGACGATCCCCGCTGCCCAGCGGGCCCGCTGGACGCTGGCTCGGCGTCGCGCCGTGGCCAGGACGCTCATCGAAGAGCTGCCGTTGGCGGCCCTGGCCACCCACACCTTCGCCTTCGCCGACGCCGCCGAGGCGTTCGCCGCCGTGGACCGGGGAGACGACGGGCTGCTGCACGCCGCCCTGTGCTATGGATAGGCGCATGTACGAGGTCGGGACCGCCACCGAGGTGCGCGCTTCGCACGTGATGCCCGGCATGGAGGGCCCCGAGGGTCGGCTGCACGCCCACGACTACCGGCTGGAGGTCGTCGTCGAGCGCGCCGAGCTGGACGAGCGGGGCTGGGTCTGCGATCTCGACCTGCTCGACGCTGCGCTGGCCGCTGCCGCACAGCAGGTCGAGGGCAAGGATCTGGAAGTCATCCGTCCCGAGGCTGCGGAGGCCGTCACCGTTGAAGTTTTCGCCCGCTGGCTGCACGCGGCACTCGCCGAGGCGGTGCGCAACGCGGGTGGACAGCTGCTGCGCGTGCGGGTGTGGGAGTCGGCGGTCGCCTTCGGCGGCTATGGCGCGCCCGTCGCGTGAAGCTCTCGCCGGGGTTTGGCTAGGCCCGCAGCAGTTCGCGGTAGGCGGTCTCGCAGCGCTGCGCGCAGGCCGCCCAGGTGAACCGCTCAAGCACTAGGTCACGCGCGTTGGCGCCCATACGGGCCGCAAGGGCGGGGTCGCCAAGCAGCATCCCAAGGCGTTCGCGCAGCGCATCGATGTCGCCGGGGTCGACGAGAAAGCCGGTCTCGCCGTCGCGCACCACCTCGGGCAGGCCGCCGAGCCGGCTGGCGACGACGGGCAGTCCACTGGCCATGGCCTCGAGCACCGACAGGCCGAGCAGCTCTGAGATTGCCACGTTGCGTCCATAGCAGGTCCGGTGGACCGACGGGAAGGCCAAGACCGCGGCGCGCCGGTACAGCTGCGGCAGGTCGGCGTCGGCCACCGGCCCCGCGAACGAGACCGCTCGGCCCTGGCTGAGGCGCGCGAGTAGGGCCGGGTAGCGGCGCTCGGGCAGCTGTTGGTCGTGGCCAGTAGACCCGACGGCAAGCAGCTCGGCGCCCGCTGGCAGCGCCTGGATGAGCCGATCGAGGCCCTTGTGCGGGGTCAAGCGGCCGACGAAGAGCACGCCGCGCCTGCTGGCGGCCGGGTCCGGTGAGAAGCGGCCAGCGTCGGCACCACCGTAGATCACGTGGGTGCGTGACGGTGGTGCACCCAGGGTGCGCGCCGAGAACGCCGACACGGCGAGGAAGCGGTCGAACAGTCTCGGCAGCAGCCCCAGCCAACCGCCGCCGCCGAGGCCGTGGTCGGTCACGACCAGACGCTGGCCCCCCAGGCGCATGACGCGCGCGGTGACCGCGGCGATGCGGCTAGGAGCGCTGCGCAGCTGGTGGGTGTGCACGATGTCGGCGCCGCGCAGCGCCGCGGGCAACCCCACGGCGACTGGCTGCGCCGGATGTCCCCGAAGGTGAGTCAGCGGCCGCAGAACCCGGATCGTCAGCCCTCCTGGCTCCCGCACGACTGTCGGACGAGCCCCGAACGTCAGCAGCTCGCAGTCGACTCGCCCGGTGAGCGCGCGGGCGAGCTCCAGCGGATAGCGTTCGCCCCCGCCGAACAGGCCCTCGGCCCCGAAGGCCGTCGGTGCCACGTGGATGACGCGCATGTTGACGATCGGCTTGCTCACCCTCGGCGATCCCGGACGGTTGACTGGCGGCTACCTGTACCACCAGCGCATGGCGGCGGCCGCCGGCGACCACGACGCGCACATAGTGTTCACGTCGTTCCCGGTCTACCCCTTCCCGCTGCCCGCACTGCGCGCCGGGCAAGTCCTACGCGAGGCCCGCCGCAGCGGTGCGGACGTGGTGCTGGTCGACAGCATCGTCGCGGCGTTCCTCGCGCCGTGGCTGGTAACCCATCGGTTCGACTGCCCGCTGGCCGCTATCGTCCATCAGCCGCCTGGCGGCATCGACCACCGCTGGCTGCGGACGCGAGTGCAGTCCGTGGCAGATCTAGGCACCTACCGCAGGATGCGCCGGCTGCTGGTGGCCAGTGACGCGCTGGTGGTGACGTTCACGGCGAGGGGATTCCCTCGGCAACGCGTCCGCGTCGTGGCCCCCGGCCGCGACGTTGCGCCGGCCTCCGGCGCGGCGGGCGAGGATCTGCGCGAGGGCCGGCGCGCTGCGTTGCTGTCGGTCGGCAACTGGGTCCCGCGCAAGGGCCTGCTCCCCCTGCTCGACGCCTTCGCCCGCCTTCCCGCCGAGACCGCCACGCTGCACCTGGTCGGCGACGACGTTGCTGACCCGACCTACGCCGAACAGGTGCGTGCCCGGTTGTCGCGCCGCGACCTCGCCGGGCGTGTGCGGGTGCACGGGCCCGTGACCAAAGAGCGGGTGGGGGTGCTCTACCGCTGCGCTGACGTCTTCGTCCTGCCTAGCCTGCGCGAGCCGTACGGCACCGTCTACGGCGAGGCCATGGCCGCCGGGCTGCCGGTCGTCGGCTGGCACGCCGGCAACCTGCCGCACCTGGCTCGCGACGGCCGCGAGGGGCTTGTACTGGCACCAGGCGATATCGACGGCCTAACCGGGGCCATCGGCAGGCTGGCAACCGACGAGGACTACCGGGCTGAGCTAGCCGCCGGCGCCCGCAGGCGTGCGCAGTCGTTCCCGACGTGGCAGCAGACCGCTGCCCGCTTCTTCGCCGAGCTGCGCGATCTCGCCGACTAGTCGCCCCGCCGGCGGCCGAGCAGCAGGAGCACCGGCGAGTCAGCGGCGAATGCGCCGCCGTCGTACCCGCCGTGTACCGCCTCGACATCGAAGCCCGCTCGCTCCAGCAGGTGTTCAGCCTCGAAGCGGTAGGTGTAGCGGAATGGCCACTCGACGAACCGCTTCGTCACCTGCCCGTCGCTGACCACCTCGTACGCCGAGCGGATCACCCGCACCTGCGCGGCCAGGTCGGTGCTGACCATGGTCTCGGTGCGCGCGACGATCGCCCCGCTGGACGGCAGCTCGCCGAACACGTCCTGACGCACGCTGCCGGGTGGCCGTGACAGCCACTCGGGCGTCGGGTTGAGCAGGTCGAGCGCGAGCAGACCGCCCGGCCGCAGGTGGTCGGCGACGGCCGCAAGCGCCTGCTGTTGCTCACCGCGTGTGACGAGATAGGCGAACGTCTTGACAGCGACGATGGCGAGGTCGAAGCGCTCGCCGAGGTCGATCGTGCGCAGGTCGCCACGGACCAGCCGGACGCGTGCGGCCACCTGCGGCCCGGCGGCCTCCAGCTTCTCGCGGGCGAGCGCGAGCATGTGCGGCGAGGCATCCACACCGGTCACCTCGTGGCCGGCCAGCGCCAGCGGGACGAGAACCCTTGCGCTGCCGCAGCCCAGCTCCAAGACTCGCCCTCCCTGCGCGGCGGCCAGCTGCTCATACAGCGGCAGGTCGTCGGTGAACGCGAACGCGTCATAGATGGGGGCCAGCAAGGCGTCGTCCCACGGCTGGTCTACGCGCACGGACAGACCTCGTTGAAGGACATGAGCTGCGGGCCGGGTGGTGCGGTGGCGATGCGCGCCACGGCGGCGTCCTGGACGAACATCCGCCAGGTCACCTGATCGTCGACGCCCAGCGCCCATGCGATCGCGGCCTTGATGGGAGAGACGTGGCTGACCACGACCACATCCTGCTTGCCGGCGACCTCGACCAACTCCACGCAGGCGCTGCGCACGCGGGCTCCCACCGCGGCCAGCGACTCCCCGCCCGCGGGGACGAAGGTGACATCCGCCCGCCACTGCCGCCACAGCTCATCGCCGACGGAGGCGACGGGCTGGCCGTCCAGATCGCCGTAGTCCATCTCGACCCAGCGATGATCGACCTCGACGGTCTTGCCAAAAGCCGCCGCCGTGGCCTGGGCTCGTGTGAGAGGACTGGCGATCACTCGGCTCGGGGACGGTAGCGCGGCCGCCAGCACCTCGGCCTGCCGCTGGCCGAGTTCGGTCAACGGCGGGTCGGCGCGGCCGAGCAGGAGCCCAGCGGCGTTCGCCGCCGTCTGCCCGTGGCGGACCAGGATCAGCACCGGCAGAGCCTATCGGCCGCAGCGGCCGCACACGCTTGCCACACTGCGACACTGGCGCGCATGTCTGCCGTACAGCGTTGGCGCCAGTCGCTCGAGTCGCTGGCGCTGCCGCCAGAGCTGGTGGCCAGCGCCCCCGAGTCTCCATGGGGCTTCGCCGTGTCGCTGTT
The DNA here is from genome assembly GCA_013812395.1 of Euzebyaceae bacterium. GTDB lineage: Bacteria > Actinomycetota > Nitriliruptoria > Euzebyales > Egibacteraceae > JACCTL01. The sequence goes on from JACCTL010000139.1 coordinate 18,417, forward strand.
CGACAGGCTGGCCGACGAGGCGATGACGGGCCAGACCCCGTCCCGGCGCGCGGCCACCGCGCTGCTGGGCGACGGCGGTGCGGTGCTCGACGTGGGCTGCGGGGGCGGTGCGGCCAGCATGCCATTGGTGCCGCTGGCCCGACGGGTGATCGGCGTCGACGAGTCGGCCGTCATGCTGGAGGCGTTCGCCGCCCGCGCAGACCGCCTTGGCGTGGCGCACCTGGAGGTGCTAGGCCGCTGGCCGGATGTCGCCGAGGCAGCGCCGCCGGTCGACGTCGCGGTCTGCCACCACGTCCTGTACAACGTGGCCGACCTGGCCCCGTTCGTCCGGGCGTTGAGCGCAGCGGCGAGCCGAGGGGTTGTTGTCGAGCAGACCGCCACGCACCCGCTGGCGTGGCTCGTGCCGCTGTGGCGCCGGCTGCACGGGCTGGAGCGGCCGCCGGGGCCGACCATCGACGACTTGCTTCCCGCGTTGGGTGAACTCGGCATCGAGCCGCAGGTGGCGCGCTGGTCGCAAGCGTCGCCGTGGCAAGCCGGCGTTGGCGACGTCGTCGCGTTCGTGCGGCGCCGACTGTGCCTGACCGCTGACCGCGACGACGACGTGCGCTCGGCGTTGGCCACTGAAGGGGTGCCGGCAACGCGGGAGATGACGACGGTGTGGTGGCAGGCGGTATGAAGGTCTTGCGCGCCGGCTAGCCGCCCCGCCGAATCGTCACCGGACCGAGTCCGGAGCCCGAACCGCGGCCGTGCGACACCTTGCTCCAGACCATGCCGACTGCGATCAGCAGCATGCCGAGGATGAGCGTCACGGGACTGCGGATCACAAAGGTGGCAAAGACCAGCACAAAGCCGACGGCGACGACGAGCAGCGGCTTGCTGAGCCCGGAGTCCAGCCCCCCGGATGGGCCGGCTCCCGGTTCCAAGACCGTTGTGACCTCCTCACGCGGCAAACGCGCGAAGTCGTCGGCGGGCCGGGCGGTGATCCGCTCGTTGTTGTCGACGGCCGGGCCTGGGACCTGCTGCGAGTCGCTGATACGCCCACCTCCTCGGAGCTTGCTCTACCCCCAGTCCTTCGCCGCCAGTCGTGAGCCCGCCGCCGCAGGCCCACTACGAGCGGCGGGCCTCACGGGCGACGCCGCGACTTAAGCGCGGCCAGCACCAGTAGCGCCGCCAGCACCCCGGTGACCAGCAAACGGCCGACGGCCTCGTCATCACCGCTCTCCCCCAGGATCAGTAACGACACCTGGGCGACGAACAACCCTCCGAGAATCGTCAGGGCCACGAGCGTGACCGGCCGCGATCCCCGCCAGACCAGCACGCCAGCTGCCACCGACACCACGCCGCCGATCATGAGCCCCCCGGCACCGGCCGAGGAAAGGGCTAATCCGGGCATCGTGAACCCAGCGACCCCGAACGCCAGGTATCCCAGCCCCACCAGGACGAGGGCAGCACCGGCGCCGTAACCAGCCCACGAACGTCGAGCTGGCGGGCTGCTCGGCGTCATCGTCAACTCCTGTGCTCTCGTGCGACAAACGTGTGCTGTGCCAGCAATGTCCAAAACGCCTTGTCCTGGGCCTTGCCACTGGCCTAGGCTTTGCGCAGCAACCGCTCCGACGTCACCACCGGACCGGTCCCCCCGCAGGGAGCCACCCCCCGCTCACTGGCCGAAACGAAGGGTTCGCTGATGGTACGACGCAAGTATCGCGGTCTCCGCCTCGCCCTGGCCCTAGCCCTGGCCTTTTCAATGGTGCTGGCCGTGCCATTGCCGGCTGCCGCCCACCCTGAGGTTTGTGACGGCAAGGAACTCGGGTCCGACTCCTCCTCGCAGACCTTCCGGCTGGCGTCCAAGGTGCTCAGCACCATCAACGTGTTCGCCAGCTTCCTGCCACCACCGCAGCAAATGCTGGACGAATCCACGGAGCAGTGCTTCACCGACGAAGAGATCGCCGCCATGGACGACTCGGGTGCGGATCTCGAGCCAGGGGAGACCGACAGCAGCCGCAACGTCCGGCTGATCGGCAACTTGCGCAAGACCGGACCGTTCGGCGCGACTACCGGCTATGGCAGCGACCTGGCCTTCTGGGGCAAGTACGCCATCCAGGGCAACTACGAAGGCTTCCAGATCACCGACGTCTCCAGCCGGCGGCATCCTCGGATCGTGGCCCAGGTCGACTGCCCCGGTTCCCAGAACGACGTGTCGGTGTGGGAGAACCTGATCTTCACCTCGACGGACTCCCGTCGCACCACCGACGGCTGCGACAGCGAGTCGATTGACTCCACCAACCCGACGTCGGACTACTGGGAGGGGATGAAGATCTTCGACTGGTCCGACAAGGACAACCCGGTCCTCATCAAGTCGATCGAAACCGACTGCGGCTCCCACACGCACACCCTGCTGACGGGCCTGGAGTCGACGCTGA
>JACCTL010000140.1 GCA_013812395.1 Euzebyaceae bacterium
CCGTCGAGGTGTGCACGCGGCCCTGCGACTCCGTGGCCGGCACGCGCTGTACTCGGTGCGTCCCGCCCTCGTACTTGAAGACCGAGTACGCGCTGTCGCCCTTGATCGCGAACGTGTACGCGCCCTCCGAGATCTCGAGCAGCTCAACGGTGAAGCCACGCCGCTCCGCGTACTTCGTCAGCATGCGAAACAGGTCGCCGGCCCAGATGCTCGCCTCGTCGCCGCCCGCACCGGCGCGGATCTCCACGATGACGTTCTTGTCGTCCAACGGGTCCTTGGGGATCAGCAGCAGCTGCAGGCGGCGGGTCAGCGCCTCTGCCCTGGCCTCCATCTGTTCGGCCTCGGCACGCAACAAGTCGCGGTCGGTCTGCACGTCCTCCCCTTGCCCCAGCTCCTTGGCCAGCTCACGGGCGGCCTGCACGTCGCCGCGCGCGCGGCGGTACTCGTCGTAGGCGCTCACCACCTCGCTGAGCTCGGCGTGGCGCTTGGCGGTGGCGGTGTAGCGGCCACCGTCGCCGAGCACAGCGGGGTCGGCGAGGTCGCGGGTGAGCTCGGCGTGGGCGCGCTCGAGCTCGTCGAGACGGGAAAAGATGTCGGCCATGTTCTTGTGTCCTCAGGCGGGGTCGGGCGATGGAGTGCGCCGCGCCCGCCGCTACGACTCGGCCGCGTGCTCCTCCTGCGACACTGGTGTGCCGGCGACGTCGGCGGGCGCGTCGAGCGGCAGCCCGACCTGGTCAGCAGCCTCGTCAGGGCCCCACACGATGCTGGACGGCAAGTCAGCCTGGGTCCGCCCGTGCAGGTCGGCGGTGGGGACGACGGCCTCGAAGGCGCGGATGGCGACCTCAACCTGATCGGGGGTCGGCGGCTTGGTGGTAATCATCTGCAGCCACAGACCCGGCTTCATCAGCCCCCGCACGAAGGCGTTGTTGCGGCCGGCACCCAGCCGCAGCCCCTCGTAGGCCAAGCCGGCCACGATCGGCAGCAGCACGATTCGCAGGAGGATCTGGTATCCGGCGGTGACGACGACGCCACCCTCCGGGCCCGGGAACAGCTCGCCGGCGATGGAGTAGGTGATGATCGCGATGAGCATCACCATCAGCAGAAAGTTGGTGCCGCAGCGCACGTGCAGCGTGGAGTACGGCGCGATGGTGCCCGGGTTGAGAATCTCGTCGTGCTCCCAGGCCGCGATCGTCTTGTGTTCGGCGCCGTGGTACTCAAACACCCGGCGGATGTCGGCCAGCAGCGAGATGCCCCCCAGGTAAGCCAGGAAGATCCCCATCCGTAGCACGCCCTCGACCACGTGGTACAAGGTGCCGGTGCCCAGTTGGCGCGACAGGAACGCCAGCCCCAGGTTGGGCAGGACGATGAACACGCCGATGAACATCAGCAGCGCCATGACCAGGCTGCCGCCCATCGCCTTGCCAGACAGCTGCTCGGACTCCTCGACGGACTGGTTGGCCGAGATCGTCAGGGCCCGCGTGCCGATCGACATCGCGTCCACCAGCGCGAACATCCCGCGGAACATCGGCTTGCTGAACAACTTGACGCGCTGCGGGAAGTCGCTGACCGGGTGGCGCTCCAGGTAGATCTCACCTGACGGCCGGCGCACCGCCACCGCCCAGTTACGGGCGCCGCGCATCATTACTCCCTCGACGACCGCCTGGCCGCCGTAGTAATGAGGATGCGCGTGCGCCTGGGGTTGCGCCGGCGCGTCAGCCACCCGGCGTCAAGCCTGCTTGTCGGCAGCCTCGGCCGCCGCGGCCTGCTTGCTTGCCTCGGACTTGGCGTAGCGCTGCTTGTAGCGCTCCACCCGCCCCCCGGAGTCCACGAGCTTCTGCTTGCCCGTATAGAACGGATGGCACTGATTACACAGCTCCACCCGAATCGCGTCCTTGACGCCGCGGGTCTCAAACGTATTCCCACAAGAACACGTCACCTTCGTCACTTTGTACTCGGGATGGATACCGGTCTTCATCTCGCTCTCTTTCTCCTGTTGAGGTTTCCAGCCTAAGTCGTCGGGTTCGCGTCGGGGACCTTGGAGGGTGGGCGGGTCAGCGGTCCCCGGCGGGAACCCGACGACGCCCCCTTGGAGGGTGGGCGGGTGAGCGCCCCTTGGGCAACCCCGCCCACGGTTCCGAAGACCGCTAGGACTGCAGGTTGCTCTTTTGTATCTGCACCAGGAACTGGTTGTTCGACCGCGTGGAGCGGATCTTGTCGATCAGCAGCTCGAGTGAGGCGCCACTGTCCAGGGCGTGCAGCACGCGCCGCAGCTTCCAGATGATGGTCAGCTCCTCCTTGTCCAACAACAGCTCTTCCTTGCGTGTTCCGCTGGCCTCGATATCGATGGCCGGGAAGATCCGCTTCTGCTCGAGCTTGCGGTCCAAGCGCAGCTCCATGTTGCCGGTGCCCTTGAACTCCTCGAAGATGACCTCGTCCATCTTCGAGCCGGTTTCGATCAGCGCCGAGGCGATGATCGTCAGGCTGCCGCCGTCCTCAATGTTGCGCGCGGCACCGAAGAACCGCTTCGGCGGGTACAGGGCGGTCGAGTCGACACCACCGGACATGATCCGGCCACTGGCCGGAGCCGCGAGGTTGTAGGCCCTGGCCAAGCGGGTGATCGAGTCCAGCAGGACAACCACATCGCGGCCGGCCTCGACGAGGCGCTTGGCCCGCTCCATCGCCAGCTCGGCGATCTGGGTGTGGTCGTCGGCGGGGCGGTCGAACGTCGAGGCGATCACCTCGCCGGGGATCGACCGCTTCATGTCGGTGACCTCCTCGGGCCGCTCGTCGACGAGGACGACCATGAGATGGCACTCGGGGTTGTTGAAGGCGATCGCCTGCCCGAGCTCCTTGAGGATGGTGGTCTTGCCGGCCTTGGGCGGCGAGACGATCAGGCCACGCTGGCCCTTGCCGATCGGCGCCATCAGGTCGACGATCCGCATGGAGATCGGCCCCTCGGGGATCTCCAGGTGCAGCCGGTCGTCAGGGAACAGCGGCGTCATGTCCTTGAAGTCGGGACGATGCGGCACGGGACCCTGCTGATCGACCTCGGCGCCGTTGACGATCTGCACCATGTGCAGCGCCGGCACCTTCTCGTTCTGGCGCTGCTGGCGGATGGGGCCTTCGATGACGTCGCCGCGGCGCAGGCCGTGCTTGCGGACCTGGCCCTGCGAGACGTACACGTCGCGGTCGCCTGGCAGGTAGCCGGACGTCCGTAGGAAGCCGTAGCCCTCCGGCAGGATGTCCAGGACGCCTGAACGAACCTCACCGGGCTCGGCGTTGGGATCGTCATCGCGCGGCCGACCCTGTGCCTGGCTGGTGCTGTGGCTGCTGCCACTGCTGCTGCCACTGCTCTTGCCACGGCGGCGCTCACGCCGGCTACGCCGGCGGCGGCCACCGCTCTCGTCCTCAGGCTGCTGGCCGCCACTGGGCTGCTGGCCGCCACTGCGCGACTGACCGCCGTCCTGCGACTGCCCGCCGCTGGGCTGCTGGCCGCTGCTGCGCGACTGGCCGCCGTCCTGCGACTGCCCGCCACTGGGCTGCTGACCACCGTCACCAGACGATCCGCCGTTGGACTGACCAGGTGACCTGGAGGGGTCGGGTACCCGCTCGACGCTCTCGCCGGCCGCCCGGTTCTGGGCGGCCCGGGGCACGACGGAGTCTTCAGGGGCAGCGGGGGCAGCGGGTTGGCCGGCGTTCTCGCCGGTGCTCACCCCGTCGTTATCGGCCTGCTCGCCGCGCGCGTCGGATTCACGCTGCTCGGCGGTGCGCTCGCGGGTGCGAGTCCGGGTGCGGGGCCGGATCACGGCCTCGGCGGGGCCGTTGCCGGCGGCGCTGCCGTTGCTGGCGGCACGGCCATTGGTGCCCAGCTCGAGCTGACCGCCGGCGCTGGTGCCAGCCGGTCGTGCCCCGCCGTCGGCGGTGCGGACGATGGCGTCGATGAGTTCAGCTTTCTTCAATCGTTGGTAACCGCGCATCTGTAGATCGGCGGCAATGGTCTTCAGCTCTGGGAGCTGCTTGCGGGCGAGGACGCCAGGGTCCATCAGCGGTACTCCTGTTCGGGAGCGGATCTGGAGGCCGGCACAGCCAGGTCGAAGAGATCGGGGTCGGCCGAGCCGGGAGTTGCGAAGCGGGTAGACGGGGTGTCGGTGGAATCGGTCACGACGAGCTCCATCACTCGGGAGATCGTCGCGTCGAGGCTGTAACTGGGTACGACGGGCACGCCGTGGGTGACGGCGAGGTCCCGGACGAAGGACTGGACGCGGCGGATGTTGTCGAAGTGCTCCAGGTAATGATGATCTCGCTTGCTCCGAGTATCGGCAGCTCTGGCGACGAAATGACTGCGGTGTAGCTGCTCGTCGTCCACGGTGATGACCATCGAGGTCACGATCGCCTCGGCGCGGTCAGGAACGTCCAGGAAGCCGGGGACGACATGGGCACCCTCGACGATGAGGTCGGTGCCTTCTACCACGGCACGCCGGATGACCTGCGTCACCCCCACCGAGACCGCCTGCACCTGGCGGCGGAAGCCGGTGATGACCGAGTTGTCCTCCTCCGGTGGCTCCCGCAGGTACGGGGCCACGTCGAACGATGAGGCGTGGATGCTCGGCATCATCTCCTTGGTGAAGATGCCGCGCATCACCTCCCGGACAGCGTCGGTGGACACGATCCGCACGATGCCCAGCTGGGCGGCCACCGTGGTCGCGATCGTCGACTTGCCGACGCCGGTCGTTCCGCCGATCAGCACAACCAAGGGCACCGTGCGGTCCTTGGCCCGCTGCCACCGGCGGTAGTTGTCGGCGTAACGCTCGCCGACCTGGTCGGCGAGCACCGCCGACGCCAGCTCCCGCAGCTCCTTCGACGTGACGCTGTCTCGGTCGGCGCTGTGCAGGCGCTGCTCGATCACCTCGGCCACGGAATAGGCCCTGCTGGGCGGTAAGCCGGCGGCCATGACCGACGTGGCCATGAGGCCCTTGGAGTAGGGCAAGCCAGCCTTGCCGTCGCGTACGGTCACGGAACGACGAGTCGAGCCGTGGACGCTCGACTCCTGCGAGCTTGGGGTGCGATCCATCTGGAAGACGAGAGGCTCCAGCTACCGGGCGGTGGCTCGCTCGTCCGCGAGTTGGGTCAGCGCTGCCACCGCGTCCTGCAGGCCCGTCGCGCCGCCGGTTGCCTGTTGCGCACCGACGATCATTGGACGGTTGTCACAGAACACCACCCGAGCGCCCGCTCGAGTGGCACTGCGCACCGCGACGTCAACCGCCGCGGCCTTCAATTCCACCAGCAGCACGTCGAACGGCGGTGCCGCCGCGAGGTCGGATATCAAGGCCGGTCGGTCGGCGAGGCGGTGGCTCATGGCGACCACCTCACAGCCGTGCCGCTCCTCGAGCGCGTTCACAAGGGACGCGCCGACTGTCGCTGGTGCCGTCGTCGCGAAGAACACCCGATCCCCGCCGACCGGCTCCAGCGGAACAGGACGGAGAACGGTGCGCAGGACAGGAGAACGTCGCGAGATGCTGTGGAGTGCCTCCGTGACGGCGTCCGGCTTCTTGCCGACGCCTCGGGGAGACTCACACATGGTAACGACTATGAGGTCCGCGAGCAACACGCGGTATGGACCAAGGTAGCCGCGGATCAGTTCCGGGTCGGAGTCGGCTGGCACGACCAGGACGGTGGCGTCGGCGTGGACCGGAGGAACCGCCGAGCCGCTGCCCTCCACGAGGAGCAGATCACCCGGCAGATCGTCGGACGCGAGGACCGCCGCCGCCACGTTGCTGTAGCCGACCGCGCCGGCCAGTCCCCCGCCGCAGCGGCGTGCTCCGACGGTGGCCGCACCGCTGGTGACCGCGTCCTCGTAAAAGTCACTGGCGGCATGCCCGCCGGCGTCGGCGACCGCCAGCAGGGCCGCGGGGTCCAGGCGTGCTCCGGCCGGCACGATCACTGGCTCGGGAGGTCCCCCACGTCCCATCGCGACGATGACCGGCTGGCGGCCCGCGGTGCGCAGGGCGCGGGCCATCTCCCCGGCCACCGCCGTCTTGCCGGTGCGCTTGCCAGTGCCGATCACGGCGATCGTCGGGCGCCGGGTCAGCCGTGGCCGCGCTGGCGGGGTGAGCACAAAATCCGCGCCCTCGTAGCGCACCCCGGCCAGGAGCACGTGCGAGGCCAACTGCAGCCGGCGACGGGCGTCGAGAACAGGCTCGTCGGACAGGTCGACGACGACGTCGGGGTGGTGCTCGGCGAGCAACCGGGCGAGGTGGCCGGCGGCGACGGCGATGTCGGGCGCGGGTCCCCTACCAGGGGCGACCCACTCGGCTGGAACCCCGAGATCCACGTCGGCGCCGCGCTGGCTGACTTTCTCCGTCCCACCTAAGAACAGCGCGGCGACGGCGGTTGTTCCCTGCTCGGCCAGCGATCGCAAGGCGGCGCGGATGACCGGCGGGTAGTGCTCGCCGTCGACGAGGACGACGGCTCGCCGGGGGGTCATGTCAGTGCTGACTCAGGAGGCGTCGCGGGAACCTGGGCGGTCGGCTAGGGCCTCGTGCTCAGGCGGCACGGTCTGCTCGGCACGTTCCTGCGGGGCGACGGGAGCCGCGAACAGCGGCTCGAACTCACGGTGGTACTGCTCGCCCGTGCGCGGGTTCCAGTGCGCGATCAGCGCGGACGCCCCGAAGGGGTACTTGCGGTGGATGCGCACCTGGTTGTTCTCGTACTCGATGATCAAGTAGCAGGGCTTGGTGTGACCGCGCAGCTTGAGGCTGGTCGCGGTGCCTGCATTGGCGATGTACAGGTGCTCCAGGCGCCATACGAATGGCACGTGTTTGTGGCCGGTCAGCACCAGGTCGGCGCCTGACGCCAGCAGCAACTCCAGCAGGTCGCCGGCATCCTGCACGGTGCTGCGCTCGCGTCCGGTGCCCGGCACCGCGATCAGATGGTGATGGACCAGGAAGACCTTCAGCTCGGCGTCGCAGTCGAAGGCCTTGCGGATCCAGTCGTACCACTCCCGGCCGATGCGGCCCTCGTTGAGATCGGGCTCTGACGAGTCGACGGCGACGAGGCGCACCGGACCCACATCGCGCACCCACTGGCGCTCGCCGAACAGCTCCTCGAAGTGCACGTAGCCGACGTTGCGGCTGTCGTGGTTGCCCGGGATCACGTGCAGCGGCTGACGGATCTGCGACAGGTAGGCGGCCGCCGCCTTGTACTCCCCTGCCAGCCCCTCGTTGGTCAGATCACCGGTGCACAGCACCGCGTCGGGGTCGAGTTCGTCGATCTCCAGCAGCACACGGTTCATGAGGTTGGGCACAAAGTGCGGCGACCCGACGTGCGGATCGGAGATTTGGGCGATCGTGACCATCGAGCTCCCTGCCGGCGATGCCATCCGCCGTCACCCTACCCAACAGCGTGCGGCCTGACGTGGCCACCGCAGACCTCAGCAGCGCATTGGCTACATGCAGGCGATACGGTCGCGTGGCCACCGCTCCGTGCGTCCGTCCAGCACCAGGTAAGCGAAGCGGTCGCCGTCATCCGGGCCGAACCACAACGCCGCCCCCTTCGTGTGGTACCCCGTGTCCGCCGCGTCGCGTGGCATTGACACGTCCAGGTCCAGCTCGCCGCGGTGTTTCGCGCGGCGACCGAGCATGTTCTTGGCGTCGCGGACGTACTGCCGGGTGTCCATCACATCGATGTCTTCACCCGCCTTCACCTTCCTCCCCGGCGGCCACAGCACCGAAAGGAAGACGACCGACTCCCAGTCACAGTGCTCAGGGCCCCGGTAGCTGAGAACCTCATACGAATGCGGACTGCGGCTGGCGACCTCGTCGTCAGAGCCGTACCAGGTCGTCGTCAGCTCCGCGGGAGGCACGAGCCGCACATATGACGCCAGGGCACCGTACTGAGTTCCCACGACCCATCCCGCTGCGTCCGTGGGACCGCATAGACGCACCACTCAGGCTGGGAGACTGGGGGAAGGCAGGACCGTCGCCGGGCACACTGCGGCGCCCGCGAGGTTCCAGCGCAGCGGCCGCACCTCGAAGGCGTCGCCGGCGAGGTCGCGCACTGCCGCGACCGCCGCGTCGTCGACCGAGGCCACGATCGCCAGCACGCTGGGGCCAGCGCCGGACAGGCAGGCGCCGATACCGGCCTCGCGCAGGGCGCCGATCAGGGCGCCGGACCCGGGCATCGCCGCCAGCCGCGCGGGTTCGTGCAGCTCGTCGGTCATCGCACCAGGATCCCAAGCCATCCCGCCGGACAGACCGGCGAGGACGACGGCGGCACGAGCGCCGTTGGCGGCGGCGACACCCAGCGGCACCTGCGCGGGCAGTATCCGGCGTGCAGCCTCGGTCGACTGGCGCGCGACCGGTACGCACAGAACAGGGCGCAGCGCGGGAGTGGGTTGCAGCCGCCGTGCGCGACCGCCCGCCCAGACCACCAGCCCGCCGAGCACCGCCGCGGCAGCGTTGTCGGCGTGACCTTCCAGACCGGCGGCCAGCTCGATCAGGTCCGAATCACGCCCGCCCGCCCGGGTGACGGCGCGACCGAGGGCGACTCCCGCGACGGCGGCGGCGGCCGACGACCCCAGGCCCCGCTCCAGCGGGATGTCGCTGCGCACTTGCAAGCTGATGTCGGGTGCGGCGACGTCGAAGCGCTCGCAATAGGCCACGAAGCCACGCCACACCAGGTTGTCGTCGCCGGTCGGCAGCTCGCCGGCGCCATGGCCCTCGTTGCGCACGCGCTGGTCGCCACGGTCGCTGGTACGCACGGTCAGCGTGCAGTCCAACGCCACGGCGAAGGCGTCGAAGCCGGGGCCGAGGTTGGCGCTGGAGGCGGGAACCTCGACGCCGACGACCCGCTCAGGCGTCATCGGGACAGCCCCATCAGCTCGGCGGCGATGTCGACGTCGGGCGGGATCACCGGCGGCGGGGCGGCGCCCATGATCGCCCAGTCGGTCTCCTTGAGGCCGTGTCCGGTGAGGACGCAGACCACACTCGCACCCGCCGGCAGTTCGCCGGCCTCGGACAGCGCCAGCAGCCCGGCGACGCTGGCGGCCGAAGCCATCTCGCAGAAGACCCCCTCACGCGCGACCCGCCCGTAGGCCTGCAGGATCTGGCGGTCGGTGACGGCGCGGATCGAGCCGTCCGACTCCTCGGCGGCCGCCGTCGCCGAGCTCCACGAGGCCGGGTTGCCGATGCGGATCGCCGTCGCGATCGTTGACGGCGCTGTGACCACGGCGCCGCGCACGATCGGCGCCGCGCCCGCGGCCTGGAACCCCCGCATCACCGGTAGGGAGTCGATCAGGCCATCGGCGTGGTACTCGCGGTATCCCGCCCAGTAGGCGGTGATGTTGCCGGCGTTGCCGACCGGCATGACGTGGACGTCCGGCGCGCGCCCGAGGAAGTCGCAGACCTCGAAGGCGGCCGTCTTCTGCCCGGCGATGCGGTCGGGGTTGATGCTGTTGACCAGCCGCACCGGGTACTTCTCGTCCAGGGTGCGGCACATGTCCAGCGCAAGGTCGAAGTTGCCGTCGACCTGGATCACCACGGCGCCGTGCACCAGCGCCTGCGCCAGCTTGCCAAGGGCGATCTTGCCCTTGGGGATCAGCACGGCACAGGTCAGGCCTGCCTTGGCGGCATAGGCCGCGGCCGAGGCCGAGGTGTTGCCTGTCGATGCGCAGATCACGGCCTCGGCGCCGTCCTCGACGGCCTTGGAGATGGCCACGGTCATCCCGCGGTCCTTGAACGACCCGGTGGGGTTGGTGCCCTCGAACTTCAGCCAGACGTCGCAGCCGGTGACCATCGATAGCGACTCGGAGTGAATCAGCGGCGTCCCGCCCTCGCGCAAGGTGACGTGCGGGGTGGCGCCTGAGATCGGCAACCGGTCGCCGTACTCGGCGAGCAACCCCCGCCACTGGCGTCCCGTCGAGGTTCGCGTTCCCGTCACTCAGCGAGTCTACGGAAAAGGGGCCTCACCCCGGCCGCGTTGCCTCCCCCCGGATGGCAAGCGGCCAGCGTGAGGCCCACGGTGAACGCGCGACTTGCGCGCAGTCCACGCAGGGGTTCGTGCCGCCCGGCGACCCGGCTTGGAAGAAATTTGCGAGCAATGGCGGGCCGATCAGACCTCGCCGCCCTCAACTCGCATGACGCTGGCGACCGCGCGGACATGGTCGAGGCCGCGCAGATCGTGCAGCGTCGCCTGGACGTCGCGCTCGCGGGCCGCGTGGGTGATGAGCAGCAACTGGGCGCGCTCACCCGAGCCGTCCTGCCACACGCTCTTGATCGACACCTGGTTGTGACCGAAGGCCGTCGCCACCTCGGCGAGGACGCCAACCTCGTCGGTGACGTCGAGCAGCACGTAGTACTGGACGGTGAGATCGTCGACGGGGCGCAAGGCCTTGGCCTTCGCCGGGGCACCATCGGTTGGGCGTTGCCCGGACAGCAGTGCGCGCGCGACGTCCACGACGTCGCCCAACACGGCGCTGGCGGTGGGCAGAGCGCCGGCGCCACGCCCGTAGAACATCAGGTCACCGACCGCATCGGCCTGCACGAACACGGCGTTGAACGACTCGCGGACGCTGGCCAGCGGGTGCGACGCCGGGATCAGCGACGGGTGCACGCGCACGCCGATGTCGCCGTCATGGTCCTCGGCGATGGCCAGCAACTTGATGACATAACCCATACGTCGAGCGTGGGCGATGTCAACGGACGACACGCCGGTGATCCCCTCGCGGTAGACGTCACCCGCGACGATCTCGGCGTCGAAGGCCAGCGAGGCGAGGATCGCGGCCTTGGCGGCGGCGTCGTAGCCCTCGATGTCCGCGGACGGGTCCCGCTCGGCGTAGCCAAGCCGCTGCGCCTCGGCCAGGGCCTCACCCAGCTCCATTCCCTGCTCGGTCATCTTGGTCAGGACGTAGTTGGTGGTGCCGTTGAGGATGCCGAGCACACGGCGGACGCGGTCGCCGGCCAGCGATTCGCGCAGCGGCTTGATGATGGGGATCCCACCTGCCACCGCTGCCTCGTACTCCAGGCGCACGCCCTTGGCACGGGCCAGTGCGAACAGCTCGGGACCGAGGGTGGACACCAGCTCCTTGTTGGCCGTCACCACGCTCTTGCCCGCGGTCAGCGCCTGGCTGATCAGGCTGCGAGCCGGCTCGATGCCGCCCATCACCTCCACCACGATGTCGGTGTCGGGGTGGTCGATCACCGCGCGCGGGTCGTCGGTGAGCCCCGCGACGTCGACATCGCGGCCGAGCGACAGCCGACGCACCGCCACGGGGCCCATCCGCAGGTGGCAGCCGAGGCGGGCGGTGATCTCGTCGGCGTGCTCATCCAGCAGCTGCACGACGCCGCTCCCGACCGTCCCGCAGCCCAGCATCCCGACGGTGAGGCTGCGCTGGCTCATGGTGGGGCAGTGTAGGGGTGGGCGTCGGGAGTCCCTTGAGCCTGGCTTGGCCGAAGTCAGCGCAGCACGATGTCGTGGGCCAAGACGTCGTCAAGCGTCTCGCGGCGCACCAGCAGCTGTGCCGCGCCGTCGCCGGCGAGCACCATCGCCGGTCGGGGCAGGCGGTTGTAGTTGTTGGCCATCGCGTAGCCGTAGGCGCCCGTGGCCGCCACCGCCAGCAGGTCGCCCTCCCCGAGATCTTCGGGCAGGTCCACGTCGGCGGCGACCACGTCGCCGGTCTCGCAGTGCTTGCCGGCCACCGAGAACTCGGCGGTCGGGCCGTGCCTCGGCGTGCCGGCGGGGGCCACCGCGTAGCGGACCCCGTACAACGCCGGGCGCAGGTTGTCGCTCATGCCGCCGTCGACGCTGACCCAGCGCCGCAAGCCGGCGATCTCCTTGCCGGCCCCAACCCTGTACAGCGTGAGACCGGCGGGTCCGACAATCGAGCGACCAGGCTCGACCGCCAGCCGCGGCGTTGCCAGACGCCGTGCCGCCAGCTCGTCACCGACCGTGGTGAGCAAGCGGTCGGCATAGGTGGTGACCGCCAGCGTGTGGTCGTCAGGGCCGTACGCGATGCCGAGACCGCCGCCGAGGTTCAACTCGTCCAGCTCGACGCCGTGGCGGTCTCGAGTCTCGCCGAGCAGGCCGCACATCGCCTTGGCGGCGACGACGAAGTCGTCGGTCGCGGTCACCTGGCTGCCGATGTGGCAGTGCAGCCCGGTCAGATGCACGCCGGGCAGGTTCAACGCCCGGTCGATGCCCTCGGCCGCCGCCCCTCGCCAGAGGCTGAAGCCGAACTTCGCGTCGTCATGGCCGGTGGCGATGAATGCGTGGGTGGACGCCGCCACGCCAGGCGTGATTCGCAGCATCACCACCAGCTGCCGGTTGACCTCGGCGGCGACCGCGGCGATCCGGTCGAGTTCGCCGAGGCTGTCCGCCACGATCGTGCCGACCCCCAGCCGCGCAGCGTGGCGCAGCTCGTCACGGGACTTGTTGTTGCCATGGAGCACGACGCGTTGCATGGGGAAGCCGGCGCGCTCGGCGGTGCACAACTCACCGTCGCTGGCGACATCGACTCCCAGCCCCTGGTCGGCGGCCAGTTGCAGGACACCCACGACGCACAGGGCCTTGGCGGCGTAGACCACCGACACGTCCGGTCCGAACGCCTGGCGGTACTCGCGCATCCGCGACAGCAGCTCGGCGCGGTCCATGACGTACAGCGGCGTGCCGTACATCGCGGCCAACTCGGCGACGTCGACACCGCCGATCGAGGTCAGCCAACCGTCGACCCAGGCTGCAGTGCGCGGCCAGGGTTGGCTCAAAGCTGCTCGTCGACGAGGTCCGTGGCTGCCTCGGCGCTGTGCTGCATTGCTCCCCGCTGCGCCCAGCGATCGGGATCGACGGGCTCGCTGACACCGACGTCCTCGGCGAAGTGCCGGTCCAAGACGGCGACCACGTCCGGATCGAAGATCACGAGGTTGGCCTCTTCGTTCTGCCGCAAGGAGCGCGTGTCGAAGTTGGCGGAGCCGACCGTCGCTACCAGGCCGTCGATGCTGAGCACCTTGGCGTGCAGCATCGTCGGCCCGTAGCGCCAGATCATGATGCCAGCCTCCAGCAACTCTTCGTAGTCCGCCTCGCCGGCCATCTGCACGACCCGTTTGTCGGTGTGCTCGCCCGGGACCAGCACCTCCACGTCCACACCCCTGCGGGCGGCGCGGCACAGCAGATCCACGAAGCGCTCGTCGGGAACGAAGTAGGCACTGGTCAGTCGCACGTGCTCCTCTGCCATGCTGATCATCCCGCCGTAGACCGTGGCCATCTCGCTCCAGCCCGTCTGGGACGGACACTGCACCACCTGCACCAACGAGTCCCCGCACTGCGGTTGCTCGGGAAAGCGGTCGGTCTCGTCGAACAACGGTTGCCCGGTCTCGGCCCAGTTGCCGACGAAGGCCGCGCGCAAGCCGTCCACGGCGGGGCCTCGGACCCGCAGGTGAGTGTCACGCCACTCCTCGGGGTTGCGGGCGTCGCCCTCCCACTCTTTGGCGATGCCGACGCCGCCGATGAACGCGACCTCCTCGTCACAGATGAGCACCTTGCGGTGGGTGCGGTTGTTGGTTTCCCACACCTTCCAGGTCGTCGGCGGGCGGAACCACTCCAGGTGACAGCCGGCGTCCTTCATCTGCTCACCGAGGTCCTTGTTCATCGCGTGGGCACCGACGGCGTCGAGCAGCACCCGGACCCGGACGCCGTCGCGGGCGCGCTCGCTCAGCGCTTGCGCGAAGTGCTTGGCGATGTCGCCGGTCCAGTAGACGTAGGTCGTGATGTCTACGGTGTGGGTGGCCTCGCGGACCGCTTGCAGCATCGCGGGGAAAATCTCGTCACCATTGCGCAGGACGTCGACCTGGTTGCCCTCGGTCGCGGGGATGCCGACCAGCCCTTCGAGGGCGCGGCGGTAGCGCTGCGGTGCACTGGCGGTGTCGCTTCCGTTCATTTACATCCTCTCATACAGATCCTTCCGATCTGACCGTCACATGCGGTCCGGCGCGTTGACGCCGAGCAGGCCCAGCGCGTTGACCAGGGTCTGCCGCGTCGCGACGCACAGCCAGTAGCGGGCCGTCGTCAGTGCTTGGTCATCGCTGACCACGGTGCATTCGGTGTAGAAGCGGTGGAAGGCCTCCGCCAGCTCCTCGGCGTAGCGGGCGACACGGTGGGGTGCGCGCTCGCCGGCCGCGTACTCGACCATCTCCGGGAACTCGCCGATGCGGCGTATGAGCTCTTCTTCGGTGGGATGGACCAACCGCTGTAACGGCGCGTCATCCACGGCTCCCGGCTGCACACCGCGTTCGGTGGCGGTCCGCATGATCCCGGCGATCCGCGCGTGCGAGTACTGCACGTAGTAGACGGGATTCTCGCGCTCCTGGCGGACCACCTCGGCGAGGTCGAAGTCCAGGCTCTGGTCAATGGAGGTGCGCAGGAAGGTGTAGCGCGCGGCGTCCGGGCCGACTTCGTCAATGAGGTCGTCCAGCGTCACCATCTCGCCGCTGCGCTTGCTCATGCGGACCGGCTCGCCGTTGCGCAGGAAGGTCACCAGCTGGCCGATGAGCACCTCGACGTGCGCGCCGTCGCCTCCCAGCGCCAGCTCGATCGCGTGCAGCCGCCGGACGTAGCCATGGTGGTCGGCGCCGAGCACATAAATGCAACGGTCGAAGCCGCGCTCCAGCTTTGACACCAGGTAGGCACAGTCGGCGGCGAAGTAGGTCGGCTCGCCGCTGGCGCGGATCAGGACGCGGTCGCGATCGTCGCCGAACTGCGTCGTCCGCAGCCACGTGGCGCCGTCGGCCTCGAAGACATGCCCGGCGGAGCGCAGGCGTTCGATGGTGCGATCGATGGCGCCGGACTCGTGCAGCGTCCGCTCGCCGAAGAATTGGTCGAACGAGACGCCGAAGCGTTCCAGCGAGGCGGTGATCCGCTCCAGCATCCGGCGGTAGGCGGCCTCGGGCACGTCGCCTGCTTCGGCCTGCACGTCGCCGGCCTCGGGCACGTCGCCGGCCTCGGCCTGCAGTTCTTGGGCCAACTCGCCGATGTACGCGCCCTGGTAGCCGTCGGCGGGCGGGTCCTCGTTGCGCATCGCCGCGAGCACGCTCTCGCCGAAGCGCTGCATCTGCGTACCGGCGTCGTTGAAGTAGTACTCCCGCGACACCTCGAAGCCGTCGGCGTCCAGCAGGGAGGCGATTGCGTCGCCGACCGCGGCCCAGCGCCCAGCGCCGATATGCAGCGGCCCTGTCGGGTTGGCGGAGACAAACTCGACCTGGACCCGCTGCGCCTGCTCTCGCACGGCGCTACGCCCCCAGGCCGGCCCTGCCAGCACGGCACCGCGAACGATCTGTTCGAGGGCGGCATGCGACAGGTGGATGTTGACGAACCCGGGACCGGCGATCTCGACACGGTCGACGTCGGCGGGCAGGGCGAGATGCTCGACGATGGCAGCGGCGATGTCGCGCGGTGAGCGTCCGACCGGCTTGGCGAGCGTCAACGCCACATTGGTGGCCCAATCGCCGTGCACGCGCTGGCGTGGGCGCTCGAAGGCCGGTTGCTGCTCGGGCAGGCCGGCGTCGGCCATCGCCTTGCGGAACGCGACGGTCAACTCAGCGGGGCCGCTGGGCACAGCGGGAGGCATCAGGCTTACAACCCCCGCTCGGCCAGCAGCCGTCCCACCAGTTCCATCAAGTCGATGGGGTCGAACGGCTTGGTGACGTAGGACTCGACCCCCAGATCCGTGCCGTGGCGGACGTCGGCCTCCATCGCCCGCGCGGACAGGAACACGATTGGGATGTCGCGGGTCGCCTCGTCAGCCTTCAGGGCCTCGGCGACCTGCCAGCCGTTGACGTTGGGCATCATCACGTCGAGCAGAATCAGGTCCGGCGGGTTCTCGCGGACCTTGTCCAGCGCGTCCTTGCCGTCCACGGCGGTGACGACGTCATGGCCTTCCATCTCGAGGTTGACCTCGAGCAGGCCACGGATCACGTGGTCGTCGTCCACCGCCATTACACGCGCCAACGACGTCTCCTACCCCCGACCATGCTGCGAATGGTACCCACCACGTAGCCACGCCGATCCGGCGGACGGCCAGGGGTGGTTTCGGGGGCCCGCCCCGCTCACGGCCCCATGTACACTGCGCGGTCTCGCCCGCGTAGCTCAGGGGATAGAGCGTCTGCCTCCGGAGCAGAAGGCCGCAGGTTCGAATCCTGCCGCGGGCACCCACCGTGGAAATCGAGTTTCGGTTGGGCGCACCGGCCCGCCCCCTGGTCGGCGGCGGGGGCGCGGAAGACGGCTTGCGGTGGTCGCGAGCCGTTGCACGGACTGCCTCACATTTGCTCGGATGAACCGCCAACGCAGACAACGATCACTGGAGATTCGTTATGGCGGTCCTCGTGGCCGTGGGGCGCTCGCTGCGGCAGCTGGCGCGGGATGCAAGCCCGGCCCAGCGGCTGGCCTACGCGGTCGGTACGGTGCTGATCGGCGTCGGCTTCCTGCACTTGCTCGGGTACGTGGTGCTTGGCGGTCCGTGGGTCGGCCCGGTGGCGTGGCGCAAGCCGTTCGCGTTCGGGGTCTCGTTCGGCCTCACGACGGTGACCCTGGCCTGGCTGTCGGGCTACCAGCGCCTCGGCCGCCGCCTTCAGTGGTGCCTGCTGGCACCGTTGGCCGCGGCGAACAGCAGCGAAGTCGCCTGGGTGAGCGTGCAGCGAGCGCGGGGTGTCGCGTCGCACTTCAATTTCGATACGACCTTCGACACGGCGTTGTTCATAGCCAATGGGGCGGCCATCGCCGTGACCGTGGCGGTCATCCTGGTGTTGACCATCCGCTCGTTCAAGCCGATCGACGGGCCGGCGGGCATGACGGTGGCGATGCGCGCCGGCCTGGTCTGCCTGGTCGTCGCGCAGATCGCTGGCGGGCTGATGATCTACCAAGGCATCAACGCTGCCGAGGCGGGGGCAGCGCAACTCACCACGTGGGGAGGGGCAGGAATCATGAAGGTGCCGCACGCGGTCGGCATGCACAGCATCCAGGCCCTGCCCGGGCTGGCGTGGCTGCTGGGATTCTCCACCTTCGGCGTCGCACGGCGGAGGCGGACTGTCCTGGTCGCCAGCGGTGGCTACGCCGGGCTGGTCGCGGTCAGCGTGATCCAGACGCTCGCCGGCCTTGCCCCCTGGGATCTGACGCTGATTACTGGGGCGCTGCTGGTGGTCTCCCTGGTCGGGTTCGGCGGTGCCGCGGTCGCGGCTGTGGCGAGCTTGCGAGGGGCGCGGCCGGCGCTGACGTGAAGGCTTCGAGACCTGCAGCGCGGAGCACCAAGATGACTGGCCTAGATGCTATGATGCTCATATGCGTACAACCGTGAGGATCGACGATGAGTTGTATCGGGCGGTCAAGGAGCAGGCTGCACGGGCGGGACGCACCGTCGGGGAGGTCATCGAAGACGCTATCCGGCGGTCCGTCACCGCGGAGGACCAGGAGCCTCATGAGCGGCCGCCGAGGCTGCCGACCTACGGCGGTAGCGGCGTGTTGCCCGGGGTGGATCTGACCAACAACGCGGGCCTGCGCGATCTGATGGACACCGACGAGCCAGTCGATGCGTTGCGTTGACGTCAACGTCCTCGTCTACGCGCATCGCCCGGAGGCCAGTAACCACACCCGTTACCGCTCATGGCTTGACGACGCCCGCACCGATGACGAGCCGCTGGGCGTCAGCAGCCTGGTGCTGTCAGGCTTCCTTCGCGTCGTAACGCATCCTCGGATCTTCCGCGACCCGTCCCCGCTGGACATCGCGCTGGAATTTGCCGAGACGGTACGGGCAGCACCCAGCGCGCTAGCGGTCGTCCCAGGAGCTCGGCACTGGGCCATCTTTGCGCGGCTGTGTCGCTCCGCGGAGGTGAAGGGCAACCTTCTTCCTGACGCCTATCTCGCGGCCATGGCGATCGAACGCGGCGCCACCTGGTACTCGGCGGACCGTGGCTTCGCGCGATTCTCGGGGCTGCGATGGCGCCACCCGCTGGAGGGGGATTGAGCGAACCGCGGCGGACACCTCGTCCACCGACCAGAAAAGGGCCTGCCCACTTGCCGACGTGCCTGCTAACCTTTGACAGCGAGGGACACGAACTCCGTGACGTCTGCAGTGGTACCAAACCGCTAGTGCAGCCCCTCCGAGCCAGTGGGGGGAGCCCCACCGGTTCTCCGCAACGAGAAAACGAGGGCAACGCAATGGCAGTTGGCACCGTGAAGTGGTTCTCTGACGACAAGGGCTACGGGTTCATCTCCCGCGAGGACGGGGACGACGTGTTCGTTCACTTCTCCGCGATCCAGGGGACGGGCTTCAAGACGCTGGCCGAAGGTTCCCGGG
>JACCTL010000154.1 GCA_013812395.1 Euzebyaceae bacterium
TGGCCTGGCGGATCCACCAGGTCGCATAGGTGGAGAACTTGTACCCGCGTCGCCAGTCGAACTTCTCCACGGCCCGCAGCAAGCCGAGGTTGCCCTCCTGGATCAGCTCGCCGAGGTCGAGGGTCGAGCGCTTGGAAAACTGCGCGGCAACACTGACGACCAGGCGCAGGTTGGCGGCCACGAAGTGGTCGAACGCCATCTGACCCTCGCGGGCTAGGCGCTCGAGCTCCTCGCGTTCGGCGGTGTTCCCCGCGTCCAGCTTGTCCTGCGCCTCACGACCGGCCTCGATCGTCTTGGCCAGGCGCACCTCGTCGGCAGCGGTCAGCAAGCGGACCTTCCCCAGCTCGCTGAAGTACAGATCGAGGAGGTCCTCCGGCACGTTCATCATGCGGACCCACCCTCCCTCAGGCTTGTGCTTCCATTCACATACGTACCCAACACCACTCGGTCCCGAATCGTTCCCGCTGTTGCGGTCATCTGCCGGAAATTCGTGGCAAACGGCGAGATACGGTGGCCGCGCGCACAACTTTTGCCTGCGCTTTACCTCCTCGACCGGCCGCTAGGCTCCCGCCGATGCCGCTGCCATCCAATCCGCTGCTCGACAGTCTGGGCGGTTACCCGCTGGCCGCCTTCCAGGAGCTGGCCAGAGCCATGCGGGCCGAGCCCGAGCCGGCGCACGACTTTTCCATCGGTGATCCCGTCGAGCCAACGCCCGAGTTCATCCGCCAGGCGCTGATCGACGGCAACCCGGCGACCAGCCAGTACCCGACCGCGGGGGGACTGGCCGAGTTGCGGCGCAGCATCGCGGGCTGGGTGGCGCGCCGCTTCGGCGTGCAGGTCGACCCAGACACGCAGGTGCTGCCCACGGCAGGCTCCAAGGAGGGGGTCTTCCACCTGCCGTTGGCGATCGTCGATCCGCACGGCGACCGGCGCGCCGTCATCTGGGGTGATCCTGGCTATCCGATCTACGAGCGCGGTCAGCTGTTCGCCGGCGGCACCTCCGATCCCGTTGCCCTGCTGCCGGAACGCGGGTGGCGGCTGAACCTCGACGAGTTGGCCCCCGAGCGGTTGCGGTCGGCCTGCATCGCCTGGACCAATTACCCGCACAACCCGACCGGTGCCACGGTGGACCTGGCCTACCACCGCCGGGCGCTGGCGACCGCGCGAACCCACGAGTTCGTGTTGTGCAGCGACGAGTGCTACGCCGACATCTATCCCGACGACGATCAGCCGCCGCCGTCGCTGTTACAGGCTGCCGCCGACGACCCGCAGCTACGCGGCCTGCTGGTGGCATTCTCGCTGTCGAAGCGCTCCGGGATGACGGGTTACCGCTGCGGAGCCCTGGTCGGGGATCCCCAGCTCATCGCGGCGCAGCGGCTGCTGCGCCCAAACATCGGCACCGCCAGCCCGGAGGCGATGCAACGTGCGGCAATGGCCGCCTGGTCGGAGGACCGCCACGCTGCCGAGCGCCGGGGGTTGTTCAACGCCAAGCGGGCGGTGGTGCTGGACTTTTTCGCCGAGGCCGGCATCCGGGTCAGCGGCAGCAGCGCCACCTTCTACCTGTGGTTCGCGGCGCCCGGCGGTGACGACGCCGCCTATGCCGAGGCGCTGCTGCGTCACCGGATCATCGCCTCGCCCGGGCGCGTGTTCGGTCCCGCCGGCAAGGGTTGGCTGCGCCTGGCGCTGGTTCCCTCGGTGGACGGTTGCGGCGAGGCCGTCGCCATCTGGCAGCAGGCCATCGCCGCCGGCACGCTGCCGGCCGCTTGAGGCAGGATGACCACGACCGGGAGGACCATCATCAGCGACATCGAGCACCTGGCCGACGTCATCGATCGGGCGTACGACAGCGGGGCCTGGGACGAGCCGGAGGCGCGCGCCGCCGTCGACGCCGCGCTGGACCTGCTCGACCGTGGCGAGGTCCGCGTCGCCGAGAAGGCCGCGGATCGCCGCGCGCCCGCTGAGGATCGCGCCGCGCCCGCTGAGGATCGCGCCGCGCCCGCTGAGGACCAGGGTGCGCCGGCTTCGGACTGGCATGTCCATCAGTGGCTGAAGCGCGCGATCCTGCTGTCGTTCCGCCAGCGCAGCATGACCACCACAGAGGTGGGACCGTTCGAGTACCACGACAAGGTCCCGGTCAAGCGCGGCTACGCCGCAGCGGGGGTGCGGGTCGTGCCGCCGGCGGTGGTGCGCCACGGCGCCTTCGTCGAGCGAGGGGCGGTGCTGATGCCCTCCTATGTCAACATCGGCGCCTGGGTTGGCAGCGGCACCATGGTCGACACCTGGGCCACCGTCGGCTCCTGCGCACAGATCGGGCGCAACGTGCACCTCGCCGGTGGTGTCGGCATCGGTGGTGTGCTGGAGCCACCTGGGGCGCGCCCGGTGATCGTGGAGGACGACGCCTTCATCGGCTCGCGCTGCATCGTCACCGAGGGAGTCGTGGTCGAGCGCGGCGCTGTGCTCGGCGCGGGGGTCCGCCTGACCGGTTCCATCCCGGTCATCGATGTCACCGGAGCCGAGCCGGTGACCTACAAGGGCCGGGTGCCAAGCCGCGCCATCGTCGTGCAAGGGACCCGGCCGAAGCAGTTTCCCGCCGGCACCTACCAGGTCAGCTGCGCGCTCATCATCGCCTACCGGTCGGCGGCGACCGACGTCAAGGTGTCGCTCAACGACGCGTTGCGCGAGCACGACGTGGCCGTGTAGAGGACCGGCGCGACAGATGGCGGCCACGGCGTTGGGGGACCTGTTGCTGGACCTGCTCGCGCTGCCGTCGGTGACCGGCGAGGAGGGGCCGATCGCCGACTGGCTGGAGCACCGCTACGCCGGCCAGCGCCTCCGCCGGGCAGGGCACTCGCTGGTGGTGGGCGGCAGCGACGACGGGCGGCCGGTGGTGTTGCTGGTCGGCCACACCGACGTGGTTCCGCCAACCGACGCTGACGGGGATCCTCGCCGCGACGGCGATCGCATCCTCGGCCGCGGCGCCAGTGACATGAAGTCCGGTCTGGCCGTGGCCATGGACTGCTTCGAGGACACCGGCCTGCGCGCCGGTCCCTACGACCTGCTGTTGGTGGCCTATGCGGGGGAGGAGGGACCGCACGATGGCAACGAGCTCGGCGCCGTCCTGACCGCCATGCCGGACCTCGGGCGGGCTTCGCTGGCGGTCGTGCTGGAACCCACAGATCTGTGCGTGCAGCTGGGTTGCATGGGCGCGTTACACGCCGAGGTCACGTTCCGAGGACAGGCCGCGCATTCGGCGCGGCCCTGGCAGGGCGACAACGCGCTGACCAAAGCGGGCGCCTTCCTCGCCGAGTTGCACGAACGACCGCCGACCGACGTCGAGGTGGACGGGCTGACCTACCGCGAGGTCTTCACCGCCACCGGCGCCTGGACCGACAACGCCCGCAACGTCGTGCCGGACCGCTTCACCGTCAACATCAACTACCGCTACGCCCCGGACAAGACCACCACCCAGGCCGAGGCCCGCGTCGGCCAGCTGGTCGCAGGTCGCGCGCCTATGACCGTAATCGACCAGGCCGCTGCCGGACGCCCTCGGCGCGACGCCGGGCTGGTCGCCACCTTCTGCGACACCGTCGACGCCGCGGTCCAGCCCAAGCAGGCCTGGACCGACGTGGCGCGCTTCAGCCAGCTGGGAGTCCCGGCGCTGAACTACGGCCCGGGGCTGACAACCCAGGCGCACCAAGCGGGCGAGTACGTGCCCGAGCACAACCTGGCCGCCGCACGGGCGGCGCTGGCCGGCTTCCTGGTGGGGGAGAAGCGCTGACGTGTGGCGCTGGTTGCGCGGGCTGCTGGCGGTCGCCGTGGTGTTGGGTCTGGCCGCCGTGGCGGGGGTCGGCTGGTACTACTCGGGTGAGATCTTGGTCCCCGAACCGCCGGCGGTACCCGTGTACTCCACGCGCGTCGAGGCGGTCGCGGGTGACCGCGTCACCCTGGAAGCGACCCAGCCAGCGCGGCGCCCCGGCGTGTGGGGCCTGGACTTCGCGTCCGGCTACGGCCTGGTCGGGACCATTGTGAACCAGGGCGACGGCACGGTCACCCGCGACTACACCGCACTCGACGGACGGCCCCGGCCGGGTCAGGACGCTCGCATCGACAGCTACGCGTCCCCCGAGGACGGGGCGGCGACGGGCTTTGACTTCCCGGTCAACGAAGTCAGCGTGCCCGGGCCTTTGGGGCGCTATCCCGCCTGGCTGGCGACCACCGCGAATGTTCGGCAGACCTGGGCGGTGCTGGTTCACGGCCGCGGAGCGCAGCGCAACGAATGCTTCCGGCTGCTGCCGACGCTGCACGACGCTGGCCTGCCCTCGCTGTGCACCAGCTACCGCAACGACAACGGCGCGCCGGCGGCGCCCAATGGCCTGTACGGGCTTGGTGCCACCGAATGGGCCGACCTGGACGCGGCGGTTGGCTACGTCCGCGCCCTGGGGGCTCGGCATGTCGTGCTGGTTGGCTATTCCATGGGTGCGCAGGTGGTCACGACGTTCCTGCGCCGTTCCGAGCGGGCCCACCTGGTCAGCGGCGTGATCCTCGACGGCCCGGTCCTGGATTGGGGACCGGTGCTGGGCCTGGCTGCCCAGCAGCGGGGGGTGCCATCCGAGATCGTGCCCCTGGGCATGTTCGCCGCGGAGCTGCGCGGCGGGATCGACTTCGACGACCTCGACCAACTCGAGGCGGCCGACGACTTCGACGTACCGATCCTGCTGTTCCACGGCACCGCCGACACCACGGTTCCCGTGGCGACCTCGGACGTCTTCGCCGCGGCGCGCCCCGACCTGGTGACCTACGAACGCGTCGTCGGCGCCGGCCACGTGGAGGCGTACAACGCCGACCCCGACCGCTACACCCAGGCGGTCGAGGACTTTCTGGCCGGCCACCGCGCGTCGCGGGTCAGGGAACCAAACACGGAATCCGCAGGCTGAAGGCGACGTGATTGTCCAAGCCGGTGACCTCCAGGGTGCCACCCAGGGATTCGGCGAGGCGGGCCCCGACCGACAGGCCAAGGCCGACGCTCGAGCTGTGAGCTGACGAACCGCGCTGGAACGGCCGGAATAGCTCGGCGGGTTCCATGTCGTCGGGCAGCACGCCCTCGTTGGTGACGGTCAAGGTCAAGGTGTCGTCGTCGTCGCCGGCATCCACAGTCACCGGCGAACCGGCGGGTGAGTGCGCCAGGGCGTTGTCAAGCAGGTTGGCGAGCACGACCTGCACCGCGCTGGCGTCGGTCCACAAGTCGGCCGGGGCAATCGCGCCGATCCGGACTCGATCCCCCTCGACGGCAGCCACGGTCTCAGCGACCAGGTCGGGCAGGAAGACCTGCTCGACCTTGGTCGCCATCTCGGCGCGGGCGCCCTGCAGCAGCCCGTCGATGAGCCGTTCCAGTTCACGCCCCCGGCGGTAGGCGATCTGCAGCATCTCCAGGCGGCGGTCTTCGTCGAGGTGCTGACCGCGTTTCTCCAGCGTTCGCAGGCTGGCCATGATGACGGTCAGGGGCGTCTTCAGCTCGTGGGAGACCATGGCCAGGAACAGATCTTTGGTCTGCTGGGCGTCGCGCATGGCCTGGACCGTCCGGGCGTCGGCCAGCGCGAGGCTCGCGTGCTCGCCCAGCGCCAGCAGGGCCGATTGCTCCACCTCGCTGTAGCGGCGGCCTCGCTCGTACGAGGCGACCGTCATCGAGCCCACAACCTCACCCTGCTCGTGCACGGGTACGGCCATCGCCGTCTGCAGGCCGTCCTGGCGGAACGCCGCCAGTCCTTGGCCGTCCTCGGCGTAGCCGTCGATGATCACCAGCCGGTCTTCGGCGATCGCGCGGCCGCCGGCACCCTCGCCGACCGGACCCTGCCGGATCTTGTCGATGAGCTCGGGTCGGATGCCGTGGGCCGAGGCAAGCAGCAGGATGCCGGGGTCGTCCGGGCTGATGAGCCGGACACCGACGACCTCAACGTTGAGCAGCTCGCTGGCACCGTTGGTGATGGCGTCGAGCACCTCCTGCAACGGCGCTCGGTGGGAAATGGAGCTTTGGATGCGCGACAGGCGATCGAGCAGCTCATTGCGCTCCCGTAGCGACGCCATAGACCGCAACATCCGCGCGGTGACCATCAGCACGCGGCCCATGCCGTGCAACAGGGCCACCTCTTCCAGGGCGAGCGGCGCCCACGAGCGGACGATCACCAGCGCTCCCAGCGAGGCGTCGTCCAGCGGCACGCTGACCGCAGGGCAATCACCGGCGCCCGGGACCGGTGCCAGCCCCCGTCCTTTGGTGGCGACGGCCACCAGCTCCTTCACCGGGACCATGTCGCTGTAGCCAACGCAGGCGATGACCTCGTCGCCGGTGACGACCGCGGCGACCTCGGCGCCGACCGCCTCGGCGGCGCGGCGGGCGCCTTCGCGCAGCGCCTGGGCGACGTCCGCTGCGGCGGAGACGGCCGCCAGGTACTCGGCGAAGTCGTGTGCGGAAAGCTGCGGGCGCCTCACGCCCGAAATGTACCTGCCCACCGGCGCCGCACCTGCGCGGGGCGGGCGCCCGCTGCGGGCACAATGGCCGCGCCCGCCGCCGTCCATGTCCCGAGAGCCCCGCGTGACCTACACCGCCAAGTCCATCAGTGTGCTGGAAGGCCTCGAGGCTGTCCGCAAGCGGCCTGGCATGTACGTCGGCTCGACGGACCTGCGGGGCCTGCACCACCTGGTGTGGGAGGTCGTGGACAACGCCGTCGACGAGCATCTGGCTGGCCACGCCTCGCATATCACGGTCACGGTCCTGGCCGACGGGGGTGTCCAGGTGACAGACGACGGGCGCGGCATCCCCGTGGAGCGCCACCCCAAGGAGCGCAAGCCGGCCGTCGAGGTGGTGCTGACCAAGCTGCACGCCGGCGGCAAGTTCGACCAGCAGGCCTACGCGGTCTCCGGTGGCCTGCACGGCGTCGGCGTCTCGGTGGTCAACGCGTTGTCCGTCCGCACCGAGGTGGAGGTGGTGCGCGACGGCAAGCGCCACGCGATGGCCTTCGCCCGCGGCAAGCGGACCAAGCCGCTGACCGTGGTGGGGCGCGCCAAGCGCAGCGGGACCACCGTCCGGTTCTGGCCCGACCCCACGGTCTTTGACGAGACCACCTTCGACGACCAGCGCATCGCCACCCGCCTGCGGGAGACCTGCCTGCTCAACCCCGGCCTTCGCATCGACTTCGCCGACGAGCGCACCGGTGCACAGGAAACGTTCGTCTACCGCAAGGGCACCGCCGACTTTGCGGCCTTGTTGCTCGGCGAGGATGAACCGCTGCTGTCGCGGGCGGTGGTGATCTCGCGTGCCGAGGAGTTCGAGCACCACAAGATGCTCGCCTGTGACATCGCCGTGAACTGGTCGGCGGGTGGGTTCGACGAGCGGCTGCGCAGCTACGTCAACATCATCCGCACGCCCGACGGCGGCGCCCACGAGGAGGGCTTCCGCAAGGCGATCACTGGCACGGTCAACCGCTGGGCGGAGTCCAACAAGGTCTTCGCCAGGAGTGACCCACGCTTGAGCGGCGACGACCTGCGCGAGGGCATGGTCGCCGTGATCAGCGTCAAGATGCCCGACCCCCAGTTCGAGGGCCAGACCAAAGGCAAGCTCGGCAGCGCGGTCATGCGTCGCTACGTGGAACGCTGCGTCAACGACGGGCTGTTGGAGTGGCTCGACGCCAACCCCGCCCTCGGGCGGAAGATCGTGCGCAAGGCCAAGGTGGCCGCCAAGGCACGGGAGGCGGCCCGCCAGGCACGTGACCTGACCCGTCGCAAGGGCATCCTCGACAGCACCTCGGCCGGGTTGCCCGGCAAGCTCGCCGACTGTTCGAGCCGCAACCCGGTGGAGTGCGAGTTGTACGTCGTGGAGGGCGACTCGGCCGGTGGCTCCTCCAAGTTGGCCCGCGACCGCCACACTCAGGCGATCCTGCCCCTGCGCGGCAAGGTGCTCAACGTCGAGAAGGCGCAGCTGCGCCGGGTGCTGGGCAACGCCGAGATCGGCAACCTCATCAAGGCGATCGGCACCGGCGTCGGCGATGACTTCGACTACAGCCGCCTGCGCTACCACAAGGTCGCGATTCTCAGCGACGCGGACGTCGATGGCGATCACATCACCACGCTGCTGCTGACCTTCTTCTACCGGCTGATGCCTAAGCTGGTCGACGGTGGGCACCTGTACATCGCTCAGCCGCCCCTGTACCAGCTACGCAAGGGTACGAAGACGGCCTACGCCATGAATGACCGCGAGCGAGATCGCCTGCTACGGGGCGCGTTCAAGGGCCAGTCCGGCATCGACATCAGCCGCTTCAAGGGGCTTGGCGAGATGGATCCCGAGCAGTTGTGGGCCACGACGATGGATCCGGCCCGGCGCACGTTGCTTCGCGTGACGGTCGACACCGCGGCCCGCGCGGACCAGGTGCTGAGTCTGTTGATGGGTGAGTCGGCCGCCGATCGGCGCGGGTGGATCGAGGCCAACGCCGTCTACGCCGACAACATCGACGCCTGACACGTCGACGGCAGAGCGTCAGTCGCCTCGTGCCGCCAGGAAGCGGGCGACGGCGCGCAGGTAAGCCCGGTAGTCAGACAGCGCTTGCGCCGAAGCGGCCGCTACGACGTCCAAGTCGATGGTGTCGTACTGGTGCACCAACCGGCTGCGCAGCCCCGCTGACGGCGCCAGCTGCTCAGCCAGGGCATCGGGAATGGCGCCTGACTGCGCGGCCAGCAGGAAGGATTCGTGGTATGAGGCCGGAGCCCGGCTGAGTATCGCGGTGGCGACGTGGGTGTTTACGCTCACCGCGACGTCGACCAGCTGGGTCAGGAGACGCTCGAGCGCCAGACGCACCACCGGCTCGGCCTCGAGACGATCACGGGTGAGCTGCCCGAGACCCTCCAGCTCCTGTAAGAGGCGCTGGAGCAGCCGGAGCTTGGCCTGCACGAGCTGCGGCCGGAACACGCGCGGGGTCACGAGCTAAGTAGCTCCAGCTCGAGGCGACGCAGCCAAGCGGTGTCCAGCTCCTCCAGCACGGCGGCGACTTGTGCCTCGGCAAAGGCGCCGGGTCGGTGCTCGTACAGCGGTACGCCCCCGACCAGCCCGGCGGTAGTGGCGACGGGTTCGGCGGTGCGCAGATCGAGCAGGTCGATCTCGGCCGGTCCGCAGACTGCGTGCAAGGCCGCGGCCAGACCCACGAGATCCGGATGGGTGTCTGCGGCGATCCGCACCGCGAGATCCAGGTCTCTGGGCGCCCGCCAGGGGTAGACGAACCAGGCACGCAGCTCAGGCGAATCGGGATCGGTGGCGCTGCCGAAGGCGCCGAGCACCTCCACGCCGAAGCGCTCGCAGACCGCATCCAGCGCACCCGCCGTCGCGGCGGCGAGCAGGCGACCGAGGGCTGCGCGGTGGTCGGCCATGCCGCGAGCCTAACGCTGAGCCCGACAGCCTTGCGGGTCCCGCGACTTTGTCGACACGGCGCTGGCTACATCGCGAGACCACGGGAGTCCGCGCGGTGCCGACGGTGGCGCTTTCGAGGGCTAGCGGTTCTTCTTCTTGAGGGCGTCCTTGACCTTGTCGACGCCTTGCTTGACCTTGCCGCTGGCGCGGTCGGTCTTGCCTTCGCGCTGCAGATCCTTGTTGCCAGTCGCCTTGCCGGTCGCCTCTTTCGCGCGGCCCTTGATGTCATCAGTGTTGCTCACGACAACTCCTTGGATCGTCGGGTTTGTCGCCTATACCCGCGACACCCGCTGATGTACACCCGCAGCATCAGACGTCCGTTGCTTGCAGCCAGACCTTGCTGATCGCGCGACCCTGGACCTCCTCGACGGTGAGCCGCCAGCCGCCAACCTCGACGGTCTCGCCGCCCGTGGGCAGGCGGCCGAGGCGGTGCAGGATCAGGCCGGCGATCGTCGCATACGGCCCGGAGGGCAGCTCGACGCCCAGGTCGGGCAAGTCGTGGACGGGGAAACTGCCGACCACGTGGAGGCTGCCGTCGTCGTCCCGGCGCGCGGCCCTGGTGTCGGGGTCGAACTCGTCAAAGATCTCGCCGACGAGCTCCTCTAGGACGTCTTCGAGCGTCAGGATGCCGGCGCTGCCACCGTGCTCGTCGATGACGATCGCCAAGTGCTGGCGCTCGGCCTGCATCCGCCGTAAGGCGTCGAGCACACCGAGGGTCTCGGGCAAGGCCAGCGGCGGACGAGCACAGTCGCGCGCTGTCCCGCCGCGGTGGACGACGTCCTGCAGGTGCACGACGCCGACGACGCTGTCGAGGTCGTCCTCGCACACCGGCGCGCGAGAGTGCCCGCCGGCGACGAGGGCGTCAACGGTTTGGCCGGCGGGCAGATCGGCCTGCACCAGCATCACGTCGGTGCGGGGCACGGCGATCTGGTTGACCGTGCGCTCGAACAGCTCGAAGGTCTCAGACAGGATCCGCCGTTGCGGGCGCGAGAACGTCTGCCGCGTCACCAGCAGGTCGCGCAGCTCCTCGTCGCTAACGTCCTCGCCCTGCGCGTGAGGGTCGCCGCCCGCCAGCTTCACGACCAGGTCGGTGGAGCGTCCCAGGAACCACACGATCGGCCGGGCGGCCGTGGCCATCAGCGACAGCGGGCGGGCCACCAGCAACGACCATCCCTCGCTGCGCTGCATCGCCAGGCGCTTGGGGGCCAGCTCGCCCAACACCAGTGTCAGGTACGCCAGCACGATGGTGACCAGTGCGACGGCAACGGGGCCGGCGGCCGTGCCCAGGAACGACAGCGGCTCGACGAGGGGTTCGGCGAGGGACACCGCTGCCGTGGCCGAGGCCAGGAATCCGGCAAGGGTGATGCCGATCTGGATGGTGGCCAGGAACCGGTTGGGCTCGCGGGCCAGTGCGGCCAGGACCCTGCCGCGGGTACCGCTGCGCTCCAGCCGCTGTAGCTGCCCCTCCCGCAGGGACACCAAGGCGATCTCGCTACCCGCGAAGGCCGCGTTGAGCAGCACGAGGACCGCGACGAGGACGAGCTGGCCTTGCAGGTTTCCCATGGTGGGTCGCGCCTGACGTCGTCGAGGATGGGACTAGCTTCACCTTTCCCACGCCGACGTCAACGACCCGTGACCGTTGCTGGTGACCGGGCTTGGGTAGGACGTGCGAATCCCATCGATCAAGGAGCGTCCTTTCATGGCAGCCGACCGCAAGGCCACGACCCAATGGCACGGAGACCTCAAGACCGGCTCGGGCACCACCTCCCTGGACACCTCCGAGGCGACGCAGCCGCTGCCGGTGTCGTGGTCCAGCCGGACGGAGGACCCGCAGGGCAACACCAGCCCCGAGGAGCTGCTGGCGGCTGCGCACGCGTCGTGCTTCTCCATGTCACTGTCCAAGGCGCTCTCGGACAACGGCAACGTCCCCGACTCACTGGAGACGTCGGCGGTCGCGACGTTCTCGTTGGAGGGCGGAGCGCACGTCAGCACGATGGCGCTGACGGTTCGCGGCAACGTGCCAGGCATCGAGGAGGCGGACTTTGTCAAGGCCGCTGAGGCCGTCAAGGACGGCTGCCCGCTGTCCAAGGCGATCGCCGGCAACGTCGAGATCACCGTGGACGCGGCATTGGCCTAACGCTTGAGCGTTCACTGATGTAGCCAGGCGGCGGCGCCTAGGCCCCGTCGGTTGGGGGGCGCCTGCTGGGCGCCGCCCTTCCCGCCGGGCAGACTGGAGAAAGGAACGTGCCCCAGCGACGAGTGACCCCGCGAGGATCGCAGCGACGTGAGCGAGCAGCCGACACTGTTGGACGCCCTCGGGCCTGACGTGTCTGCGGGGTCGCCCGGGCGCGGCGGCAAAGGTGGACCGGCCGGTCGCGACGGCATCGTCGACGTCGACATCGCCGATCGCATGGAGCGGTCCTTCCTTGACTACGCGATGAGTGTGATCGTCGGGCGGGCCCTGCCTGATGTGCGCGACGGCCTCAAGCCGGTGCAGCGGCGGATTCTGTACGCGATGTGGGAGGCGGGGCTGCGCCCCGAGCGGCCGTATCGCAAGTGCGCGTCGGCCGTCGGCGATGTCATGAAGAAGTATCACCCGCACGGCGACACGTCGATCTACGACGCGCTGGTGCGCATGGCCCAGACCTTCTCCAGCCGCGCACCGCTGGTCGACGGCCACGGCAACTTCGGTTCGGTGGACGGCGACCCGCCCGCGGCCATGCGCTACACCGAGGCACGGCTGTCGGCGATCGCGATGGAGCTGTTGACGGGCATCGACGAGGACACCGTCGATCTCGTCAGCAACTACGACGGCTACGAGACCGAGCCGGTTGTGCTGCCTGCCCGCGCTCCGAACCTGCTGGTCAACGGGGCCAGCGGGATTGCCGTGGGGATGGCGACGAACATCCCGCCCCACAATCTCGGCGAGATCGTCGACGCCTGCCTGCACCTGATCCGCAGGCCGGCGGCGACCGTGGACGACCTCATGCGCGCCGTCCCGGGGCCGGACTTTCCGACCGGTGGGCGGATCGTTGCCGCCAGTGGCATCCGCGACGCCTACCTAACCGGGCGGGGAGCGATCACGATGGAGGCGATCGCCACCACCGAGACGCGCAGCGGCGGGCTGCCGCGCATCATCGTCACCGAGATCCCTTACCAGGTGAACAAGGCGACGCTGCTGGAGCGGATGGCCGAGCTGGTCAAGACCAAGAAGGTCGAGGCAATCCGCGACCTGCGCGACGAGTCCTCGCGCGACGGGATGCGCATCGTCATCGAACTCAAGCGCGGCGAGCAGCCAGCAGCGGTGCTCGACCGCCTCTACGCCCTGACGGACCTGCGCAGCAACTTCAACGTCAACTTCGTTGCGCTGCTCAGCCCCAGTCCCGGCGCCCCCCCGCAGCCGCAGACCATCGGGCTGCGCGAAGCGCTGGTGGCCTACCTGAGCCATCAGCGGCAGGTGCTCACTCGCCGGACCCGCAACCGGCGCGAGAAGGCCGCCGCCCGCGCGCACGTGCTCGAGGGCCTGCTGGTGGCGCTGGACCACCTCGACGAGGTCATCACGATCATCCGCGGCTCGAACACCGCCGACGACGCCCGCACCACGTTGATACAGCGATTCGGCCTCAGCGACATCCAGGCGGGGGCGGTGCTGGACATGATGCTGCGGCGCCTGGCGGCGCTGGAACGCCAGAAGATCACCGACGAGCATCGCGACCTGCGGGCCCTGCTCGCCGAGCTCGACGCCATCCTGGCCGATCCCGGCAAGCTCGACGCCCTGCTCGCAAGCGAGCTGAAGGCGCTCAAGGCCGCGCACGCCGATCCTCGACGCAGCCGCATCGCCCGCACCGCGACTGGTGGCGACTCCGGCGAGGACAACGACCACGGTGAGGTGGCTGGGCCGGTGCTGGAGGCGCAGCCGATCACGGTGTATGTCACCGCCGGGGGCTGGCTCAAGAGCGTGCCCCGGCGCCGGCTGGCCAGCGCCCACAGCCAGCCACGCGACCCCGTGGTGGCGATCTTGTCCGCGACCACCGAGGACACGCTGCTGCTCGTCGATGCCGACGGCGGCGGCTACCGGGTCGCCGTCGCCGACCTGCCCGTAGTGCCGGTAGGCCAGCGCGGGACGGCGCTGACCCAGCTGCTCGGCGAGGGGCCGGACGCTGCGCTGGTCGGTGGGGTGGTGCTGGGCGTAGGCGGTGAGACGGTCCTGACGGTCTCCGAACGCGGGCTGGTCAAGCGCACCGAGGTCGGCGAGTACCAGGGAAGGACCCGGGCGATGATCGCCACGGGTGTTCGTGACGACGACGCCATCGTCGCGGTAGCCAGCTGCGGCGAGGACGACGACCTGCTGCTGGCCCACGACGGTGGGCTCGTGATCCGCTTCCCGGCCGCCGACGTGCGGCCGATGGGCAGAGGAGCCGCCGGCGTCACCGGCCTGCAAGTCCCTGGGGGCAACGCGTTGGTGGCCTGCAGCGTCGTGCCCGGCGGAAAAGATGGCGAGGCGCAGGTGCTCACGCTGGCCACCGACGGAACGGCCCGTTCGACGCCGTTGGTCGAGTTCCCCGTCAAGGGGCGTGGTGGCAAGGGCGTGCAGACGGGCACCGAACGCCTCGCCTGGTGCGGGGTGGCCGCCGCTGTGCAGGTGCCCACCGCGCAAGAGGTGGTGGTCGTGCAGACGGCCGAGGTGACCTCGGGGCGCCGCGCCGGCCGCATGACCGCCACCGCGCCGGCGGTCACCGGCCGCGTGGTGCCGCAGCGGTGAGGGAGTGCGTCCACGGCGAGGCCGGCGCGTAGCAGCGTGGAGTTCCAACAGGTCGTGGCCCGTCGGCGGATGGTGCGCCGCTACCGTGACGCGCCGGTCGACCCGGCGGCGGTCACCAGGATCCTGCACGCCGCTGCCCGCGGACCCAGCGCCGGCTTCGCCCAGGGTGTGCGCTTCGTGGTAGTGACCGACGCCGGCACCAGAGCCGCGATCGCGCAGCTGTGCGACGAGTCGCGCCATCTCGCCCAGGGGTTCGACGCGTGGCTGTCGGTAGCACCTGTGCACGTCGTCATCGGGGTGCGATCTGACGACTACCGCGACCGCTACGCCGAGCCTGACAAGCGGCGGTCCCGGGGACCGGACGGCTGGCAGCTGCCGTGGTGGTGGGTTGACGCCGGTGCGGCGCTGGCGTTGCTGTTGCTGGCCGCCGTGGACGAGGGGCTGGCGGCGGGCTTCCTCAACGTCGCCAGGCCCGACGCCGTGCGCCGGCTGCTCGCCATGCCCCCTGACATCACGATCGTGGGGCTGGCGACCCTGGGCCAGCCGGCGCCGGACCGGCGCTCGGGATCGTTGGCCCGCGGACGCCGCCCCGTGCAGGAGGTCGTCCGCTACGAGCGGTGGTCAGACCACCAGCACGCTACGTGATGTGCTGGCGGACGGTCTCGGTCGCGGCCTCGAAGGAGGCGACGAACTTCTCGACGCCCTCGGTTTCCAACTCTTTGGTCACCTGGTCCAGGTCGACGCCCTCGTCGGCCAGGCGTTGCAGCGCCCGGCGGTCCTCCTCGCCGCTGCCTGACAACCGGTCGGCGATGACGCCGTGGTCGCGCACCGCGTCCAGCGTCGCCTCCGGCATGGTGTCGACGGTGTCGGGTCCCGCCAGCTGCTCGACGTAGAGCACGTCGCGGTACGACGGGTCCTTGGTCGAGGTCGAGGCCCACAACGGCCGTTGCACCCGGGCGCCTTGCTCGGCCAGCTCGGCCCACCGCGGTCCGTCGAACGCGCGTTGGAGTGACTCGTAGGCGACGCGGGCGTTGGCGATGGCCGCGGTGCCTAGCAGCGGGTGGCCCGAGCCCAGCAGGGCGTCGACCTTGCTGTCGACCCGGCTGACAAAGAAGGAGGCCACACTGGACAGGCGCCGCAGGTCGCCGCCGGCCTCGGCGCGTTGCCGCAAGCCCTCGAAGTAGGCGGCGATGACCGCCTCGTAGCGCGCCACCGAGAACAACAGGGTGATGTTGACGTTGACGCCCTCGGCGAGCAGGCGGGGGACCGCAGCCAGCCCCGGCTCGGTGCCGGGCACCTTGATCATGAGGTTGGGCCGGTCGAGATCGGTGAACAGCGTCATGCCCTCGCTGACCGACTTGTCGGTGTCGAACGCGCTGGCGGGGTCCAACTCGATGGAGACCTGCCCGTGCTGGCCG
Source organism: Euzebyaceae bacterium (assembly GCA_013812395.1). GTDB lineage: Bacteria > Actinomycetota > Nitriliruptoria > Euzebyales > Egibacteraceae > JACCTL01. The sequence continues at coordinate 15,629 of JACCTL010000154.1, forward strand.
TCGCTGTCGTCATACAGCGGCAGGAACAGCTCGCAGGCGTGGCGCACGTCGGCCTTCATAATCGACCACAGCGCATCGCGCGGGTCCTCGCCGTGCAGCTGTGACAGCTGCTCGTCGTAGCTGTGATCATCGCCCAGCGCCTTCTCGAAGATCGAGGGGTTGCTGGTCAGCCCCTGCACCTCGCCGGCGGCGATCAGCCCCGGCAGGTACCCGTCCGGCTGCAGGTAGGAGCGTCGGATTGAGTCGAGCCAGACGGCCTGTTGCAGGTCGCGCAGCTGCTGCAGTGGGTTGCGTACCATGTCGGGCTCCTTGTCGGTCGTGGCCCCGCTGGCCGCCAATGTGCTCTGGCGCAGGGCTTCAGTCTTGCAACAGATCCAGGGCCGCCTCGGCGACCGCTTCAGGGGTGAAGCCGAACTCGTCGAACAGGTCGCCGGCGGGAGCCGAGGCGCCGAAGTGGTCGATGGCGACGTGGTCGTCGGCCCAGCGCGACCACCCGAAGCTTGTCGCGGCCTCCACCGACAGTACCGGCACGGCGGCGGGTAGGACCGCCTCCATGTAGTCGTCATCCTGTTCTTCGAACAGCTCCCACGATGGCATGGACACCACCTTGGTCGTAAGCCCACGCTCGCGCAGCACCGCGGCGGCGTCGACGGCCAGATGCACTTCCGAGCCGGTGGCGACCAGCACGATGTCGGGCTCGGGGTCCTCGGTGACCACGTAGGCGCCGCGGTGGACCTCGTCGGCGTCGGTGTGTTCGAGTACCGGCAGGTCCTGCCGGCTCAGCGCCAGCAGGGTTGGCCCGTCGGCCCGCGCGATCGCGTGGCGCCAAGCGCCGACCGTCTCCGTGGCGTCGGCGGGACGCAGGACGTGCAGGTTGGGGATCGCCCGCAGGGCGGCCAGGTGCTCCACCGGTTGGTGGGTGGGCCCGTCCTCGCCGAGGCCGATGGAGTCGTGGGTCATGACATAGACGGTCGGCAGCCCCATGAGGCACGCCAGCCGCAGCGAGGGCCGCAGGTAGTCGGTGAAGGTCAGGAACGTGCCCCCGAAGGTGCGCAGGCCCCCGTGCAGCGCCATGCCGTTCATGGCCGCCGTCATCGCGTGCTCGCGGACCCCGTAGTTGAGGTTGCGCCCGCCGAACTCGTGCGGGCCGATCAAGCCGCCGTCGGTGATGTCGGTGTTGTTCGAGGTCGACAGATCGGCCGAGCCGCCCACGAGCTCGGGCATGCGGGCCGCGATTGCGTTGAGCACCGCACCCGACGCCTTGCGCGTCGCCGTCTGGTCTCCGGGTGAGAAGGTCGGCAGGTCTTCGTCCCAGCCGTCGGGCAGCCGCTTACCCATGATCCGCTCGAAGTCGGCGGCGAGGTCGGGATGCTCCTGGCGGTAGGCGTCGAAGCGCTGGCGCCACTGCGCCTGGGCGTGCCCGCCCCGTTCGGTCTGGTCGGCGTGCTGGCGGGCCGGTTCGGGCACCGTCATCGGCTCGGGGTAGTCCCAGCCGTAGAAGCGCTTGGCCGCGGCGATCTCCTCGTCACCCAGCGGTGAGCCGTGGGCCTTGTAGGTGTCGGCGAGGTTGGGGGCGCCGTAGCCGATGGTGGAGGGGTAGCGCACCAGCGTGGGGCGGCCTTCGGGCACCGACGCCTGCTTGAGCACCGCGTCGATCTCGTCGAGGTCGTTGACGTCGGTGACGGCCAGGACCCGCCAGCCGTAGGCCTCGTAGCGTTCGGGCACTGCCTCCGACAGGCTCTCCGAGGCCCGGCCCGACAGCGTGATGCGGTTGTCGTCGTACAGCACGATCAGACGGTCGAGTCCGAGGTGCCCGGCGAGGCTGCTGGCCTCGCTGGCAACGCCCTCCATGATGTCGCCGTCGCTGGCGATCACCCAGGTGCGGTGGTTCACGATCTGGTGGCCGGGACGGTTGAAGCGCGCGGCCAGGATCCGCTCGGCCAGCGCCATGCCCACCGCCGAGCCCAGTCCCTGACCCAGGGGGCCGGTGGTTATGTCAACCCCGTGCGTCTCGAAGTGCTCGGGATGCCCGGGTGTGGCGCTGCCCAGCTGACGGAAGCGGCGGATCTCCTCCAGCGGCAGGTCGTAGCCGGTGAGGTGCAGCAGGCTGTACTGCAGCATCGAGGCGTGGCCGGCCGACAGCACGAAGCGGTCGCGGTCCGGCCACTCCGGATCGGCGGGGTTGTGCACCAGATGCCGCGTGAACAGCACGTAGCCCAGCGGCGCGAGCGCCATCGGCGTCCCCGGGTGACCCGAGTTGGCCTGCTGCACGGCGTCCATGGACAGCGTGCGGATCGTGTTGACCGCGAGGAGGTCGAGGTCCTGGGTCACCGGTGGCTCCTGGCGAGGTGCGGACGGAAGGACGTACAACGATCCTGCCCACGGTCGGCATGCGCAAGCACACCGTCCGGCCCGGCCCGCCGTGCCGGGTCACGCCGAGGTCGGCTCAGAGGCACGCGCTGAGGTCAGCCCAAGTCGGCCAGTGCCTGCAGCACCCGGTCGACGTCGGTGGCGCCGTGGTAGTGCACAAAGCCGATGCGCACCGCCCCGCCGTCGTGGAGCAAGCCCAGCGCGCGCATGGGTTCCAGTGCGTAGTAGTGGCCCGCCCAGCAGTAGATGTCCCGGTCGGCCAGGTGGGCGGCGACTTGGGCGGGCGAGTGGCCGCGCACTGTGACGGCGAAGGTGGGCGTGCGCTCCGCGGCGTTGGGCGGGCCGTGCAGCGTGACGGCGGCCAACCCCGACAGGCCGTCGAGGAAGCGTCGCGATAGCGACTGTTCATGGGCGCCGATCGCGTCCATGCCGACGTCGGTGATGTGGTCAAGGGCGGCGCCGATGCCGGCGATCGCCTCGAAGGTGGCGGTGCCGGTCTGCCAGCGGTCAGGGCCGTCGTCGGGAGCGGGGCGGACCTTGTCTGGTTGCAGCTCGGCCAGCAGCGCTGGGTCTGCCGACAGCAGGCCGGCGTGGGGTCCGAAGAACTTGTAGGGGGAGCAGGCGAGCACGTCGATCCCGTCGTCGCGCTGCGACAGCGGCACGTGCGGCGCGGCGTGGACGGCGTCGCAGAACGTCAGCGCGCCGACGCTGCGGGCGGCGTCCACGAACGGCGCGGGGTCGACCACCGTGCCCAGGGCGTTGGACGCCGCCGGGAAGGCCACCAGCCGGGTGCGCGCGGACACCGCCAGCGTGTCCAGGTGCAGCCGACCGGTGGCGGGATCCAGGTCGACCCAGCGCAGGCTGGCCCCCGTGCGTTTCGCGAGGTGGAGCCATGGGCTGATGTTGGCGTCGTGGTCCAGGCGGGTCACGACCAGCTCGTCGCCGCTGCTCACGCGCGCGTCTAGCGCGTGGGACAAGTGCCACGTCAGCGTGGTCATGTTCTGCCCGAAGACGATGCCGTCATCCCAGCCACCAAGGAAACTGGCGACGGCGGTCCGCACACCTTCGACCATCGTGTCGGTCGCCGCCGAGGTCGCGAAGCCACCGTGGGAGTTCGCGTTGTGGTCGCGCAGATACGCCGACATGGCCTCGATGACGCCGCTGGTCACCTGCGTGCCGCCGGGGGCGTCGGCGTGCACAATGCGGCGGCCGTCGGGGCTCGGCGCCAGGGCAGGGAAGCGAGCGCGCACGCGCTCCAGGTCGAGTGTGCCGGCGGTGTCCAGGAGCCTGGAGGTGGCGGATGTGGAGATCATGGCGGCCATCGTCGCGGTCGTAGTGAACTGCCGCCAACTGGGCCTCCGGGGTCGAGCCTGGCCGAGGTGACCATTACACTGGCCGAGCATGCGCAGCCGCGGCCGCCGTCGCGTGGCGGGCGCCCCTCCCGACCGTTGAGGAATTCGGTGTCCAACCCCGCTCGACGCCTGGCAGGCCTTGCCAGGCTGGCCGTCGTCACCACCGTCACGTCGCTGATCCTGGTCGCGCTCGGCGGTCTGGTGCGGGGCACGGACAACGGGCTGGCCTGCCCCGACTGGCCCCGCTGTTACGGCAAGTGGTTTCCCCGGCAGGCCGATCTGCCCGAGGGTCTGACGTTGTGGAACGCCTGGATCGAGCACGGCCACCGCAGCGTCGCGGGTCTGCTGCTGGTGTTGGTGGTCGCCGTCGCGGCGTGGGCGCTGCTGGGTTACCGGCACCGTCCCCGGGTGTGGCTGCCGGCACTGGCCGCGGTCGTCGGGGTCTTCGGGCAGGCCGCGCTGGGAGCGGCCGTGGTGCTGCTGAAGCTGCGCGCGGAGCTGGTGACCGCCCACCTCGGTCTGGCGATGGTGATCGTCGCCGGTTTGGTCGCGCTGACCGTGGAGCTGGCGGTGCCACCGGGTCGAGCGGTACAGCGCGGCGCGGCTGAGTTGCGGCGCGCTCGCACCTCGGCGTGGGTGGCGGCGGTGGCCCTGGCCCAGATCCTGGTTGGCGGTCATGTCACCGGCATTGGTGCCGGCTTGGCCTACAGCGGCTTTCCGGGACTGTCAACGGGCGTGGCGGGAGCCGGCACCGAGCAAAAGTTCTTCCATGTCAGCCACCGCATCCTCGCGCTGGTCCTGCTCGTCGCCGTCGGTTACCTGCTGGTGGTGGCCCGCCGGCACCAAGCGCCAGGGCGCAGCCGCTGGCTGCTGCGGTTGCCAATGCTGGCCTGCGGGCTGCTGGCGATGCAGATCGCGCTGGGCGTCGCCAACCTCTACAACGGCTCGCACGCCTGGACCGTTGTGCCGCATCTGGCGGTGGCCAGCTGGATCTGGACGGTGCTGGTCATCGACACGACGCTGGCCTACCGGCTGGGGGCGAGCTCGTCGGCGCCAGACCCGGAGGCTGCGCCGGCCGCCAGCCAGCCGGTGGCTGCGTAGTGGCCGTCGAGGCTGCGCCGCGCTCTGCCGTCGATGTCGTCTCGGCGTACGTGGCGCTGACCAAGCCACGCATCATCGAGCTACTGCTGGTGACCACCGTGCCGACCATGGTCATCGCTCAGCGCGGCCTGCCGCCGCTGGGTCTGGTGTTGGCGACGCTGATCGGCGGCACGCTGGCGGCCGGCAGTGCCAACGCCATCAACAACTACGTCGACCGTGACATCGACGAGCTGATGGCCCGCACCGCCCGGCGCCCGCTGGTGCGCCACACCGTCAGCCCCCGCAACGCGCTGCGCTTCGGCATCCTCCTCGGCGTCGTGGCCTGCGTGTGGCTGGCGCTGACCGTCAACCCGCTGTCGGCGGCGCTGGCGGTCGTGGCGATCCTGTTCTACATCTTCGTGTACACGCTGGGGCTCAAGCGGCGATCACCGCAGAACATCGTGATCGGCGGCGCCGCCGGCTGCGTGCCCGTGCTCATCGGTTGGGCGTCGGTGACCAACGAGGTGGGATTGCCGGCGCTGGTGCTGTTCGCCATCGTCTTCGCCTGGACGCCGCCGCACTTCTGGGCATTGGCGGTCAAGTACCGCGACGACTACGCCAAGGCTGGCGTGCCGATGCTGCCGGTGGTTCGAGGTGTCGCCGAGACGGCCCGACAGATCCTGCTGTACTCGTTCGTCCTCGTGGCGTTCACCCTGCTGTTCGGGCCGCTGGGACAGATGGGGTCGCTGTACCTGACGTCAGCGCTGCTCCTCGGAGCGCTGTTTCTGCTGCGTGCCTGGCAGCTGCTGCGTGAGCTGTCCGAAGCGGCCGCAATGCGTCTGTTCCGCTACTCGATCGCCTACCTCGGCCTACTGTTCACGGCCATGGCCGTGGACGCCGCGTTCCGGGGGTAACTGGGGTCGCCCAAGTACGAGGGGTCAACCCGGGATCCAGGGGGCTTGGTCAACGCCGAGGCGACAAAGTCGCGGGACCGCATTGGGAGGAGCGACGACTGATGGTCAAGGGCAAGGGTCGGCAGCACAGGCCGCCGGCGCGAACCGGCCGCAGTGATGACCTCGCCCGCAGGGTCCTGACCGAGCAGGGTCCGGCGCTGCCACGTGCGCGGCGCCGGGAGCCGTGGCACCGCGACGTGCAGGGCGGCGCGGCGCGTGCCGCGGTGTTCGGGATCAGCGACGGACTGGTCAGCAATATCTCGCTCATATTGGGGTTCGCCGGCGCCGCCCCGACGCCCTCAGTCGTTCGGCTGGCCGGTATCGCCGGTCTGCTGTCCGGCGCCTGCTCGATGGCCGCCGGCGAGTACGTTTCGATGCGCGCGCAGACCGAACTGTTCACCCGTGAGTTGCATGTCGAAGCTGCGCAGATCACCGAGGACCCCGACGGCGAACACGCCCAGCTGGTCGATATCTTCACCAACCGAGGGATCGAGCCCGAGACGGCCCAGGTGCTGGCCAGCGAACACATGCGGACCCCCGAGCTGGCGTTGCTGACTCATGCGCGCGAGGAACTCGGCATCGATCCGACCGAGTTGGGTTCGCCGTGGGCGGCGGCCACGTCCTCCTTCGTCGCGTTCGCCGTCGGCGCCAGCGTGCCACTGGTGCCGTGGCTGCTGCTGACCGGCGGTGCGGCGGTGTGGCTGTCGGTGCTGCTCGGCGCGGTCGCGGCGCTGGCGATCGG
>JACCTL010000161.1 GCA_013812395.1 Euzebyaceae bacterium
GCGGCGTTGGTCACCGCGCCGGCCGCAGGGTCGGTGTCACGACCGAGGCGGAACGTCGGTCCGGAGACGTTCAGCACCGCCACCAGCCGGCCACCGAGGTCTCGCACCGGCGCGGCCACTGCCACCAGGCCCTCCTCGAACTCGTCGCTGACCACGGCGACGCCGCGATCGCGAGCCTGCCGGGTCCGTTGGTACAGGTCGGCGACGCTGCGGGGGGCGTTGGGCCCTCGGCCCGTAAAATCGGTGTCGCCGCACAGCGCCTGCAGCGCCTCCAGACCGTGATCGAACAGCAGTGCGCGGCCCGACGAGGTGCACCAGCACGGCACGGTTCGCCCGCTCCAACCGGCCGACTGCACCGAATGCGGTGAGGATTCCGAGAGCAGGGTGAGCACCTGGTCGCCCTGCAGCACCGACAGGTGGGCGCGCTCGCTCAGTGCGTCGACCAACCGGCGCAGCAGCGGCGCGGCCTGCTCCACCAGGCGTGACCGGCCCCCATGGGTGCCGAGGAGATAGAACCGCCAGCTCAGCCGGTGTCGCGCGTCGCCGTCGCGCTCGACCAACCCAAGCTCGGCCAGCGTCCGCAGCGTGCGGGAGATCTGACTCTTCTCGCGGCCGACGACGTCGACCAGGTCGGTGACGCGCAATCCGCCGTCGCGCACCGCCTGGTCGCTGGCGAGCGCCTCGAGGATGGCGACGCCGCGACGAAGGCTGGTCTCGCGAGTCTGGGACATGCGGCACAGGCTACGCACGGGTAGCGACTCCCGGCGCGACGGCGGCGACGGACCCACTACAGTCAGCACGATGACGAGACAGCAGCAGGCGGTGACGGCGGCGCGGGACTACCGCGCGGCGAACGCAGCGGCGATCGTGTGCAGTCTCGCCGAGCTCGTCGCGCTCCCGAACATCTCGCGGGACCTGGTGGCCGTGCGGCGCAACGCCACGGCCCTGCGCAGCGCCTTCGCCGCTCGCGGCGTGACGTTGGATCTGGTCGAGATCGACGGGGCTGCACCCGTGCTGACTGGCCGCATCCCGGCGCCAAAGGCCAACCGTCGGATCGGCATCTACGTCCACTACGACGGCCAGCCGGCTGACCCCGCCCAATGGCGCTCGCACCCGTTCGAACCGACGCTGTACACCGCCGCGATCGAACACGGCGGTCGCCCCCGCCCACTGCCAGCCGATTCTGAGGAGGTGGAGCCCGAGTGGCGGCTGTACGGCCGGGCGGCCGCCGACGACAAGGCGCCGTTCATCGCCTTGCTGGCCGCCCTCGACGCGCTGCAGCACGCCGGCATCGAGCCCAGCAGCGAGGTGGTGCTGCTGTTCGAGGGGGAGGAGGAGATCGGCTCGCCGCACCTGTCGGCCTACCTGCGGCAGTTGCGCGATCGCCTCGACGCCGAGGCGTGGCTGATCTGTGATGGTCCCGTCCACCAGTCCCGCCGTCCACAGGTCATCTTCGGCGTACGCGGTCTTGTCAGCCTGGAGTTGACCGTCTACGGGCCACTGCACGAGCTGCACAGCGGCCATTACGGCAACTGGGCCCCGAACCCGGCGCACTCGCTGGCCAGGTTGCTGGCCTCGATGAAGGATGACGACGGCACGGTATTGGTGGAAGGCTTCTACGACTCCACCGTGCCGCAGGGCGATGCCGAACGGGCGGCCCTGGAACAGCTGCCCCGCATCGACGACGAGCTGCGCCACGCCCTGGGCCTGGCCGCCACCGAGGCCGGCAACGAGCTGCTGGCCGAACGGCTGCTGCTGCCCTCGCTCAACGTTCGGGGCCTCGCCGCAGCCGGCGTCGGGGATGCCGCCCGCAACGTCGTTCCCGCGACCGCCCAGGCGTCGATCGACATCCGCCTGGCGGCCGGCAATGACCCGGAGGCGATGCTGAATCTGGTGACCGAACACATCCGTGGCCGCGGCTTCCACGTCGTCGGCGACGACCCGGACGAGCGCACCCGGCGCACCCATCCGCGCATCGTCAAGGTCACCCGCGAGCCTGGCTACCCAGCCGTGCGCACGCCGCTGGACGTGCCCATCGCCGCCGACGTGCTGGCGGCCGCCGAGGCCGCCGCCGGCGAAGCGGTGATCAGCCTGCCGACGCTGGGCGGGTCGGTGCCACTGCACAGCTTTACCGAAGTCCTCGGCGTCCCGCTGCTGGTGGTGCCGATGGCCAACCACGACAACAACCAGCACGCCGCCAACGAGAACCTGCGCCTGGCCAACCTGTGGTACGGCATCAACCTGATGGCCGCGCTGCTCACGATGCCCTGACGCGACAGTCTTGGGGCCGCTACCGCTACCGCTGTCGCTGCATGAGCGCGGGGCCGCGGGCTACGTTCCGATCAGCGCCTGCCTCACCGCCACCAAGCGGTGCTCCTCGAGCGCGTCGCGCTGCCCTTCGGCGCGCTCGATCAGCGCCCCCAGGTCCAGGGCAGCCACCTGCGGCTCGGTTGCAGCCAGCTGTTGCAGGCTGCGCCACAGGCTCAGCTTGCCCGCCACCCCGAGGCTGAGGCCCTCCAGCTCCACCAGGCGACTGAGGTCGGAGTAGCCGATCAGTTGGCCGTTGAGCTTGAGGCGCCCGCCCGCCTCGGCGAGCGTGGCCAGCCACTGCTTGACGGGATCCACGGGCATCCCGAGGCTCGTCAGCAGGTCGCTGACGACTTGGCGGTCCTGGTCGATCTCCACCACGAACTGCTCGAGGTAGGCGCTCAGCGACGTGCCGCGGTTGCGGCGCTGGCAGCGCTGTGCCAGCCGTACGGCTCCCGCCGCGCCGGCCAGGTGATCGTTGAGATAGATGCGCAGGCGGCTGCGCGGGTCGGTCTGCGACAGCTCCATCGGCCGCCCTCAGTCCTTCTTGCCGACACGCTGCCGCAGCTCTCCACCGAGCTGGGAGAACGACGTGCCCAGCGCCTCGAGGAGGGCATTGGTCGCGTACTTGGCGTCGCGCTGGACGTCGGGATCCCGCAGGGCGTTGCCGACCGACGTCGCCATGCGGTCCACGGCGTCGGCCAGGGTGCGCAACGCGTCGGCGACGCCCTCCTCCTGGCCGGTCGTGGCCTCGTCGCCAACCTGCTCCTGGTGGCGCTTGAAGCCTTCTCCCAGGGCGGTGAACTGCTCGCCCACCCGTTGCCATGCGGCCTCTGACCGTTCCATGAACCTCTCCCGATCGACGGAACGGTCAGTCTACGGGCCCCGTGAGGCCAGACGCTCATCCAAACCGGTCAGCCGGCGGTAGCCGACCAGCCGGCCGAGCGCCACCGCTGCGGTCTCGCGGGCCAGCCTGCTGGGCGTCCCCCCGGTGACGGCCGCATCGGTCGGCGACACCCGGGCGCGCAAACCGACCTCCCTGGCGATCGACACGATCCGCAGGGAATGCCAGCGATCACTGACCAGCAGCACGTCGCGTTGCTCCTCCTGGCGCAGGTAGCGTGCCGCCGCGGCCAGCGACTCGTAGGAGTTGCTGCCCTGGTTCTCAAGCTTCACGGCCTCGGCGGGAACACCCTGGCGGATCAGGTAGCGCGACGACGCCGAGGCCTCCGTGAAGCGGTCCCCCGGCTGCTGGCCGCCGGTGACCCAGATGACCGAGGCCACGCCGTCGGCGAACAGCTCGGCGGCATGGTCCAGTCGCGCGCGCAGCGCCGGCGACGGACGACCGTCGTACTGGGCGGCTCCCAGCACCAGGATGGCGTCGGCGGGGTCCCGGCTGTCGCGGCGGGAGGCGGCCACCACCTGCGTCGCCGTCACCGCGACGTAGCCGCATCCCAGTAGCAACGACACCGTCAGCAGGCGACCGATCCAGCGCACTCGCGGTTGCCTTTCGCTGGCGGGCGGCTGCACAGGTAGGTCGCGGCGCCCGGTGTCGACCCCTGAACGGTACCGCGTCACGGGTAGGATCGGCCGCCGCCGCCTGTGGAGCTTGCTGCATGCCGATCGTCGACATTGCGTGCCTTCGTGTGCCGCTGCGCCCTCCCCAGTCTGTGGCGGAGTCGGTGTGAGCCGGGCCAACGTCGCGCGGCTGGCTGCGCTCGCCGGCATCTGGGGCGCCAGCTTCCTGCTGATCAAACTGGGGCTGGACGGCTTGAGCCCAGCGCAGATCGTGCTCGGCCGGCTGGTCCTTGCCGCCGGGGTGTTGCTGGTCGTGGTGGCGGTGCGCCGTCAGCCGCTGCCGAGGACTCCCGCCGTGTGGGGGCATGTCACGCTCATGGGTCTGGTCGCCAACATCGTGCCCTTCTACCTGTTCGCGTGGGGAGAGCAACGGATCAGCTCCGGGATGGCGGGGGTGCTCAACGGCACCACCCCGCTGTTCACACTGCTCGTGGCCATGGCCGCGCTGTCCGACGAGCGTTGGTCGGTCATGCGCGTCGCGGGGCTGCTGTTGGGATTCGTCGGCGTCGTGCTGGTCGTGGCACCGTGGAACGACAGCGGCGCCAACGCCCTGCCGGGACAGCTGGCCTGCCTCGGAGCGGGAGCCTGTTACGGCGTCTCCTTCGTCTACACCCGCCGCTTCCTGACCAACCGCGGCCTTCCTGCGCTAGCGCTGTCGGCGGCGCAGTTGTCCATGGCGGCGGTGCTGCTGCTGCTCGCCGCGCCGGTGGTGGCCGCGACCCCGGTCACGCTGTCGCCCAGCGTGGTCGGCAGCATCGTCGCGCTCGGGGCGGTGGGGACGGGATTCGCCTACCTGCTGTACTACCGGCTCATCGCCGAGGCCGGCGCCATGAGCGCGTCGATGGTGACCTACCTGATTCCCGTGGTGTCGGTGATCCTGGGTGTGCTGGTGCTGTCCGAGCCCCTCGGCTGGAACGTGTTCGCCGGCGCCGGCATCGTCATCGTCGGTGTGGCCGTCGCCGAGGGGCGGCTTGGGTCAGGACCGGCCGCCGGCGCCTCGGCGGTGCCCGCGGCCGCGGAAGCGGGGTCCCGGCGGTGATCGACGCCCTGTCGTTGCTGGACTACCGGCGCCGGGTGTCGGCGCTGTACGCCGAGGTGCGCCAGCTGCTGGACCGTGACGCCGCGGGGGCCCATGGCCACTGGCGCGCCGTGCGCGACCAGCTGTTCGGCCAACATGCGCAGTCGGCGCTGCCGGCTGACCAGCGCGACGGCTTTGCGGGTCTGCAGTATTACGACTACGACCCTCAATGGGCCCTGCGGGTACCGGTCGACACCGATGTCGAACCCGAGCGTTACGAGATCGACACCAGCACCGGCGGGCGGATGGCGTTCGTGCGGGCCGGGCGCGTGACGCTGCCCGGCGGCACGCTGGACGTGTACTGGCTGGATGACTACGGCGGTGGGTTGTTCATCCCGTTCCGGGACGCCACCGGCGGCGACACCACCTACGGCGGCGGGCGCTATCTGATCGACACCGCCAAGGGCGCCGACCTCGGGTCGACGCCTCTGGGGGAGCTGGTCTGCGACTTCAACTTCGCCTACCACCCCTCCTGCCACTACGACGCGGCCTACAGCTGCCCGCTGGCGCCGCCGGACAGCTGGCTCGACCTCCGGGTAGAGGCCGGCGAGCAGACCTACGGCAGGTAAGCCTCTAGAAGCCGTGGTCAGACAGCCATTGCGCGGCGATGTCCTCGGCGTCCTCCTTGTCGTTCTCGAACGCGTCGTTCATGGCGGTCAGGTCCTCGGTGGTCAGCTCGCTGCTGACCTGGTTCAGGGCATCAGTGACCTGGTCTTGGACCGACGTGGAGACCAGCGGGATGACCTGCTGCGGCAGCTGCAGCGGGACGTCCTCCTCCAGCACCACCAGGTCCTCGGCTTCGATGATCGCCTGGGTGCTGAACAGCCGGGCGACGTCGATGTCGCCGTTGAGCAGCGATTCGATGGTCACGGGGCCGGCGGCGTCGGTGGTGCGGAACTCGGAGAACTGCAGCCCGTACTCACGCTCGTAGCCGGGCAGGCCGTTGGGGCGGGTCTCAAGCTCGGCGGGCCCGCCGATGACCAGCTGGTCGGCGACGCCCTCGAGGTCGGACACGACCTGCAGGTCGTTGGCCTCGGCGGTCTCGCGGGTGACGACGAGCACGTCGACGTCTTGGGCCTCCGACGCTTCCAGGACCGTAAAGTCCTGGCCCTGTGTCTCCTCGCGCAGCATGTCCACGACCACCTGAGGATCGGTGGACTTGATCTCGCGGTCGGCCAGGAACGCCAGCAACGCGCCGGAGTACTCCGGCAGCACGTCGATGTCGCCACGCTCGATGAGCGGGACGACCGCCTCACGGTTGCCGAGGCGCTCCTCGACGGTGACGGTCATGCCTTCCGACTCCAGCGCGCCGGCGTAGATGTGGGCCAGGATGACGTTCTCGTTGAAGTCCACGGAGCCGACGGTGATGGACTCACCGCCACCGGCGGCATCCTCGCTGGCGCCACCGGAGGCGCCCTCGCTGGCGGCAGGGGCTGACGGTTCGGCTAAGGGGTCGCCGCCGGAGGAGGCGCAGCCGGTCATGACCAGCAGGGTTGCGCACAGGGCGCCGAGCACTCGCAGGGTACGGAGTCGCATGATCGTTCCTTCCGGGTTTGGGTGAGACAGCAGATCGGGTGAGATGGAGCAGGTTCAGGCCGGAGTGGCAGTGGTCTTGGGCGCCATTGGGTCGTCGCGCTGACCTGACCGCAGGCCGCGAGCGGTCATGGCAGTCTGCAGCTTCGACAGCAGGTACTCGACAGTCAGTGCCAGCACGGCGACCAGGATCGCGCCGGCGGCCACCTCGGCGTAGACCTGCTGGCCGAGGCCGTCGAAGATGTAGCGACCGAGGCCACCGAGGCTGACGAAGGCCGCCAGGGTGGCGGTCGCGACCACCTGCACCGCCGAGGTCCTGATTCCGGCCATGATCAGCGGCATGGCCAGGGGCACTTCCAACTGGCGCAGCACCTGCGAGCCATACATGCCCATCCCCTCCGCGGCGTCGCGCAGCTCGTGGTCGATGCCGCGCACGGCGACGTAGGTGTTGGTCAGGATCGGTGGGATGGCCAGCAGCACGAGGGCCACCGTGATCGGCAGGAGACCACTGCCGGCGACGAGGAAGGCCAGGATGACGATGCCGAACGTGGGGATCGCCCGGCCGGCGTTGGACACGTTGATGGCCAGCGAGCCGCCCCTGCCGGTGTGGCCGAGGATCAACCCCAACGGCAGGGCGATCGCCGTGGCCAGGACCGTCGCGAGCAGGCAGTAGGCGATGTGCTCGCCCAGCCGCATGGGCACGCCGTCGGCTCCGCTCCAGTGCGCCGGGTCGGCGAACCAGGCCACGATGCCTTGCAGGACACTCATCGCCGCCCTCGCGTCATCGCCGCCCCCTTGCCCATGGCGTGGCAAGGCGCTGCAGCGCCAGCAGGCCCGCGTCGGCGACCAGCGACAGCAGCACCGAAAGGGCGATGCCCAACAGCAGCGGCGTGGCGAAACGACGGGCGAAGCCGTCAAGGAAGAAGCGACCCACACCACCCCAGCCGATCAGGACGGTGATCGTGACCAGGCCGATGGTGGAGACCGTGGCGATGCGCAGCCCGGCGATGATGACCGGCGTGGCCAGCGGCAGCTCCACGCGCAGCAGGCGCCGTCGGCGGCTGTAGCCCATCGCTTCCGCGGCCTCGACGACGTCGCTTGGCACCGAGCGCAGGCCCTCCACGGTGTTCCGCACGAGGATCAGCAGGGTGTAGACGACCAGGGGCGTCAGCGGGGTGGCGATGCCGATGCCGGTAAAGGGGATGATGCCGACGAACAGCGCCAACGACGGGATCGTGAACAGCACTCCCGCCAGTCCGAGCACCGGGCCGTACAGGCGGGGGTATCGCTGCACCAGTAGCGCGATGGGAAACGCCACCACGAAGCCGATGCCAACGGCCAGTCCGGTCAGCAGCAGGTGCTCCAGGGTGTAGTTGCGCACGTCGTCGAGGTGGCGGCCGATCCAGTCGAAGTCCACGACCTGGGCGACGACCGCGGCGGCAGCGATCACCGGATCTCCTTGGAGACCAGCTCCTGGGTGATGATGCCCTCGTATAGGCCGCCCTCCGACAGCCGCACGGCGACGCCGGTGCGTGAGGTGACCATCGCGTTGAGGGCCGCGCGCAGCGAATCGGTGCTCTCCACCGACAGCGCGAACTGCCGCAGGTTGGCGTCGGCGATCCTGCCGTCGAGCTCGTGCAGCGACACCCAGCCGCGTAACCGGCGCTGCTCGTCGACCACGACGACCCAGTCGGTGCCGTAGGACCGCGCCACCTCGGCAGCGTGGGCCCGGTCGTCGTCGGGGAACACGACGGGGCCGGGTTCGGCGCTGACCTCCGAAACGGGGATCAGCGCCAAGCGCTTGAGGCCCCGCTCCGCACCGAGGAAGTCGGCGACGAACTCGTTGGCCGGATCCGCCAACAGGCGTTCCGGATCGTCGTACTGCTCGAGCTTGCCGCCCTGGGACAGGATCGCGATGCGATCGCCCATGCGGATCGCCTCGTCGATGTCGTGGGTGACGAAGACGATGGTCTTGCGCACCTCTGACTGCAGCCGCAGGAACTCGTCCTGCAGCAGTGCCCGGACGATCGGGTCGACGGCGCCGAAGGGCTCGTCCATCAGCATGATCGGAGGATCCACCGCCAGCGCCCGTGCCACGCCGACCCGCTGGCGCTGTCCGCCCGACAGCTGATGCGGGTAGCGGTTGGCCACGCTGTCGGGCAGCCCCACCGTCGCCATCAGGGTCTTGACCCGCTCCCGGGTCCGGGCCTTGTCCCAGCCGACCAGCTCGGGAACGGTGGCGATGTTGTCGGCGATGGTGCGGTGGGGGAACAGGCCCACCTGTTGGATGACGTAGCCGATTCGCCGGCGCAGCTGCGGAGGGCTGACGGTCATGACGTCCTGGCCGTCCACCGTCAACGTGCCGCCGGTCGGCTGGATCATGCGGTTGACCATCCGCATCGTCGTGGTCTTGCCGCAACCCGAAGGCCCCACAAGGACGACGACCTCGCCCTCGGGCACGTCCAGGGTCAGATCGTCGACGCCCACCGTGCCGTCGTCGAAGCGCTTGGTGACGTGGTCGAACGTGATCACGGTTACCTCGCGAGCTCTGTCGTGCCACCGCGTGCCGTCGCCGCATGGTCGTCGCTGCCGGCAACCACCCTACGGTGTCGATCGCCGTTGAGGGATTACATCCCCCTTCCAGAACTGCCATGCGGCGTTGACGTGGACCGCCTGCAGGCAGTCGTCCAGGGTCTGCGGCGCGCGGCGGCCTCCCACCGTCACCGGCCACCACTCACCCTGAGCGGCCCTGCGGTACAGGTGCCAGCGGCCGCCTGCGGTCCTGCGTACCTGTAGCAGCGGCCTGCGCTGTGGCGCCCCACGGCGGTCGTCGTCGTTGGCCACCAGCTGCCAAACGGTCAGCCGGTTGCGCCAGACGTCGACCTCCAGCAGGTCGAGGGGGTAGTGGCGGTCACGCCATGCCTGGATCGCGGCCTCGGCCTGTACGACCGCCTCCTGGTCGCTGGAGTCGTCGGTCGCCGGGCCTAGCGCGACGACACCGTCTCGACCGCCTTCCGCCCACGCGTCGGCCAGCAACCGCAGGTCGCGCACCCCCATGCCGTAGCGGTCGGCCAAGGCGGCCATGGCGGCAGGGCCTCTGACGCGACAGCGGTGCGCCCGGCGGGCCAGGCGCGCCAGCGTGCGCGGTGGTGTGGTGTCCAAGTCGCACCCGGTCGGGGTTGGGCAGCCTCGTCGATTACGGGCTCTATCAGCATTGTCGCCGGTCCAGCGCCGGCTCGCGACCGGCGCGGCCGGGACGTAACCGCCTAGTCGTGGCTGGCGCAACGGTCGTGCAGCCGGCGCAGCGCACCGACGAGCCCCGCGTCGGCCACCCGCAACGCCTCGGGCAGCGCGAACCAGCGGACGTCGGGGCTCTCTCCCGGCGCGGGACGCGGCTCGCCCTCGGCCAGCAGCAGGTAGCGCAGGTCAAGGTGCGTGTGGCCGTGCGGGCCCGGGTGCGTGTCAACGTGATACAGGATGGGACCCGAGGGCGGGTGCGTGGCGGGAAGGCCAGTCTCCTCGGCGACCTCGCGGACTGCGGCGTCCCAGGGCAGCTCGCCGCCGTCGATGTGGCCGCCTGGCTGCAGCCAGATCCCCAGCCGCTTGTGGCGATGCAGCACCGTGCCCTTGCGGCCGACCACGATCGCCGAGGCCGTGACGTGCACCGGGTCCGCGTCGGAGTCGAACGGTCGCGGCAACCGCGCCAACTCGTCGAGGAAGCGCTGCCGGGAGGCGGTCTCGCGCTCGTCGGATGGTTGCAAAGCGGTGACCTCGCGCCGGATCAGCGCGACGGCGGATGACCTGGTCACGGCTGGCTCGCCGTGGTGGTGGGGATTCGGTACCGGATCTCCTATCAGATACCCACCACCCCGGGTGTGGTCAGACGGAGGGGAGGACGTAGACGTGCTCGGCCGCCTCGTCGGGAACGGCGACCGCTCGGCCGTCCACCTCGGCCAGCACCATGCCACCGTCGACCCGCAGACCTGCTGTGACACCCGGCCGCAGCCCGTGCTCGCGCAGGAACCGCATGACGCCGACGTCGCCTTGCAGCTTCTCCGAGATCCGGGTGACCCGCGCGCGTCCACCGCTTTTGGCTGCCTGCATCATCGGCAACAAGTTCGGGTCGATCTGGTCCTCGGCGGGCGACAGGCCGGGGATGGGGTTGCCGTGGGGGCAGGCGGTCGGCGAGCCGAGCAGATCGACCAGGCGCTGCTCCACGGCGTCGGAGATGACGTGCTCCCAGCGGCAGGCCTCGTTGTGGACCTCCTCCCACTCCAGGCCGATGACCTCGGTGAGCAACAGCTCGGCCAGGCGATGCTTGCGCATGACCCCTATCGCGAGCTCGCGGCCGTAGTCGGACAGTTCCAGCGTGCGGTTGTCGGCGACGTGGACCAGACCCTCATGCTCCAGGCGCGCCACCGTCTCCGATACCGCCGGCGCCGACAGCCCCAGCCGGTCGACCAGCCGGGCGCGGATGGGCGTGATGCCCTCCTCCTCCAGCTCCCAGACCGTCCGCAGGTACATCTCGGTGGCGTCGATCAGCGGCGTCGTCATCGCAGACCTCCTCGCCGGCATGCTAGCCGGTTGAGAACACTTCTCAGCAGCGTTTCCGCTGCTGGAGGGCGGGATAGGCACGGTCGGTGGCGGCGCTGCGCGCGGTGTACCTGGATTTCTCGGACCCGCCGAGCCATCGGGTCTGGCACTGGCTGTCCCTGCTGCCGGAGCGCCACACCGTCGAACTGCGCCCCTATTCGCTGGACACCGAACCAGGCGAGACCGAACCCGGCGAGCCCGCCGCCGGCCGCAATCCCTGGGACCGGACCACCCCGAGCTGGTCGGTTGAGCTGCTGGCCCTGGGAGAGCTGGCGCGTGAGACCGGGCGCGGGGCCCACGAGCGCTTCGTCGACGCCGCCTTCGCCGCGGTGCACGAGTCCAGGCCCGACCTGTCGTCGATGGAGGGGTGGCTGGAGATCTGCGCCCACGCCGGCCTGGATCTGCAGGCCTATGTCGCGGACTCCGATCGGTGGCGTGCAGAGGTGGGCTTGTGGCATCAGGAGGCCGAGGACGAGCTCGGCATCACCGGGGTACCCAGCCTGCTGTTTGACAACGACCAGACGCTGTTCGTGCGCATTGACCAGCGCATCGCCGACGCGACCTCGGCCCGCCGGCTGCTGGCCGACCTGAGCGACCTCGCGGCCCAGCCGGTCGAGGAGGTCCGCCGCACCGACTAGTACCATCAGGTCCGACCAGCGAGCGCTCCGCGATCTACCTAGCGAGGATTCCGTGCCAACCGATTACCGCGCCACGCTGGCCGACTACGCCGCCAAGCTTGCCGAAGTCAAGGAGTACCTTTGACCTCGATGCCAAGCGCCGCCGCCTGACCGAGCTGCAGGCCACCGCGGCAGCGCCGGACCTGTGGGACGATCCCGCACAGGCGCAGAAGGTCATGGGCGAGATGGCAGCCGTCGAGGACGATCTGCGGGTCCACGACGACTTCGCCCAGCGGCTGGAAGACCTCACGGTCCTCAATGACCTGGCCCGCGAAGAGGACGATACCGACACCGCCGCGGAGGTCGCCGCCGGGCTCGACGGGCTGCGCCGCCAGCTAGCGGAGCTGGAGATCCGGGTGCTGCTGTCCGGCGAGCACGACAGCCGCGACGCGGTCGTGACCGTACATGCCGGCGCCGGCGGCACCGACAGCCAGGACTGGGCCGAGACGCTGCTGCGGATGCTGCTGCGCTGGGCCGAGCGCCGTGGTTTCAAGGTCGACCTGCACGACGAGCAGGAGGGGGAGGAGGCCGGGATCCGCTCGGCGACCTTCACGGTCCACGGACCCCGCGCCTATGGCCTGCTGCACGGCGAGCGAGGCGTGCACCGCCTGGTGCGCATCAGCCCGTTCGATTCGCAGGCGCGACGCCACACCGCCTTCGCGTCGGTGGACGTAGTGCCGATCCTCGACGAGCTCGACGACGAGGTCATCATCCCCGATGACGACCTGCGCATCGACGTCTTCCGCTCCTCGGGCCCTGGCGGTCAGGGGGTCAACACCACCGACTCCGCGGTGCGCTTGACCCACCTGCCGACGGGCATCGTGATCTCTTGCCAGAACGAGCGCAGCCAGCTGCAGAACAAGGCCACCGCCATGACGCTGCTCAAGGCCAAGTTGGCCGAGCTGGAGCGCGAAAAGCGGGAGGCCGAGCTGTCGGCCGTGCGCGGCGAGCAGCGCGAGGTCGCCTGGGGCAGCCAGATCCGCTCCTACGTCCTGCACCCGTACCAGATGGTCAAAGACCACCGGACCGGCGAGGAGACGGGCAACACCAGCGCGGTGCTCGACGGCGACATCGACGACTTCATCACCGCGTACCTGCAGTGGCGCGCCCGAGGTGTCGCGGTGGGGATCTAGCCGGGGAATCAGGTATCGATGAAGATGCGCGGTGGCGGTTCGGACAGTAGCCGGCGTGTGGTTGCAAGGCCCCAGCCGTCGAGGTCGGTCAGCCGATCACTGCTGGCGCGCAGGCCGCCGTAGCGCTCGACGTGGGCCGCCCACTCTTCGCGGCGCTGCACCGCCGGGCGTGCCAGGAGACAGTCGGCGTCGTTGATCCAGAAGCGGCCGTGCTGGAACGCCCGCGCGGCGCCGGTGATCTCGGCCGCACGCGCCGACGGCTGGGAGGGGTCGCCGTCGTTGGGTTCGAAATGCGGCGAGGTGTCAGGGCTGATCCGCATGGCGTCGAACAGCCCGGCGCTCGGCAGGATGGGTGCGCCGCAGCCGAGCAGGTAGGCCTGCTCGCCGATCGCCGAGCGGATCAGCTCCACGCCCAGCCGGTAGGCGCCAAGGCCGTCGATGTCGCCGTGCCGGCGCCCGTCCAGCGCGCCGGCGTAGATGAAGTCGACTTTGAACAGGTCGATGCCAAGGCCCGCGAGCGTGGTGAACACCTCGGTCAGGTAGGCAGCGGCCTCGGGACGGCTGACGTCGAGCGCGAACAGCTGCTGGTCCCAGTTGTGGCCGGCGTCGATGGGATCGTCGTCGCCGCCAACCAGCCAGTCGGGATGGTCGGCGGCGAGCTGGGATCGCGAGCCGACCAGGAATGGCGCCACCCAGATGCCGGCTCGCCGGCCGTGTTGCTGCGTAATGCGCCGGACCAGGTCCGCCAGGGAGCCGAAGCGGTCCGACAGCGACAGCCAGTCGCCGATCTCGCGTTGGTAGCCGTCGTCAAGCTGCACCACGTCGATCGGCAGCTCGAGCGAGTCCATGGCCTCCAGGTTCTCGAGCATGTCGGCTTCGGTGACCGACGTGAAATAGTGATACCAGGAGCACCACAGCGTAGGCGCCGGGCGCGGCGGCGCCACCTGGATCCGGGCCGCGTACGCGTCGGCCCAGCGGGCCAGCGCCCCGCCGATCCCACCGCCGGCGTCGTCGGTCACATGGTCCACCCGGCCGTCCGCGGCGACACGCAGCGTATTGCCGGCGGCCACCGCGCGCACCGATGCAACCGCGGCCCTCCCGTCGACGGCGGCGAACACGTGGATCGGGCCCCCGTCGCCCGGGTTAATGGCGAGCAGGCCCTCCCCCTGGAAGGCGTCGGCGGGGGCGGTGGTTCCGGGGCGGTAGGCCAGCATGTGGTTGCGGCGGTTGACCGGGCGGTGGGGCCGCTGGTCCAGCCGGTAGCTGGTCGTGGGGCTCCACGATTGCCAGCCGTGCTCGTGCACCCTCGCCCGGGCCGGGTCGACGGCCACCTCGGCGACCGGCTCCATCACGCGCGGCTGCCGATCACGGCGCGGCCTGGGTCACGGCGGGGCCTGGGTCACGGCGGCTCCCGGTCACGGCGCGGCCGCCGCCTCACGTCGCCAGAGCCGGTGGACGGCGCCGATGCGGCGCGTAAAGTCCTGCGGCGACTCGGCGTACAGCCGCTGCCCGAGCGACACGGCGTCGCGCTGCAGCTCGGCGCGGCGTTGCTCGATCAGTCGCCGCAGGGTCGGCGGCAGTCCACCGCCGGTCTGCAGCACGGTGGTCAGTACGGCGAGGTCGTGGTCGTCGCCGAGCAGGTCGGACAGCTCATGGGCCTGCTTGGCCAGCGGCTTGAGCGTCCCCGGCCAGGCGGGGCGCAGCAGCTCGAGGGCGTGCCACAGGTACTTGGTGGTCTTGCGCCAGTCGTGCAGCGCCTCGTCGGAGGGGTCGGCCACGGCGGCCGTCATGGCCTTGCGGCCCTTGCCGTAGATGCGCTGCAGGCCCGAGCCCAGGGCCTTCCAGCCGTCGGCGTTGCGGGGCCACTGCGCCATGCTGTCGCGCACGCCGCCCAGGCGGGTGGCCGCCTCGGCCAGGGCGTCGCCCTCGTGGCCCGCTTCCGCCGAGGCCGCAGTGTTCAGGCGCCGGCGCACCGCGGCGAAGCTGCGCGGCCGTCCGGCCTCGGCGAGCAGCTGATCGAAGGCCGTGGCCAACACGGCCGCGTCACGTGCGCGCGACAATGTCCGCGCCGCGTCGCGGACTTCGGTGTTGGCCCACCCGTAGCAGTCGCTGCCGAGCGCCTTGCGCCCGAGGCGCAAGGTTGCGCGGACCCGCTTGCAGCTCTTGCGCGCCTCGTGGACCGTCTTGCCGTCGTCGGTGTCGTCACCTGTCCCGCTCAGGCCGGCGATGGCGGCGTCGAGCTGGGAGGCCACCATCCGGCGGATGCCGTCGGCCACCGGCTCGCCGGCGTCGAGTTGGAAGGGGCCGACCGTGGCGTCGCTGTCGGTTGCCGTGGTCATGCCGGGTTGGTGTCGCAGACGTCGATACCGTCCCACGATGTCGGCGGCACCGCCACCCCGGCCAGCGCAGCGGCGGAGGTCTCCGGCAGCGTGTCGTTGATGAACAGGCCGGTCGACGTCTCCACCGACGCGCGCACCTTGAGCTTGGTGGCGCTGCGGTGTGGCGGCAGGAACTCGAAGGACAGGTGCCAGTCGGTCTGCGGCTGACCGTCGGCGCCGGCGGGGGCCTCCTGGGCGACCATCATGTAGGACAGGTCGGTTCCGAACAGCCCGTCGTAGCGCATCACCACCTGCTGCAGCGCGGCGGCCAGATCGCGGCCTTCACATGGCGTCATGTCGCCGAGGCGCCGCAACCCGTGACGCCTGGCTCGTACGTGGACCTCGTAGGGCCAGCGTGCCGCGTACGGGACCGCCACCGAGAACGAGTCGTTGTCCGCAACCGTGCGTTCCACCGCCCGATCGTCGCGGGCGACAACCTCGCACGACAGGCAGCGCTGCGACCGGTCACGGTGCTCGGCCAGGGTCGAAACGCGCTGTGCGGTCAGGGGCGGCAGCCGGTCGAAGGCGTAGATCTGCCCGTGGGGATGGGACAATGTCGCGCCGACCTCCTCCCCGCGGTTCTCGAAGATGAGCACGTGGCGGTGCCGGCGTTCGGCCCACAGATCCCGTGACCGGTCCCGCCAGACCGCCACCACCCGCGCCACCTGCAGGGGTGTCAGGGTCGCCAGCGAGCCCACATGGGACTCGGTGTACAGCACGACCTCGCAGCGCCCGAACGACCGCGCTGCCAGGTCCTGGCCCTGTGGTGGCGGCGGTGGGCGGGGCGACAGGGACGGGAAGCGATTCTCAAAGACTGCCGCGTCGTAGGAGAACGGCACCTCTGGACCACCGGGGCACAGCGGGCAGCCGGGCGAGCGGTCCACCTCGGGGGTGGTGGGCACGTCGGCGCCGGTCTGCGGGCGCGCGTTGCGTGATGGCGAGATGGCGACCCAGCCGCCGGTTAGCAGGTCGCAGCGCTGGTGCAGCGCGGTCGGCGGTGAGGTCGGCGTCTCAGCGGGTCGCAGGTCGCCGCGCAACGGACCGTAGACGTACAGGCAACGCCCGTCGGGGTGGCTGAGCGTGTGCCGCGGCAGCGTGTGGGATGTCGGGATGCTGGTCGACGCAGTCGCACTCATGCCACCAGCACCTCCAGGCCCTGCTCGGTAAGCCGCTGGAGGATCTGCGAGTCAGCCGACGACGAGGTGATCAGCAGGTCGACCGCGTCGATGTCGCACAGGTGGGCCAGCGCCACGTCGCCCACCTTGGAGCCGTCTGCGGTGACCACGCGCCGGCGGGCGGCGGCCAGCATCCGTCGTTTCACTTCGGCCTCCGGCAGATTGATGTTGGTGACCCCGCCGTCGGGGTCGACACCGTTGCAGCCAAGGAACAGGGTGCCCGCATTGATCCGCTCCAGCACCACACCCGCCAGCGGGTCGACGAGGCTGTGCTGCAACGGCCGCAGCGTGCCCCCCGTGAGAACGACGGTGAATCGCGGGATCGCGGGCTCCAGCGTCACCGCGATGTTGAGCCCGTTGGTCAGCACGACGACGTCGGTAAGATCGGCTCGATCAACCAGGGCGCGGGCCACGGCAGTCGTCGTCGTGCCGACGTCGAGCAGGACCGTGTCGCCGTCGGCGATCAGGTTCGCCGACGCCCTGCCGATCGCATCCTTGGCCGCGGCGTTGGCGCCCGCACTCTCCTCGAACGAGCGCTCCGCAGAAGACTCGCCGCGGGGGACCGCACCGCCGCGGATCCGGCGAACGTGCCCGCGGTGCGCCAGCTCGTCGAGGTCCGAGCGGACGGTGACCTCGGAGATCCCGAACATCTGTGACAGGTCGGCGACACGGACGAAGTCGCGCTGGTTGATGACCGAGCGCATCCGCTCGCGCCGCAGCCGGACTCCGACGACGACATCGACGTCGGCGGCGCTCACCGCTGCGCCGCACCCGCGCGCACAACCGGCAGCGGCTGGGGGGTCGTCGTCGGGATCGTTGCGCAAGGACCGTTACGGTCCCAGGTGAGGCGGTCGATGCACATCCGCCGCACGGTGCCGGCCGCATCCCAGGCGTGGTACACGAGGTAGTCGCCGCCGTCAGGAGTGGTGACGACGACGTTGTGCCCGGGACCGACGACGCCAGGCACCGTTCGCAACACCGCAGGCCCCTCGGTGACGGGCTCGGTGAACGGGCCCAACGGGTGGTCGGCGACGGCGTAGGAGACGCCATAGCCTGCCCCGCGCCAGCAACCGCCGGAGTAGAAGCAGTAGTAGCGCCCGTCGCGCTCGACGACGAAGGGGCCTTCGAGGGTGTACCAGTCGCGGACGGCGCCGTACAACGGCCGTTGCGCCTCGAACAGCTGCCAGTCGGCGCTGGCCCGCAGCACGCACCGGGGTTCGGCTGCCAGTGTGGTCATGTCCAGCAGCCGGTCCACTGCAAGTGCGGTGCCAACCCGTTCGCCGTCGAGCACGTCGCGGGCGTAGTACAGGTACCACTGCCCGTCGCGGTCACGGAACGGGTGCGGGTCGATGGCGAAGCGCTCGTCGGGTGCCAGCAGGCGCCCGCAGTCGATGAACGGGCCTGCCGGGTCGTCGGCGGTGGCGACGCGCAGCCGGTGACCGCGGTCGCCGACGCCGACGGAGTAGTACAGGTAGAAGGTGCCGTCGTGCTCGACGACCTCGGGCGCCCAGTAGTCCTGGGCATCCGAGGTCGCCAGCGGCTCAAGGGCGCCGCCCACTGGCCGCCATCCCACCAGGTCGGCCGAGCGGAGGACCTGGAAAGGTCGTCCGCCCGGGGCCGACCCGGTGCCGTAGGCCCAATACTCGTCGGCTACCCGCAATACCGCGGGGTCGGCGAAGTAGCCGTCGTGGACCGGGTTGCTGTAGGTCGCCAGGGTCACCGCCGCAGTCGGTGGACGCGAACGTAGGCGAACTTGGCGGTGAATCCATCCCCGCCCATCGACACCAGGCCGATACGCGAGTCCTCGCCGAGGTCATGGACCCAGGTGCCGCCACGCACCCAGCGTGCTCCCGGGTGGCGGGTGTAGGCGGTGTAGTGCTGCTGACCGCCGGCGTCACGCTTGACGATGCGCAGGAAGGTCCATCTCCCCGGAGCGCCGACGACGCTGTTGCCGTAGCGCGGGTAGCCGTCGGGAACAGGGCTGCGCTCCTTGGCCCACTCGGTCTGGCGGGTCTCGAAGATTGAGGTGTTCGTCAGCTTGAGGAAGTTGTCGTCGTCGCCGTAGGCCACCAGGCCGGCCTGCACGAAGTTGTAGCAGCAGCCCTCAGGTGGCACGTCGATGTTCACCTTGGTGGTCATCATGAAGTCACCGCGAGGGGCGGGTCGCACCAGCACCGACGCGGTGTTGCTGTCGACGAACAGGTCGGCGGCCTGGGTCTGGAAGACAAAGTTGCCGCGGGAGGTCCCGTACGTGTCCGGATCGGGCCTGCGCACCCACTCCCAGCCCGGCTCGACGCGCCGGCGGTTGAAGGTGTCGGTGGGCCGCTTGATCCGGGGGCCGTTGCGGTCGTTACCGACGGGGCGGGGCCGGTAGGCCGTCGTCTGGCCCGGTTGGGCGGCGGGAGCCGAGATCCGCCGGTCGGAGGCCCAGCGGCGGGCCCGAACGGTCGGCCAGCCGTTGATCCAGTCCAGCGGGTCCAGCAGCGCGGGGCGCTGGTTGATGCCGCCCGGCTCGGTCAGGTACGGGTCGTTTTGGTCGACCGCGTGGTAGATCATCCACTGCTGGCCGTCGAAGTCGTTGATGACGTCATGGTGGCCGGTGCCGACCCAGCGGTTGCCGTTCATACTGATGACCGGCGTGCCGCCGACCCGGCCGGCGAGCAGCGAGTCCCCGTCGCGGTCGGTGAACGGGCCAAGCGGGCTGCGGGAGCGCCCGGCGAAGACGCTGTAACCGGTCAGGGGGCCGGCGCAGCAGTTGGTGGCCGAGGCCAGCAGGTAGTACCAGCCGCGGCGCTTGATGATCTGCGTGCCCTCGTAGCGGTTGCCGATGGCCACCTCGGTCTGGGTCGCCGGGTTGGAGTTCAGGCCGTCGGGGGACAGCTCGCGCACCGACAGGCCGCCGAAGTAGCTGCCGTAGTAGATGTAGCGCTTGCCGTCGGCGTTGATCACCTCGGGGTCGAACACCCAGCGCAGGCCCTCGCCTCCAGGCGGCGCGTGCGGCTCAACCACTGGACTGCCCTTGTCGGTCCACGGGCCCAAGGGGGTGGGGCTGGTGGCGACGCCGATGGCGCTGCCGCCGCTGGGCACGTTGGGGGCGGTGTAGTACATGTAGTACTGGCCGTTGGCGTAGAACGGCTCGGGGGCCCACGGGCCCCCGTCGCCCATCCACTCTGGGCGTTCGTCGAAGACGTCGCCCCGGTAGGTCCAGTGCACCAGGTCGCGCGACGTGAAGGTGGGGATGAGCCGGAAGTTGTATTCGCCCTCGGCGTTGCGGTCGTCGCCGCTGAGCGGGTCGGTGGTGCAGTACAGGTACCAGCGCTTGTCACCGCGCTCCTGGCCGCGGATGACGGCGGGATCCGCACAGGTCTCGACGACCTCGCCGGCCCTGGTTCGCAGGTCGAGGGGGTTGCGATAGGTCCCGGTGCTGCGGACTGAGCTGGGCTGTCTTGCCGTGGTGGCGCTCGCTGTCGAGGCGCTCGCCCCGGCAACGCCCTGAGGGGCGAGCAGCGCGGCGATCAGCCCGGCGAACAGCAACAGCCGGCTCGCCCTGCGCAGGCGACGATGGGTGGGTGCTGTCCTCAAGTAGCGAAGCGGTAGGACACGTGATGATTGACGCATGGTGCACTCCTTTGAAGGGGTCATGAGTCGCTGCGTATGACGGGGGCGGGGACGGCGTGCTGGCTGGGGGACTGGTCCTTGACGGTCGGCCAGCCGTCGGTCCACACGAGCGGATCGATGAGCATGGGTCTGCGGTTGGCGCCGCTGGGCAGGGTGGGGTTGTCGTCCTCGATGGCGTGGTAGACGATCCAGTCGTCGCCTGCGTCGTCGCGGACGACGGCGTTGTGGCCGGGGCCGACGAAGCGCTCACTCTTGTCGAGCAGCAGCGTCCCCTCGCCGTCGCGCAGGTCGGTGCCTTCGGCGTCGACATAGGGACCGCGCAACCGGTCGGCGCGGCCGACCGCGACGTGGTACGTGCTGTTCTCGAACTCGCAGCACGATCCCAGCGAGCCGAAGAACCAGTAGGCGCCGTTGCGGCGGATGATGTAGGGCGCTTCGTAGGCGTTCCCCGCGATGCGGAACTTCTTGCCGGTCGTGGCCATGCCGTCGGGGGTCAGCCGGATGCCGTAGATGCCGTTGAAGCTGCCCCAGAACAGGTACGGCTTGCCCTGGTCGACGTAGAACATCGGATCGATCGAGTTCGCGACACCGCTGCCGCGGCTGTCGAGGATCTTGCCGCGGTCGCTGAAGGGTCCTTCGGGCGAGTCGGCGGTCGCTACGCCGATGCCGGGGTTGGGGTCGCCCCAGACCGACAGCGAGTAGTACAGGACGTAGCGCTTGCCGATGCGGGCGATGTCAGGCGCCCACAGGAAGCCCTGCTGCTTCCAGTCCGGCCGCGAGCCGGCGCCGGCAAAGGCCTCACCGACGTAGTCCCACTTGACCAGGTCGCGAGAACGGATGATCGGGGTCTGCCGCGGCCCCTCGCCGTCACCCCAGTCATCCTCGGTGCCGTAGGCGTAGAAGCTGCCGTCGTCGGCGCGGATCACCGATGGGTCGGCCAGCACCGGGGTGAAGACGGGATTGCTGTACTCGGCGGAGGCCGTGGCCGGTGCCGACGCCGTGGGGGTGGTGGCGTCGACACCGGCCGGTGACCCACAGGCGCTCGCCAGCACGACCACGAGGGCCAGCCAGCGGGCGTGGGTCAGCTGGTGCATGTCGGGGCTCAACCCTTGAGTCCGCTGCGTGAGACGCCTTCGATGATGAAGCGTTGCGCGAAGACGAACAGGATGAGCACGGGGACGCTGGCGATCACCGCACCGGCCATGATCACCGGATAGTTGGTGTTGTAGGCGCCTTGTAGCGTCGCCAGTCCGACGGGCAGGACATAGCGTTCAGGGCTGAACATGACGTAGATCGGCCACAAGAAGTCGTTCCAGTTGGTCAGAAATGACAGCACCACCAAGGTGGCCAATGCGGGCCTCGACAGCGGCAGGACGACCCGGAAGAAGATCTGCCAGGCGTTGGCGCCGTCTACCCGGGCGGCCTCCTCGATCTCGAGGGGCAGCCCGAGGAAGAACTGGCGGAGGAAAAAGACCCCGAACGCGCCGGCGGCTCCGGGCACGATCAACGCGATGATGGTGTCGACCCATTGCAGCCTGTCCACGGTGATGTAGTTGGGAATGGTCAGGATCACGGGTGGGATGAACAAGGTGGCCAGGATCAGCGCGAACAGCGTGCGCTTGCCGCGAAAGTGCATGCGCGCAAGGGCGTAGGCGGCGGGTGCGGCGACGGCGACGACCAGCAGCGCGTGCGCCGCCGCGGCCAGCAGGCTGTTGACGAACCAGCGCAGGACCGGACTATCGGTCCCCGGCCGGGTGATCGTCTGGTAGCCCTGCGTCGTCGGCTCGCCGGGGATCCACTCAAGCGCCAGCGACGTGGCGGCCTGCTCGGACTTGAGCGACGTGGACAGCATCCACAGCAGCGGGGCGATGAAGACCGCCGTCAGGGCGATCAGGCCGGCGTAGGTCAGAACCTTGTTCCGCGTCCGCCGGTTGCTGCCGGGATCGCGCACCGTCGTGGGCTGCGGCGCGGCGACGGCGCCCACTAGTGACCCTTGTCTTGTGACGACATGGCTAGTCCTCCCAGCGTCGGAAGAAAGCAAAGATGGCGATGCTGGTCAGGACCAGGAACACGGTCAGGACGTAGCTCATCGCTGTGGCGTTGCCCATGCGGAAGTTGCCCAGTCCTTCCTCGGCGATATACATGATCGCGGTGCGCGTTTCGTTGCCGGGCGCGCCCTGCGTGATGAGCAGTGACTGACCGAACATGTTCGCCGACGCCAGCACCGTCAGGGTGGTCACCAGCACGAGCACCGGCCGCAGGCCCGGCAGGGTGA
>JACCTL010000184.1 GCA_013812395.1 Euzebyaceae bacterium
TTGCTGGCCACAGCCGCGGCGCATTACGTGTTCGGCGGCATCCGTCCGCAGTCGCCCGGTCAGAAGGTCACCCCCGCGGTCAACGTGCACCTGTCGCTGCTGCTCGCCGCACTGGTCGGGGTCCGAGCCTGGGGATTCCGTCTCGACCAGTACCTACTCAGCTACTCCGAGCGCGGCGTCGTCACTGGGCTGTCCTACACCGACGTTCACGCTCAGCTGCCGGCCTACCGGTTGCTGCTCGTCATCGCCGTGATCTGCCTGCTGCTGTTCTTGGTCAACGTCCGCGCCCGCGGTTGGCTGCTGCCGACGGCGGGGGTCGGCATCCTGCTGGTGGCGGCGGTCGTGCTCGCAGGGATCTTTCCCACCGTCATCCAGCGGCTGCGCGTGGCGCCGCAGGAGTTGGACCGGGAGCGGCCGTTCATCGAGGAGAACCTGGCGGCGACCCGCTTCGCGTTCGGCCTCGACGACGTGGACAGCGAGGCGTTCCCGGCCGCGGGCGAGCTGTCGCCCGAGCAGATCGAGGCCAACAGCGAGACGCTGTCGTCGGTCCGCCTGTGGTCGCCGAGTACCGCCCAAGTTGCCTACGAGCAGCTGCAGGCGCTGCGGCCCTACTACAACTTCCGCGACGTCGACGTCGACCGCTACCAGGTGGACGGCACGCCGACGCAGGTCGTCGTGTCGGCGCGTGAGATCAGCGAGAGCACCCTGCCGGCGGGCACCTGGCAGAACCAACGCCTGGCGTTCACCCACGGGTACGGCGTGGTGGCCTCGCGGGTCAGCACGGCGACCAGCGACGGCCAGCCGGTGTTCCTCGCCGAGGACATCCCCCAGACCGGTGTCCCGGCGTTCGACATCGACAACCCGCGCATCTACTTCGGCGAAGACCCCCCGACGTACTCCGTCGTCGGTACCCAGCAGCCGGAGATCGACTACGCCATCGAGGGCGGCGGCACCGAGGAGTTCGTCTATGCGGGTGCGGACGGGGTCGGCGTCGGCTCACTCGGCCGGCGCTTGGCGTTCGCCTTACGGTTCGCCGAGCCGAACATCCTGCTGTCCAACCTGCTCACCGCCGACTCGAAGGTGCTGTACCGGCGTCAGGTGCGAGAACGGGTGCTGTCGGTGGCGCCGTTCCTCAAGCTGGACCATGACCCGTATCCGGTGGCGGTCGACGGGCGAGTCCAGTGGGTGGTGGACGCCTACACCACGACCGACATGATGCCGTACTCTCAGCGCATCGATCTGGGCGACTTGACCCTGGTTGACCAGGAGGCCCTGGTGCTGCGGACCAGTCCCGACGGCACGCAGAGCCTGGTGCGCGAAACCGCCCAGCTGCCGGGGTTGCAGGGACGCGCCAACTACATCCGTAACAGCGTCAAGGCGGTGGTCGACGCCTATGACGGGACGGTGCGGTTGTACGTCATCGACGATGAGGACCCGTTGATCGCCGCCTGGCGGGCGGTGTTCCCCGGGGTCTTCGTCGACGGCGACGAGCTGAGCGACGAGCTGCGCTCCCACCTGCGCTACCCGGAGGACATGTTCCGGGTGCAGTCCTCGGTCTTCCTGGACTATCACATCGAGGAGGCCGACGACTTCTACACCAAGGAGGACGCCTGGAAGCTTCCTGCGGACCCCGCCTTCCGTAACAATCAGCTCAACGTCGCCGCCGAGCAGCGGGAGTCGCGCACGGTGCGTCCGACCTACCAGCTGCTGCGGCTGCCGGGGGAATCCAACTCGGAGTTCGCGCTGCTGCAAACCTTCCTGCCGGGGGGCCGGGACCGTCGCAACCTCATCGCCTACCTGGCCGGGCGGGGCGACCCGGAGCAGTACGGCCAGCTGAAGGCCTTCGTGATGCCGCCCAGCAAGACCGTCTTCGGGCCCGAACAGGTCCAGGCGCGCATCGACGCGGACGAGGAGATCGCCCGCGACGTCAGCCTGCTCAACCAGCGTGGATCAACCGTCATCTACGGTGACCTGTTGACCATCCCGATCGCCGACGCACTGCTGTACGTGCAGCCGCTGTTCCTGCAGGCCGAGCAGTCCTCGATCCCGGAGCTGACACGGGTCATCCTTGTCCTCGACGAGCAGGTGGTCAGCGCCGACACCCTCGCCGAGGCCCTGCAGAGCCTGTTCGGTGTGGTACCGGGCGACGTGGTGGGGCCGGGCGAGGAGCTGCCCGGCGATGACGGCGAGCCGCCGCCGTCCCGCGAGGCCGCCGCCGACCCGCGGATCGAAGACCTCATCGGCCAGGCGCTGGCCGCCTTCGAGCGAGCCGACGAGGCGCTGCGCGACGGCGAGCTCGGCCGGTATCAAGCGCTGACACGCCGGGCGCAGCAGCGCCTCGCCGAGGCCCAGGCGTTGCTGCAGGCCGCCGATGTCGAACCCGGCGAATCGCCCAGCGAATCGCCGACCGAAGGCTGAGCATCTGCCCTTTGCAGCGCCCCGCCGCCGCTGCTAACGTCGAGGACGCGAGGTGGAGCAGTTCGGTAGCTCGCCGGGCTCATAACCCGGAGGTCGTAGGTTCAAATCCTGCCCTCGCAACCAAGAGAACCCCTGCTCAGCGGGGGTTTTCGCTTTCCCGGCAATGCGGCTGCGGACCCAGATGCTTACACGATGCTCACACCGATTCGGCTGCTCAACCATCGGCGTCCGCCTTTCCATCGGCTGCGGGACGTCCAGCGGCGGTGATGAGGTCTGAAAGCTGGCGCACCGCCTCAGCCTGCATGCCGGGCATCACGTGGGCGTAGGTGTCGAGGGTGAAGGCGACGGAGTGGTGGCCGGGCCGCTCGGAGACGATCTTGGCGTTGACGCCGGCCTGCAGCAGCAACGTTGCGTGCGTGTGGCGCAGGTCATGCAGCCTCATTGGGCGGATGTCGGCTGCCGCGACCCGTCGGCGGAACAACTCGCTGAACCAGTCCGGGTGGATCCATAGGCCGTCCTCGCGTGACACGACCAGGTCGAGGTTGTGCCAGGCGGGGCCGCAAGCGAGGCGGTGCTCGCCCTGCTGTGCCCGTCGGCTGCGCAGCGCCGTGAGCGTGCGCTCGTCGAGGTCGATGACGCGCCCGCTGCTGTTGCTCTTGGGCTCCGACAGTTCGGGGCGTCCGTCCACGCTCGCAAGGCGCTGTCGAACGGCGAGGCGGGTGCCGCCCAGGTCGACGTCGGCCCAGCGCAGGCCGAGCACCTCGCTGCGACGCATGCCTGTCGTGGCCGCCAGCACCCATGCGTAGTGGAGACGGTCTTCAGGGTCGTGCTCGAGGAAGGCGTGAAGCTCGGCTGGTGTCCACGTCTGCATCGTTCGCCAACGGGCCGCAGCGCTCGCGCGCTGCGAC
>JACCTL010000187.1 GCA_013812395.1 Euzebyaceae bacterium
GCTGTCTTGCCCTGACCTTGCGCAGCATCCCCGCCGAGGTGCTGACCGCTGACCGCGCGTGGGCTGCTCTGGACCTGCCAATCCACGTCCGGCTGCTCCGGTAGCGGCACGGCGGCCGGCCTAACCAGGCGGCATCGCTGCCGAAGCCATCGAAGCCCTCCGCCGGACGAGGACGTCCTTTTCGTCCTCTTGACCGGCGTCGCAAGAGGTCTAGCGTCCGCGGTGAACTTGCCCTGCGGACCTTCACGATCGAGGGCACCATCCAGATCTTCCGCAAGGGGAAGATCCGCATCGCCAGCACCGTGTTCGCCGAGCGGGACAACGCGTACGCCGTGACCGGCGGCACCGGCGCGTACAAGGGGGTTGGCGGCGAACTGTCCGTCTTCGACCTGGCCGGCGGGGACACGCTGCTCGTCTTCGACCTGGTCCGGTAGCCGGGTGGGGCGCCGGCCGCTGACGAGCGGCGCCCCAGTCACGGCGACCGCTGGCTACGGCGCCGGCGGTCGGATGTACTCGAAGTGCGCGGGGTCGGGCACCAACCAGCGCCCACCCCAAGTGAAGCCCCACCGTTCCATGACCTCGACCAGGCGCGGGTCCTGCGTCGATGCCTGCCCGACGGGGTTGCCGGGGTAGTTGAGGTCGACGGCGACGCCCCAGGCGTGGCGTGACACCTGGTCGCGCGAGCTGGTCAGCCGCGCGCTGTGGCAGCCGGCGTAGCCAGCGGGATCGATCAGGGAGGCGAGGTTGCGCTGCCGCAGCTCGCGCAGCGCCCCACGCAGCGCGGGCAGCAACGCGCGGTGGCAGCGGACCTGCCCCAGGATGGGCACCCGTGCTGAAGCGATGTGCTCGGCCGTCCAGCGCGGATCCTGGACGACGTCGCGACCGGGGCCTGATTTATAGGCGAACTCGCCGAAGCGTGCCTTGATGGCGGACTGGGGCAGAACCGCGTCGCCTTGGCGCAGGAACGGCGTCTCGCCGGGGCCCCGCAGCCGCACGGCAAGGCCCTCCGGGAGCACATGGCGGATCCTGCGCTCCAACGCCAGGCGCTGGCCGCGGTAGGCGACCAGCAGGTAGCGCTGCCGGCTGGTGATGGCGCCTGCCGGAGCGGCGCCGCGCCCGGCCGGTACCGCCAGCTCGGCACCGCCGATCAGGGTGTCGTCGACCACACCCACGACCTGTAGCACCAATCCCCCGGTGAGGTGGAGGATGGCACCACCTCGAACCCCTCGTACCGCCGCGGAGGTGGATCCCAGCAGCGCCTCATGCGAACGCAGGCGCCGGAACTCGTCCTCGGCTGACCTCGGCACGAACGCGGGGTAGCTGCGATCGAACGCCATCACGTCCAACGGCACGACGAACTCGTCGGGCGCCTTGCCGACCAGCTCCCCGGAGGCGTCGCGGGTATGCCGCAGCTGCACCAGGTCGCCGCGGACCGCAGTGACACGTGCCACATGCGGCAGGTCGCGGACACGCGCGGCGAAGCCGTCCGGCAGTCCTCCAGGGGTCCAAGCCAGCAGCACCCGTGGACCGGGAGCGCGCGGAGCGGGGGTAGCTGGCTTGCCCGCCGTCGACCTGCTCGCAGCGATCGCCGCGCTGGCCTGCGGCGATGGCGCGGGGGCGGCCGCAACCGGGCGCCGGGTCGGCTGCTGCAAGGACAGTGCTGTCCCCGCGCCGACGCACAGCCCGATGACGACCACGACCGCCAGCCACGCGAGCCTCATGCGGGTGCCAAGCTCTCGGCGATGACCAGCAACTCGGCCAACGACAGTGTCTGGCTGCGCAGGCCGATGACGCAGTCGGCCTCGACCCATTCCAGTTCGCCGGGCAGCGGCGTATAGCGGCCGGCGACCCCCCGCACCCGCACGCCCCGGACATCGGGCTCCAGGGGCGGGGACAGACGCGGGCCGCGCACCTGGCTGAGCAGGAACCCGCGAGCGCCGGCGCCGGTGTAGGCCATCGACACCGCGCCGTGGCGACTGCGGATGGCCGGGCGGCCGAAGCCGTCCAGATCGGTCGGGAGCAGCAGCCTCGGGACGGCCAGTCGGGCCTGCCTCACTGTCGCGGTGGCCGCCTGCGCCCAGTTGTCAGGGACTGGCCGGCCGCTCACCCCGAGGCTGCCGGCGACCCGGCGCAGCACGCCGGCGGGCAGGCTGCCCGTCACCTCGACGTCCACCGCGGCGGCATGCAGTGCCACGCGCCTGCCGCCCTCGGCGACGTAGGCAGTTCCCGCGCCGGCCAGCGTGACCTCCCGGACCAGCGGTCCCAAATCGCCGAACAGCCGGCGGCCCGACCACTCTCTGGTCGCCCGGACCTTGATCCACGCGCGACCGTCGCTGTAGGTCGCGACGGCGATGTCGGTCCCGCCCCCGGTGACCACGCCCGCACGGTGGGGCCGCATGCTCTGGGGCACCCAGCGCGGCCGCGCGATGCCGGCGCTGCCTGCAGCCGCCTCGAAGCCGGCGTCGCGAGCTTCGGCGCCGTCAGGGGTGGGCGGGAAGGCGCCGGCGCCAAGGGGCTCGTTGACGGCCACGTGTCGCAGGTCCACGGCGAGGATCGTGGAGCCGGCAGCGTCGCGGTAGCCGTGCCGGGCGGCCCACCAATCCCGGTCCGCGTCTGCGGCGGGACGCACCCGCAACGCCAGCGGCACGAGCGCTGCGTCGTCCAGCCACAGCTCCACGGGGTCGGCTGGGTACAGCTGGCGCCAGTTGCCAACCTGACGCAGCCCGTCGAGTAACGGCTGCACCTGGGCCACCGTCGTGCGCACCCCCACGGCGGCGCGGCCGTCGATCCGGCGGCTGCCGAGTAAAGGTGGGTTGGCCGCGAGGGTGAAGCTGCGGACCGGCAGAACCAGATCGAGGGGGACGGGGGCGGCCTCAGCGAACGGCTCACGGCCTTGCAGCGCGTCGAGGCGCGGTCGCGCTGGAGCGCACGCCGGCTGCGGCGACGACGGGCACGGCACCGGCCCCCGGCTCCACGAGCGATCGCCGTCCGCCACGACGGTGACGTCGTTAGGCACCCACCTGCCCCCGGGGTAGTTGGTTGCATCACGCAGGTCCAGCGCCAGCGACTCCGGTGCGCCGTAGCGCAGCTGACCGCTGTAGCGGCGCAGCGGCACGCGGGGATGCCAGCCGCGCTCGACGACGGTGACCGTGGCCGACAGCGTCCGCAACCGCGTTTGCGCGGCCACGACCCGCTCGGGCAGGGTTGCGGCCGTGACGGTGACCGGCTGCCTGGGGTTGACCCCGACGAAGAGGGCGCCGGCGACCACGGCGGCCACGAAGGCGGCCGCCACGGGTGCTGACCGCCAGCCGGCGTTCGCGGAATGAAGCGGTAGCGCCCGGGTTGAACGCCAAGCATGCCAGGGCCGTCCCCGCCGCTGGTCGGCGATGGTGGCCAGGACCGCCGGCGCGACGTCCGGCACGTGCTCGACCACCTCGTAGCGCAGCGCCCGCCGCAGCGTTGGCAGTTGTGTGGAGAAGGCGGTGCAGCGCTGGCAACCCGTGGCGTGGGCGGCGGCGCGCTCGGCCTCGGCGGCCGGCAGCTCGCCGTCGAAGGCCGCCGACAACCGGGACTGGGCCTGGTCACACGTCACCGGTGCGCTCCTCGCCGGCGACCATCCAGGTGACCAGTCGTGCGCGGGCCGTGAAGACCCGGCTTTTGACAGTGCCTTGCGGAACCCCGAGGGCCTCGCCGGCCTCCCGGTAAGTCAGCCCGAAGACCTCCACCAGCACGAACGCCTCTCGCAGCTTCGTGCTCAGGCTGGCAAGGGCTGCGGTCAGCTCCACCGAGGCCGAGCCGTCCGCCACCGGCCGTGGGACAGGCAGCACGCGCATAGCAACGTCGCGTCGCTGCCGGGCGCGCAGCGCGTCGATGCCTGCGTTGCGGGCGATCCGGAACAGCCACGTCGAGAACTTGGAACGGAACCCGAAGGTGCGCAGCGAGCGGTGGACTCGCAGGAACGTCTCCTGGGTGACGTCTTCGGCCAGTCGCTCGTCGGCGAGCAGGTGGCGCAGGAAACGCCACACGTGCGGCTGGTAGGCGCGCACCAGGTCCTCGAACGCACCGAGGTCGCCCGCCGCGGCGGCGCGGATGACCTCTGGCGACGGCTCCTGCACGTGGTGCTCCCTGGGAAGGCCTCCGGCCCGATCCTGACCCCATTGCCTTGGCTCGTCCACCATCCAGTCGCGCTCGTCGTGGTTCGCTGCCCTTGCAGACGTCAGCCGACGGCCGGTGGTTCAGAGTTCGCGTGGCTTCCTCGGACCTGTCGCGGCCGCCGTCTAGACTCCCCGGCAGCCATGTCTGGCAGCTATTACGTCTCCGTCGGCTCCTTCACGGGTCCGTTCGACCTGCTGTTGCATCTGATCGCGCGGCACAAGGTCGACATCTACGAGGTGTCGCTGGCGCAGATCACCGACGACTACCTCGCCGTCCTGCGCCAGCTGCAGACCCCTTCCTCGGGTAGCGAAGCGGTCGGGTATGGGCAGTTCGACCTGGAGGTCGCCACGGAGTTCCTCGTCGTGGCAGCGACCCTGGTGGAGCTGAAGGCGGCCCGCCTGCTGCCCGACGAGGACGACCCCGAGCCCGACGAGCTGGCATTGGAGGCCCGCGACCTGCTCTACGCACGCCTGCTGGACTACCGCACCTTCAAGGACGCGGCGGCCTTCCTCGCCGATGGCCTGGCCGCGCACGCCGGCTACGTGCCGCGCGACGTGCGACTGGAACAGCGCTACACCGATCTCGTGCCCGCCGTGCGCGTCGGCGTCGGCGCACCGCAGCTGGCGGCGCTAGCCGCGCGGGTCCTGGCCGAGCGCCCGGTATCGTCGGTGGACACCTCGCACCTGCAGCCGCTGCGGATGACCGTGCGCGAGGCGGCGGGTATGGTCATGACCGAACTGGAGCGTGCCGGAGGGCGGGCGACCTTCCGTGAGGTGACTGCCGGCTGCCGTCACCGCGTGGAGGTCATCATCTGCTTCCTGGCGCTGCTCGAGCTGTACAAGCTAGACCTGGTCGACCTGGAGCAAGCCGCCAGCTTCGACGTGC
This sequence comes from Euzebyaceae bacterium, assembly GCA_013812395.1. GTDB lineage: Bacteria > Actinomycetota > Nitriliruptoria > Euzebyales > Egibacteraceae > JACCTL01. The sequence continues at coordinate 5,041 of JACCTL010000187.1, forward strand.
TGACCGTCACGGCCAATCCAGACAGCCGCTTCGCCGACTCCGCCCTCGCCGAGATGGACCACTACGAGCCTGGTGCAGGACGATCCGTCCCCGCCGGAACCCAACCTGCCCCCGACGAACAGACGCAGCGGTGATGCCACAACCAACGGACGCGCCGGAAGCATCGACGCGCAAGGCGCTCGAGGCGATCTTGCTCGTCGTCGAGGAGCCCGTCGACGCCAACACACTCGCGCAGGTGCTGGAAGTCCCCACCGACGAGGTCATCGCCACGCTGCGCGCCCTGCGAGGCGAGTACGTCGACGCTGGTCGTGGCTTCGTGCTGCGGGAGGTGGCCGGCGGCTGGCGCTTCTACACCGACCCTGGGGCGGCGCCGTACGTCGAGCGGTTCGTCCTGCACGGCCGCAACCCCAAGCTGTCGCAGGCGGCGCTGGAAACCTTGGCGATCGTGGCCTACAAGCAGCCGGTCACGCGTTCGCAGATCTCGCAGATCCGCGGGGTCGAGGCCGATGGCGCGGTCCGCTCGCTGGTCAGCCGCGGGCTGATCGAAGAGGCCGGCCGCGACCCGTCGCCGGGCCAGCCGCTGCTGTATGCCACCACCGCGACGTTCCTGGAGCGGTTGGGACTCGACGACCTCGAGGCGCTGCCGCCGTTGCCCGAGGTCGCTGCCGCGGGCCCGGTCCCGCCCGAGCCTCGGCCCGGCGGCTACAAGGCTGCCCGTCGTGAGCTGGACGCCCTGTTGCTGCTCCCCGCCGACGATCCGCTGTCGGCCGAGGATCCGGCGCCGGCCGACGACGACGGATGAGTCCCGCCAACCGTCCCGGCCCAGCTGGTGCCCCCGGCAAGCCGCACCAGGCGCCCGGCACGGCGCGCCAGGCGCCGGACAAGACCGACCAGGCGCCTGACAGGGCGGACCAACCCCGCGCGGAACGGGTGCAAAAGGTCCTGGCCGCGGCCGGTATCGGCAGCCGCCGCGCCTGTGAGGAGCTGATCGCGGCGGGCCGGGTCACGGTCGACGGCGAGGTAGTGACCCTCGGCGCCAAAGCCGATCCGCGCCAGCAGGTCATCACCCTCGACGGTGAACGCATCCACACCAACCCGGCGTTGGTGTACCTGCTGCTCAACAAGCCAACCGGCTTCGTTACGACGGTCGCCGATCCGCAGGGGCGACCGACGGTGATGGACCTGGTGCCGCCGTCACCGAGGGTCTACCCGGTCGGCCGGCTGGACCGTGACACCGAGGGCCTGCTGATCCTGACCAACGATGGCGACCTGGCCAACCGTCTGGCACATCCCAGCTTTGAGGTCGACAAGACCTATGTGGCGCAGATCCGGGGGCCCGCCAAGCGCCGCGCGATCCGGGGTCTGCTGGAAGGCGTGGCGCTGGAGGACGGCACCGCCCGCGCTCGCTCCGTGCGGGAGCTGGGAGCCGCCGGTGACCGCACGCTGGTGGAGATTGTGCTGGCGGAAGGTCGCAAGCGTGAGGTGCGCCGGATGTTGCAGGCTGTCGGCCTGCCCTTGGAGCGTCTGGCAAGGGTCAAGATCGGCCCGCTGCCGCTGGGCGACATCGCTCCCGGCAAGTTCCGCCCCTTGACGGGCGCCGAGGTCCGGGGTCTGTACGGGGCGGTCGGCCTGCACGCCGGGACCCGCGCCGTCTCGTGACCGCTGCCGCGGCGGGGCTGGCGGCGTTGCGCGGCGCCACCACGCTGGATGCCGACACCCGCGAACAGGTGCTGGATCGCACCACCGAGCTGCTCCGGGAGCTGCTCGGCCGCAACGGGCTGACCTCGTCAGACGTCGTCAGCCTGTTGTTCACCGCCACCGATGACGTTCGCTCGGAGTTCCCGGCCGCCGCCGTGCGTGCCGCTGGGATCGCCGATGTGCCGATGCTGTGCGCACGGGAGTTGGCCATACAGGGCGGCAGCGGCATCCCGCTGTGCGTGCGGGTGATGGCCCATGTGACGACGGACCGGCCGCGCCAGGAGCTGCGACACCCGTACCTGCGGGGCGCCAGTCAGCTACGCAGCGACCTGCCCGAGTAGCGGGCGGCAACTCAGGATGCGCGTCGCGATCATTGGCACCGGCCTCGTCGGCGCATCCCTGGGCCTGTCGCTGCGGCGCCTGGACGAAATCGACGAGGTCGTCGGCTTCGACAGCGATCCCGTGCAGCTGGCGGTCGCCGTCGACCGCGGCGCGCTGGACTCTGGAGCAGGGTCAGCCGCCGCCGCGGTGCGCGGCGCCGACCTTGTGATCTTGGCTGTCCCCGTCTCCGTCGTCGTGGACACGGCCGCGAACCTGGGCCCACTGCTGGCGCCAGGCACCGTGCTGACCGACACCACCAGCGTCAAGGCGCGGGTGGTCGCGGCGATGCGGGCGGCGGTCAGGCCGGGGGTGCACGTGATCGGCGGGCATCCGATGGCGGGATCGCACGAGACCGGCGCCGATCACGCGTCGGCCGAGCTGTTCGTGGGAGCAACCTACCTGCTGACGCCAACCGTGGACACCGACGCCGGCGCCTACCAGCGTCTGCACGGTCTGCTCGCTCGGCTGGGTGCGCGCCCGCTCGCCGTTGACCCGGCCCGCCACGACGCGCTGGTGGCCGTCGTCAGCCATCTGCCCCAGCTGGCCGCGACGACATTGATGAACTTGGCCACCGACCGTGCCCGCGAGGAGCACGCCGGGTTGCTGCTGCTGGCGGCCGGCGGTTTTCGCGACGCCACGCGCGTGGCCGCGTCCAATCCCGACCTGTGGGTGGAGATCTGCGCCGAGAACCGCGACGCCATCGTCGCCGTGCTCGACGACTACCGCGAGCGCGTCGGCCGGCTGCGGTCGGTGCTGGCCGTGGGCGACGAGGCCAGCCTGCGCCGAGAGCTGGCGGACGCGCGCGCGTCCCGTCGCTCCTTGCCGGGCAAGGAGACGATGACCGGAGCACTGGTCGAGTTGCACCTACCCATCCCCGACCGGCCCGGCGTGCTTGCCGAGGTGACCACGACCGTCGGCGCGATCGGGGTCAACATCGAAGACCTCGGAATCGACCATGCCCCCGAGGGCGGGCGGGGCACGCTGCGCCTGGCCATCATCGGCTTCAAGCCGGCAGGCCGGGCGCGCGACGCCCTGGAAGCCCTCGGCTACGAGGTGCTGGAGCAGTCCCTGTGAACCTCGGCGCCTGGGTGGTGGCCGCGCCGGCGGTGACAGTGGTGCCCGCGGGGCCGGTTCGTCTGCGCCTGGCCGCGCCCGCCAGCAAGAGCGTGACCAATCGTGCGCTGCTGGTCGCTGCCCTGGCGGCGGGCGTCAGCCGCCTGCGCGGACCCGGTGTCAGCGATGACGCGTTGGCGATGCGCGGCGCGGTCACCGCGCTGGGCGCGCGGGTCGACGACGACGGGGACGACTGGGTCGTGACCGGCACCGGTGGCCGCCCGCACACGCCCAAGGGCCCGATCGACGCGGGCCTGTCGGGCACGACGCTGCGCTTCGCGACGGCCGCTGGCGCCCTGGCGCCGGCGCCGGTCACTATCACCGGCGAACCGGGCCTGCTGCGCCGGCCGATCGGACCGCTGTCCGACGCCCTGCGCAGTCTCGGCGCCCACGTGACCGACAACGACGGGCGGCCGCCGGTCACCGTGGGTGGCGGGTTGCGCGGCGGCGAGGCGACGGTGGACGCGTCGACCAGCAGCCAGTACGCCAGCGCACTGCTACTGGCGGCTCCCTGTGCCAGCGGCGACATCCAGCTACGCGTCGAGGGCTCCACCGCCCAGGCATACATCGACCTGACCACCGACCTCATGCGCCGCTGGGGGGCTGACGTGGAACGCCACGCCTCGACGTGGACGGTCCGCGCCGGCGGCTACACCGCCCGCGACGAGGTCATCGAGTACGACGCCAGCGCCGCCGCGCATCTGTTCGGGCTCGCCGCCGCCACCGGCGGTGAGGTGACGGTGACCAACGCGCGGCCCGTTCGCCAGCCAGACGCCGCCTTGCCCGAGCTGCTGGCGACCATGGGGGCCACCGTGACCCGCAACGGCGACGCCGTCACCGTTCGGGGCCCGCAGCGGTTGTCGCCGGTTGACGTCGACCTGGGGGCCATGCCTGACCAGGTCACCACCGTCGCCGCACTCGCCGCGCTGGCGCCCGGTAGGTCGCAGTTGCGGGGCGTGGCAGTGGTTCGCGGCCACGAAACAGATCGGTTGCGCGCGCTGGCCACCGAGCTGGCGAAGCTGGGGGTGCGGGTCGAGGAGCGAGCCGACGGGCTGGAGGTGGACGGTGGCCGCGCTCGCGGGCCAGCCCGGCTGGCGACCTACGATGATCACCGGTTGGCGATGGCGTTCACGGCGATCGCGGCGCGCGTCCCCGCCATCACCGTGGAGCATCCTGGTTGCGTGACCAAGACCTATCCGCACTTTTGGACCGACCTCGCCGCCGGCGGGGTCCAGCTGGCGCGCCCATGACTGGTACATGGTCGGACCAGACCCCGTGTAGCGACAGCGGTCGGTCACGAGCATGACGGTCGTCGCCATCGACGGGCCCGCCGGCTCCGGCAAGTCGACCATCGCCGCGGTCTTGGCCGAGCGACTCGGCGTCGTCCACGTCGACACCGGGGCCTACTACCGCGCCGGCACGCTGGCGGTGCTGCGCTCCGGCATCGACCTGCGCGACGGCCCCGCTTGCGCTCGCATCATCGGCGAGGTGACCATCGAACGGCGGGCGGGGCGCACGCTGCTGGACGGCGTGGACGTCGAGGACGACATCCGCGGCCCGGAGGTGACGGCCACCGTCTCGGCGGTCGCGGCGCATCCTGCCGTGCGCGCCGGCCTGCTGGCTGCGCAGCGCGCCGTCGTGTCTCCTGCCGGTGCGGTCGTTGAGGGTCGCGACGCCGGCACCGTGGTCGTGCCCGACGCCGACCTCAAGGTGTGGCTCACCGCGTCGCCGCTGGAGCGGGCCGCCAGGCGCGCTGCCCAGCTGGGCACCGCCGAGTCCAATGCGATCGCCATCCATGCCGACAGCATCGAACGCCGCGACGCCGACGACGCCTCGCAGATGCTGCGGTCGACCGACGCGGTCGAGATCGACACCACGGGGGTCGCCGTCGACGAGATCGTCGCGCGCCTCGTGCGGCTGGCGCAACGGGCCGGGGCCGCGGGGGAGCGGGCGTGAGACACCCTTTGTCAACCTCTTCTTCAAGCGGCTTGCTTTCGCGGCTGGTTGAGCCGTCCGAGGGCGCGGTTGCGGTTGGCGACGTGGACGGCTTCGTCGTAGGCGACGCCGTGGGTGAGGCAG
>JACCTL010000194.1 GCA_013812395.1 Euzebyaceae bacterium
GCCACCAGCAGCGCCAACCCCCCGGCAAGCACCGTCATGATCGGCAGCAGCCACCCGCGACGGCCGCTCACAGCCGCTCCGCCGCCCGCACCGAGGCCAGCAGCGCCATCGCCTTGTCCTGCGTCTCTGCGTACTCGCGCTCAGCCACGCTGTCGGCGACGACGCCAGCTCCGACCTGCACGTGCGCCTTGCCCTCGCGGAACACCAGCGTGCGGATCGCGATGCAGAGGTCGAGGTTGCCGGCCAGGTCGATGTAGCCGATACCGCCCCCGTACAACCCGCGTCTTGTCGGTTCGAGCTGGTCGATGATCTGCATGGCGCGAACCTTCGGGGCACCCGACAAGGTGCCAGCCGGGAAGGTTGCACGCAGGACGTCGACGGCGCCGAGGCCGTCGCGCACGCGACCGCCCACAGTGGAGCGAAGGTGCATGACGTGGCTGTAGCGGACCACGTCCATGAAGTCTGTGACCCGGACACTGCCGAGCTCACAGACACGGCCGAGGTCGTTGCGCGCAAGGTCGACGAGCATCACGTGCTCGGCACGCTCCTTGACGTCGCCGCGCAGCGCCGCCTGGATGGCCTGGTCCTCGGCGTCGTCGGCACCCCGCGGCGCCGATCCCGCGATGGGCCAGATGACCGCCTGGCGGCCGCGGACGGTGACCAGCGCCTCGGGTGACGACCCCACGATCTGGATGGCGCCCGCCGACTGCCTAGCACCCGCTGTTGACTGCTCAGGAATGTCAAAGATGTACATGTACGGCGACGGATTGATGACGCGCAGCACCCGGTAGACGGTGAACGGGTCGGCGTCGGTCTCCAGCCAGAAACGCTGGCTGGGGACGACCTGGAAGACGTCGCCGGCGCGGATGTGCTCCTTGGCCTGCTCGACGGCGGCGAGGTAGTCGTCGCGGGGCATGTTGGCTTCGGCGTCGTCGACGCGGGCGCCACGCGGCGGCGCCACCGGGGGGGCACCCACCGGCGCGACCAAGGTGCCCACGAGCCGCTCGGATGCCCGCACGGCTTCGCCCCATGCCGCCGCAGGATCCTCACCGGGGCGTACGTTCGACACCACCAGCAGCCGCTGGCGCAGATGGTCGAAGACGACCAGCTGGCCGGGGAACATCAACCAGGCATCGTCCATGCCCAGGTCGTCGGCGCCGGTGGCCGGCAGGCGCTCGATGAAGCGGACGACGTCCCAGCCGAGATAGCCCACCGCGCCGGCGAACAGCGGCGGCAGGCCGGGCAGCTGCGGTGTCCGCAGCGCTGCCAGCAGCGCCTCGAGTGTCGCCAGCGGATCCCCACTGGCGGCCGCCTGCCGGGCCGCCGCCGGGGCGTCCCCGGTGAGGGTGACGGCGCCGGCGCGGGCTCGTAGCTGCAGCAGCGGGCGCAGGCCGATGAACGACCAGCGGCCCCAGCGCTCGCCGTGTTCGACCGACTCCAACAGGAATGTCGGCCCGCCGCTGCGGCGCAACCGGTCATACACCGCCGGCGGGGTGTACAGGTCCGCCAGCACCTCTCGCCACACGGGTACCAGCGCATGGTCGCGCGCCAGCTCGACGAAGGTGTCGCATGACGGTTGATAGAGCACCTCGCTCACCCGGTCACCGGCTGGAAGAAGCAGCTGCGCGCGCCCGTGTGGCATGCCACCCCGGCACCGCCCTGCTCCACTTTTATCAGCAGGACGTCGGCGTCGCAGTCGGCGATCACATCCACGACGCGCTGGGTGTTGCCCGAGGTTGCGCCCTTGTGCCAGCGCTCATCGCGGCTGCGCGACCAGAACACCGTCTGCCCGGTGGCCAGCGTCTCGTCGAGGCTCTCCTGCGTCATCCACGCGACCATCAACACCTCGCCGGTGTCGTGCTGCTGCACCACTGCCGGGATCAGACCACGCTCATCGAAGTGCAACGCGACCTCGCCGTGGCGGGCAGGCACCGCCCAGGTAGGGTCCAGAGCCGCAGCGGCAGGCGCGCGTAGCGCCACCTCGCTTCCCATTGACAGCAACGCGTCAGTAACACCGACCGGGTCGACGAGCGGGTGAAAGTGCCCCGCGTCCAGCCGCGTGACCGGCCAGCCGCGCGCCTCGGCGATGCGGGCCGGCACGTCGTAGGCCTGGCTGAACCGCAGGTAGCCGCAGCGCACGGACGACCAGGCCGCGGGGATTGCGATCGGCTCGGAGAAGTAGTCGCTGCCTCTGGGCCGCAAGCCGGCGATGAGGTGGTCCCGCACCGTCTCGTCGGGCACGAGCTCGCGAAGGTCGTCCGACGACCATGAGGGAAAGGGCCGGCCCGCCGCGAGATCAGCGGCGAGTTGCGCCGCCGCGGATGGCTGCTCCATCCCGATCAGGTCGAGGCGGGTGGCGCCGTCGACAGGCAGCCCGGCGTCGGCAAACAACGCCGCCAGGGGCGGTTGTCTGAGTCCGGCGGCGACCTGCGGCAGCAACGGTCCCGCCCCGCTGTGGCCGACGAGTACGACAGGCCCATGGAGGGCGTTGGCGGCGGCGGCCACCGACGCCGCGTGCTGGACCGAGAAGGGTGGCCGGCCGTGGTCGTGCAGGTCGGGCACGACAGCATGACAGCCGCCCTCGCGCAACATCTCAGCGACAGGCTCCCATAGGTCTGGACCGGTCAGGGGGCTGTGCACGAGGACGAACCCGAATGCAATGGTGCTCGGCTGCATGGCGGAAGCCTAACGAGCGGGAGGAAAGGTCCTCGCTGGTCAGTGCGTACACCGCGGCGTCAGTCACAGTCCCGCTGCGCAGTGCGAGGCCATTGCGCCGGGTGCCCTCGAAGGCGGCTGCAGCGCCCTCGGCGGCGCGACGCGAGGCGACGTTGCCAGGCTGGACGAGCAGCTCCACGCGGCGGCACCCGTAGTTCCGCAGCGCCCAGTCGGCCAGCAAGCGGACCGCGCGCCGGGCCACGCCCCGACCGCGGGCCGCAGGACTGACGAGGTAGCCGATCTCGGCCTCCCCCGCGCGGCACCGTGCGAAGTGCAGGCCGATCGTGCCCAGGTAGGCACCGTCGATGGCGTCGCGGATGGCAAACGCCAGGCTGTCGCCAGCCTCGCTGAGCCCCTGAATGGACGCCAGGAACGCGCGGGCGTCAGTCGCCGTGTAGGGCGATGGTAGCGGCAGCCACCGCGCCACCTCGGGATCGTCGCAGCACGTAACGATGGCGTCGACATCGGTGTCACGCAGGTCGTCGAGCATCACCACCTCGTCGGTCAGGACAGCGGCAGGGCGACGCAGCGGGCCAGTCGGCCGTTTCAGGGTAGACGGCAGGTCCTCTGGGTCAGGCGGCAGGTCCTGTGCGTCAGGCATGGGTGTCGCCTGCCGTGCGCCGCACGGCCAGCCCCGCCGCGGCCATGGCGTCCTTGACGTCGCCGATGCGGCATTGCCCGAAGTGGAAAATGGAGGCAGCCAGCACCGCCGAGGCGCCGGCGGTGATGCCGGCGATCATGTGTTCGGGCGTTCCGGCGCCGCCCGAAGCGATCACCGGCAGGTTGACGGCCGCGGTCACGGCGCGCAACAGCTCGAGGTCGAAGCCGATCTTGGCCCCGTCGCGGTCCATTGACGTCAGCAGGATCTCCCCCGCGCCGCGCCGTTCGCACTCGGCGGCCCAGTCGACCGCGTCGCGTCCCGTCGGCGTCCGCCCGCCGTGCACCACCACCTCCCAGGCCGGTGCTCCGCGAGCGTCCGCGGTAGCGGTCCTGGCACGCGCGTCGATCGCAGCTACCACGCATTGCGAACCGAAGGTGTCGGCGGCCTCGGACAGCAGCTGCGGGCGCGCGACCGCAGCGGTGTTCAGCGACACCTTGTCAGCCCCCGCCCGCAGTAAGCGCCGGACGTCGTCGACGCTGCGCACCCCCCCGCCGACGGTGAGCGGGATGAACACCTGCTCGGCAGTAGCGGTCACCACGTCGTAGATCGTGTCGCGGTCGTCGCTGGACGCCGTGATGTCGAGGAAGACGAGCTCGTCGGCGCCCTCGGCATCGTAGGCGCGGGCCATTTCCACCGGGTCACCCGCGTCGCGCAGCCCGACGAACTGCACACCCTTGACCACCCGGCCGCCGTCGACGTCGAGACAGGGGATGACTCTGGCGCTGAGGGTCAACTGGAACCGCCCCCCAGCGCACCGAGCGCCTGCTGCAACGTGAAGCGCCCCGCGTACAGCGCCTTGCCGACGATCGCGCCGTCGACACGTGGATGCGCGTGGCGCAGGGCGCGCAAGTCATCAAGCGAAGAGACGCCGCCACTGGCGGTGACACGCGCGGAGGTCGCGTCGGCGACCTCGCACAGCCGCTCCAGATTCGGGCCGGACAGTGTGCCGTCGCGCGAGATGTCGGTGAAGACGAAGCGCACCACCCCCATCAGGGTGAAGCGGTGCAGCGCGTCGAACAGATCGCCGGAGGCCGCCGTCCAACCACGAGCCTTGAGCGTCGTGCCGTCGGCGTCCAACCCGACCGCAACCTTGTCGCCGTGCGCTGCGACGGCCGCCGCGACAAAGGACGGCTCCTCCAGCGCCATCGTGCCGACCACGACCCTGCTGGCCCCGTAGGCCACCGACTCGTCAAGGTCGCGCATCGAGCGCACACCGCCAGAGGCCTGCACCGGCACCCCGGTAGCCTCGACGATGGCGGCGATGAGATGACGGTTGCGCGGCTCGCCGTCGAAGGCCGCGTCGAGGTCGACCACGTGCAGCCACCGGGCGCCGGCGGCAGCAAATCCGCGGGCGACGGCCACCGGATCGTCGTCGTATACCGTCTCGTCGGCGGCCCGGCCCTGGACAAGGCGCACGGCACGGCCGCCGCGGATGTCGACCGCCGGATAGAGCGTGAACGGCACTGTCTAACGCCCTACCGCTGCGCTGCTTGAGGGCATGTCAGGCGCCCTACCGCTGCGCTACCGAAGGGCGTGACCCCGCCATGGCCCGAACGAAGTTGGCCAGCAGGCGTGCGCCGACGTCCCCGGACTTCTCCGGATGGAACTGGGTACCCACCACGGAGCCCATCCGCACGACGCTGGGGAACCCCGGCCCGTAGTCGGTGGTGGCGACGACATGCGCGTCGTCAGGCGGATCGGCGGCGTAGGAGTGGACGAAGTACGCCTGCTGACCGTCCACGCCATCCAACAGGGGATCATGCCGAACGGCTCGCACCGTGTTCCAGCCCATGTGCGGCACGGTCACGTCAGGCGGCAGGCGCCGGACATGGCCCGGCAGCAGCGCCAACCCGGTGGTGCCCGGATCCTCCTCACTGGCCTCATACAGGATCTGCAGTCCGACGCAAACCCCCAGCAGGGGACGCTCCTCGTGAGCCCAACGGTTGACCAGGTCTTCCAGGCCGGCCTGGCGGAACTGCCGCACACACTGGCCGAAGTGGCCGACTCCCGGCACGACAAGGGCATCGGCCTCGCCGGCTATGGCGGCGTCACCCGTGACGGCGACTGTCGCGCCGGCACGCTCGAATGCCCGCTGCGCGGAGCGCAGATTGCCAGCGCCGTAGTCGAGGATCACGATGCGCACGGGGATCACGTGCGTGACCCTAGCCGCATGCACAGACCCCAACAGCGCGCTACAGGTTTCCCTTGGTCGATGGGACGCCGGTGCCGCTCACGGCCACGGCTCGCCGTAGCGCTACGGCCACGGCCTTGAAGACCGCCTCCTGGATGTGATGGCTGCCCTCACCGGCGAGCCGTTGCACGTGCAGGGTGATCCGCGCGTTGGCCACGACCGACTCGAAAAAGTGCTTGGTCAGGGTCGTCT
>JACCTL010000196.1 GCA_013812395.1 Euzebyaceae bacterium
GCGCGCATCGTCCGCGGCTCCTTCTTGTCGTTGCGCGAGAAGGAGTTCGTGGAGGCCGCCAAAGCCTCGGGCGCGTCCGACCTGCGCATCATCGCCCGCCACATCCTGCCCAACGCCCTGAGCCCCATCATCGTCAACACCACCCTGATCGTCGGCACGGCCATCCTCATCGAGGCGGTGCTGTCCTTCCTGGGGTTCGGCATCCAACCCCCGACCCCCGCACTCGGCAAGCTGATCGACGACGGCCGCAACGCCATGCTGACCGACTGGTGGCTGGTGACGATGCCGGGCATGACCATCGTGCTCATCTGCCTGTGCATCAACTTCCTAGGAGACGGTCTGCGTGACGCCCTCGACCCGCAACAGCAGGGCTGATCGCCAGCGACCAGGCGGGAGCACGAGCCGATGACCGAACCTATTTTGTCGCTGCGCGGCCTCGTCACCGAGTTCCGTACGGCCGACGGCGTGGTCCATGCGGTTGACCACGTCAGCTACGACATCTATCCGGGTGAGACGCTCGGCGTGGTGGGTGAGTCGGGCTCCGGCAAGAGCGTGACCGTCATGTCGATCCTCGGCCTCATCCCCTCACCGCCGGGCCGCATCGCCGGTGGCGAGGTGCTGTTCAAGGGCCGTGACCTGCTCAAGCTGTCGCGCAAGGAGCTGCAGCGCGTCCGCGGTCGTGAGATCGCGATGGTGTTCCAGGACCCCATGACGTCGATGAACCCGGTGTTCACGGTCGGCGATCAGATCTCAGAGGCGCTGCTGGTCCACGACCCGCACATGGGCGATGACAAGGCTCGAGCCAGGACCGTGGAGCTACTGACCCTGGTGGGTGTGCCCAACCCTGACAGCCGCTTCGACCAGTACCCGCACGAGTACTCCGGTGGGATGCGCCAGCGGGCCATGATCGCCATGGCGATCGCCAACCAGCCGGCGCTGCTGATCGCCGACGAGCCCACCACCGCACTGGACGTCACCATCCAGGCCCAGGTGCTTGATGTCTTGGAGAAGGCGCAACGGGAAACGAACGCCGCCACCATCCTGATCACCCACGACCTCGGACTCATCGCCGAGATGGCCGACCGGGTGGTCGTGATGTACGGCGGCCGCGTGGTCGAGGTGGGTGACGTCAACACCATCTTCCACGCGCCCCGCCACCCCTACACGCTGGGGCTGATGGCCAGCCTGCCGCGCTTGGACGCCGACCTCAAACGGTTGGAACCAATCCCCGGCTCCCCGCCGAGCCTGATCAACCTGCCGTCCGGCTGCGCGTTCCACCCCCGGTGCCGGCTGACGAAGGGCCGCGAGGTCTGCAGGACCGACATCCCGCCGCTGCGGGAGGTCGACGGCACGGGACACCGCGCCGCCTGCCACTTCTCTGAGGAGATGCACGCCGCGGTTGAGCAGATCGAAGCCGAGACCGGGGTCACGTTGACGGGAGATAGCCAGTGAGCACCGACGCCCCCGAGCGCCCCGGAGTTCCGCAGGAGTCGTCGCTGCACGAACGCACGCCCGTTGGCGAGGAGATCCTGCGGGTCACCGCGCTGACCAAGCACTTCCCGATCCGTGCCGGCCTGACCAAGCGGCAGGTGGGCAAGGTCCACGCGGTCGACGGGGTCGAGTTCGAGTTGGCAGCCGGCGAAACGCTTGGCCTGGTGGGCGAGTCGGGTTGCGGCAAGTCGACCACCGGGCGCACCATTGTCCGCCTGCTGGACCCGACCGATGGCAGCATCGTGTTCAAGGGCCGCGACATCGCCGGCTATTCGCGGCGGCAGATGCGAGAGGTCCGCCGTGAGATGCAGATCGTCTTCCAGGACCCGTACGCGTCGCTGAATCCCCGCATCACCGTTCGCGAGATCGTTGCCGAGCCGCTGCGCATCCATGGACGCTACCGGGGCTCGCATCAGGGCAAGGACCGCGTGGCCGAGTTGCTGACCTTGGTCGGCCTCAACCCCGAGCACGGCAACCGCTTCCCGCATGAGTTCTCCGGCGGCCAGCGCCAGCGGATCGGGATTGCGCGCGCCCTGGCGCTCAACCCCCAGGTGCTGATCCTCGACGAGCCGGTGTCGGCACTGGACGTGTCGATCCAGGCCCAGGTCATCAACCTGCTCGAGGAGCTGCAGGACGAGCTGGGACTGGCCTACGTGTTCATCGCCCACGACCTGTCAGTGGTGCGCCACATCTCCGACCGCGTGGCCGTGATGTACCTGGGCAAGATCGTCGAGATCGGCGAGCGCCGGGCGATCTACGCCGAGCCCACGCACCCGTACACCCAGGCGCTGCTGTCGGCCGTGCCGATCTCCGACCCGGCGCTGCGCGGCAAGCGCGAGCGCATCGTGCTGGAGGGTGACATCCCCTCTCCAGCCAATCCCCCCTCCGGCTGCAATTTCCGAACCCGCTGCTGGAAGGCCGAGGAGATCTGCGCGGAGGAAGACCCCGCGCTCATCGACCGCTTCGGCCACGGGCACCCCAGCGCCTGCCACTTCGCCGAGCCCAAAGCGGTGATCAAGGCAGAGCTCAACCGCTGACCTGGGATGGTGCGCGGGCCTTCGGCTGCTTGCGCGCTGACGGCCTTAGGTCAGGCGCAGCGCCAGGATGATGGTGGTCAGGGCGAAGATCACGCCGGTGACGACCGTGAGCCGGTCCAGGTTCTTCTCGACGACCGTCGACCCAGCCATGTTGCTCATGGCCCCACCGCCGAACATCTCTGACAGGCCTCCACCGCGGCCGGACTTGAGCAGGATGAACATGATCAGCATGAACGACACGACGACGTGCACGACCACGACGGCACCGGTGAGCACGGGTTCCTCCTGCAATCTTGTGTCCTGCTTGAGGACACGCTACGGCAAGGGGCCAGGCTAGCAGGAGCCGATTGGGGGCCCATGTCCTACCGCTTCGCTACCTGAGAGCTCGCCCGCCGAGCGCGCTTCTGCTACTGGCGGCCGACCAGGAAGAACCCGACGTCGGGGCCGGCGTTGTGCAACGCCCACAGCGGCCTGGCCTGCACGGACGATCCGCCAGCCTGCCGGGCGTCGCCGGTCCTGCCGGCGAGGTCACGCCAGGCCATTGACTCGCCCTGTTCGCGGGTGGCCGCCTGCCGCAGCGTCCGCCGCTGAATCGGCTCCTGGCAGGGGCAGGCCGAGACTAGCCGCGCAACCCTGGGCGGCCCCGCTAGGCGCAGTGCCTCCCGGTCGGCCTCCCACAGCTGCATCGGCAGGGGTGGCCGTGGCGGAGTCAGCGCGCGGAAGGTGGCGAAGGCCGGCGATTCCACCGGCACCGCCGGGGGCGGCACGTAGGCGAAGGACAGCCCGCTCGCATCCAGCGTGGTCGACACCCACGACGGCACCGCCAATGCCAAGACGGTCCCGAGCGCGCACAGCAAGGTTGCCAATGTCAGCTCGCCCCGTCGGCGTGCGTCGCTCACCGTGGGTACCGGCCGCACCAGCCGCAGGACCCGAGCGGTGACCGCCACCGTGGCCTTTGCGGTACTCGGCACACCCCCGAGTGGTAGCCCCGGCCCGTTCGCGGTCGCCAGCCGCAACCCCATGGCCCCGCATGCGCCTTGTGGCGGCGTGCGCAACGGGGTGCGGCTCTCCCATACCTTGAGGATGCTGGAGGCCAACGCCCCCGGTCGCTGGGTGTGGCGCCTGGCCAGCTCGTCGGCGCTCTCCTCCTGCTCGCGGTGCAGCCACTGCTGGGCCAGCCGGACGGCGGGAAGGAAGAAGACGAGGTCGGCGACCACACCCACCAGCACCCCGACCGACGGATCGCGCCGCGCGACATGCGCCAGCTCGTGGGCTACGAGCCCTTCCAACTCGTGGCGGTCCAGTCGCTGGACCAGGCGAGGGTCGATGATGACCACGG
>JACCTL010000032.1 GCA_013812395.1 Euzebyaceae bacterium
CGCTGACCGTAGGTACGCCCGCGGCTTCAAGGGCTCTGGCTACGAGTCCGACCGACCCGTGGCACACCGGTCAGGTGGCAACCAGGAACGCGGCGTCCACGTCACGTGCCGCCATGTGCTCCGCCCACTGTGGTGCCATCTCCTTGCGCAGCCGCGTGTGCGACGTCGCGCCCGTGAATGCGTAGTGCTCGTCGGTCAGACGGATCCGCCCGTCATCGGCGATCGCCCGCAGGTGCGTCAGGGGGAAGACCGTCTCGATGTCGCGTTGCGCCGTGGCGGCGTCGTAGCCCGGATGGCGGGCGGTGAGCTGCTCGGGCGGCGTGTCGACCGGGATGCGCGACAGCGTCGGTGCACCCCGCAGGAACTCCTTGATCAGCGCGAGCGCCTCCTGCTGTGTGGGCCCGTCCGGCCCCATCGGGTCGTCTCCGACGACAAAGACGCCGCCCGCGGAGATCAGCGCGAGACGCAGGTCCGGCAGGTCTGCCGGCAGCGGCGTGAAGGGAGCGTCGTCGACGTCCGGTTCCACTGATTCCGGCGGCGCGTATGCCGAGACCTGCGCCTCGAAGGCGACCTGGCGAAGATCGTCGAGGTCTCCGGTGTCGAACACCTCGCCGAGTTTGCGCAGCAGCGCCGCGATGGTGTCCGCGGCCGCGTCGTCGGACATGCGCGCCAGGTACTTGAACTGCATGTCCGCTCGAGAGCCGTAGTAGAAGGACTGACGGAACTCCTCGAAGGACATTCCGCCGGCGCCGGGTTCCTCAGCCGTGGCCATTCACGCTCCTGCCGTAGTGTGCTCGGCGCGGCGTCGCCAGATCTGCTCCGCGCGCTTGAACTCTGTATATGCCCGGCTGCCATTGCGTCGCAACCGCGCGTAGAACACCTCGCGGTCGACGTCGCGGTACTCGATCTGCTCCGTGAGGTATGCCGCGACGGCACCCGCGGCGGGTCGGTGACGGCGGCCCTCCTCGTAGCGTTGCAGGAACACCTCGACGTTGCGCGCGCTGGTCCAGTCCGCCTTGTACAGGATGCGCCCGCCTCGCCCGATGACCCAGGTCATGTTCGGCATCAGCCCATACGCCTGGTGGGCGGTGCCGGCGAAATCGTCCATCAGGATGGGACGTCGGATACCCACCTCATCACGTAACAGCGCAGCGCACGCGAGCTTGTCGCCGAACGTGGTGTGGTGCCCGACGTTTTCGCCAGGATGCGCCTCACGCGTGTAGACGAAGTACCAGGCGACGTCTGGGTGCCGGTCCGCGGCATCATCGAGCAGAGGACCCTCTGCTGAGCAATACGGTCAGGTGAACGACCCGAATTCGACGACGACCGTGCGTCGGCGCCAGACCGCCGACAGCGCGACCTGGTTGCCCTCGTCGAGCAGCACGCCGCTGATCTCAGGCGCTGGACCGCCGGCATGCAGCAGGTTCGGGAACGCAGCGAACTCGCGCTCCTCACGGCCGTCCTCGACGTAGCGGTCGAAGTGCTCATAGTTGTAGGAAGCAGCACTCATCGGTGGATTCTCTCATCACGCACCGCAAAAGCCGCGAGCGTTGGTCATGCTGGCTCGCTATCCGATCGCAGCAGCGACCTCACCACTGACTCGAGGTCGTCTTCCTCCACGTCTGCCGGTCCAAGTGCAGGCGACAGGACACCCTCCAGCCGCGAGCACCAACCGGTGGACAGCCCCGCCTGCCGGGCGCCGTAGATGTCCCAGCCGTGCACTGCGACAAGCGCGGCATCGCGTGGTTCCATGCCCGCGTCGAGCACGCCACGATAGGCAGCCGCCGCCGGTTTCCAAACGCCGATGTCGGCAACCGAGACAACTCGGCGCACCAGCGGCGCCAGCCCGGACACGTCGAGCAGTTGCTCGGTCGTTTCGCGTGTGCCGTTCGTCAGTGCGACCACGGGCACACCCGCGTCGGCGCACTCCTGCAGCGCCTGTCGGGCGTCGTCGTGCGCCGGCAGGCTCTGCAGGGTCTGCATGATGGCGTTAGTGTCGAGGTCATCGATCCCCATACTGTGGGCGACGGTCGCCAGGGACGCCTGCGCGACGTCCGTGAAGGGGGCGTAGCCGCCGGCGGCGGTGATCGCGAAGGCATCTCGCAGCAGTCGTGCGAACCACACCTCCAGCGCAGACGACGACAATCCGGCGTCGACCATCCTTGCGCGGACAGGCTCCAACGAAAAGACCGTCTCAATCATGTCGAAGACAAAGAGTTTCGGCCGCGTATGCACGTGATTTCGCCTTCCGCTGGGTCAGGAGGTTACGAGGACGGGGACCAACATGGTGCTACGCAGCCCGGCTGGTCGCGAACAGGCCCGACCGGGAATCTGAGGAGCACGCAAGCCACATTTGTCACAGCAGTCGTCGCCGAACCCTGTCCGCCAGGCATGTTGGAGATCGAGCGTCACACCAACTGGCATTACCGCATCAAAGCGGGGCCGGTGGGGGCGCGGAACAGCGAAGATTCGAACGGACACTGTACCACGCATATGTGGTACAGTTTTCGGGCATGGACAAGCTCGCAGTTCTGGACGAAATCAACCGGCTGCTCGAGGTAGACGACGAGACCACCGTCAACACGTCCATGCGGCTTCCGTCTGCGCTGCGAGACGCGGCTGTGCTCGCCGTGCAGCACCTTGGCGTCGCTTCATCCACCACCGTGATGACGGCGGGGGCACTGCGTCAGGCGCTGGAGACTGCGGTGATGACCGCGGCGTTGGAAGCGCACTACCGGCAGCATCCCGAGACCCGACCTTCGTTGGTCGAGGTTGCGCTCGCCCTCGCCGCTCAAGACGGATCGCCGCTCGCGCAGCGACCGGACCTGCTCGAACGTGCCGCAGCCCAGGTACTGGCACGTCGTCCCGACGCCGACGCGGACGACGTGCTGTTGTGGGCAGAAGCTCAAGAGGCGGCGTCGGTGTGAGAGCGGTGGTCCTGGACAACGAGGCCGTCCATGCATTGCGGACTCCCCGGCACGCCAAGCACCGGACCGTCCTCGCTCATCTGGAAGGGGTTGCCCATCGCCGGCGCAAAGGCGCATCGGTGATCGCGGTCGTCCCCACCGCGGTGCGCGTCGAGGCGGGCTGGGATCGCACAGAACCCGCCTCGGCGGTGATCAACCGGTTCCGCGTCGGCGACCGATCACTGGACACCTCGGCTGCGGACGTGGCAGCAACGATCCATGCTCGAACAAGCAAGGGAGTGGCCGACTCCCACGTGGGGGCAACCGTTAGAGGTCTTCCCGACGATGACGTGGTCATCCTCAGCAGCGACCCCGGCGACATGACGCTCGTGTCGAGCCCTCAGGCGATCACCGCCGTTCAGATCTGAGCAGGTTCGATTACGGCGGTCCCTCAGCCCCAGAAGATGCAGGTCGGATCGGCGTCGATCTCGGCGAGCAGCTCGTGACGTGCGGGTTTGGCTCGACCAGGTCGTACAGGTGGAACCTGAGGTTCCGGTCCCGCCAGTAGATCGCCCACTCCTTGCGGGCCTTCGTGTAGCGCAGCCGAGCCACGGGGAACCGTGTCCAATGTGGCCCGAAGTCCTCCCGCCACGGCGGACGGCACTCGAAGATGGTGACCGCACGCGGGTCGACGTCCATCTCGTAGCGGATCTGTCCGACAGCGCGCTCGGGAAGGCTGTCGTTGCGCGCGTCGACCCATCGGCGGATGCGCGCCAGATCGCCTCGGGCAGGCAGGTCATCCCGTCACCCGTGCGTCGCCAAGCGTCGGGCCCTCGATCTCAACACCGATGCCTTGAAGGGAGTCGGCCAGCTCGGTGAACTCGGCGAGGGCGGCCTGGAGGTCCTCGACGATCTCGGCGGCGATGACGCCGGGGGCGGGGAGATTGTCGGCCTCCTCCAGGCTCTCGTCACGCAGCCAGAAGATGTCGAGGCTGGCCTTGTCGCGGGCGACCAGCTCGTCGTAGCTGAACCGGTGGAACCGCTCCCTCTCCTCCCGCTTGCCGCGCTGCCCGTGCTTGTAGCACTCGAAGAAGTCGTCGAGGTCGGCGCGGGTGAGGGTTCTGGTCTTGAGGGTGAAGTGCTTGTTGGTGCGCAGGTCGTAGATCCACAGCTCCTTGGTCCACGGCGTGTCTGAGCCCGGCTTGCGGTCGAAGAACAACACATTGGCCTTCACGCCCTGGGCGTAGAAGATCCCCGTCGGCAGGCGCAGAGGGTGTGGACGTTGCACTCGTGGAGCAGCCGGCGGCGGATCGTTTCCCCGGCGCCCCCTTCGAACAGCACGTTGTCGGGCACGACCACCGCCGCGGTGCCCTCCACCTTCAGCAGGGTCCTGACGTGCTGGAGGAAGTTGAGCTGCTTGTTCGACGTCGACGCCCAGAAGTCGTCGCGCACCACCGTTAGGGACTGGCGTTCGGCCCGGCCCTCGGCGTTGACGATCTGGACCGACGACTTCTTCCCGAACGGCGGGTTCGTGAGCACCATGTCGAACCGGTCACCCGGGTCAGCCCGCAGCGCGTCGTCAACGCGAACCGGTGACCACGGCGATGTGCCCATCGCGCTCGGCCATCTTGGCTCGGTGGACGGCGATCCCGCCGCGCACCTCCGCGAGGTCGCCTACGGGCACCCGATTGTCGAGCCCAACGAAGGCCGCATCGACGGCCCTCGTCACCCCGACCGCCTGGCGGTTCACGAACAGCACGTAGTCGGCTGAGCCGGCGTTGGTGACCAGCTCCCGGACGGCGACCCCGGTGCCGGCGTAGAGGTTGACCGCCTTATAGTCCTGGACCACCCAGCCGGCAGCCTCCAACATCGCGTCGATGCGGACGCGGGCACGCTGCTCGGGCAGCAAGCGGGCGTGGTCGTCGGAAGTCATGTCGTCAAGCAGGCTACGAGACACCCCGCCAGGCGCGTCCCGTGACCGGGGCAGACCGCAGCGTGGTCAGGCCGGCATGCGGCCTCCCACCCCTTGTCCGCTCAGCGAGGGCCGTCAGCGGCTCAGCCCGCGCCTGTCGATGGTCATCTGTTGGCACTGCGTAGGACGCCGGCGACGAGGTGTCGACGGGGTCTCGGGTGATCTCGGGGGGTGGGCGATGTCAGAAGCGCTCGATCACCGCCGTCGCGTCCCATGCGGCATCCGGCTTCGACTGCGTGTGGCAAAGGAATGGAATCCGAGCCCAGCATCGATCCCCGATGGCAGCCCAGAATCTCTCCAAGGTGAGTCCTACGGCTCTTGGGCCTATGAACTGCTCGCCCATCCCACTCGTCACGGAAGGGGCAGCGACGTGCGACAGGGGCCGATCCAACAGCGGACGTAGTTGACAAGGTAACCTGTCGCCGTGGAGATCGCTGGCAGCGCCCGGAGACGCGGCGTCGATGACGAGGACATCCGGCACGCCGTGCGGGTTCCATTCCGCCGGGTACGCCAGGGCGACGACCGAGTGCTGATCATCGGTCCCGACCGGACCGGCAGGCTGCTGGAGGTTGTGGTCATCGATCCCGAGGGTGACCCGGCCGTCATCCACGCGATGTCGCTGCGCCGCAAGTTCTATGACTACCTGTGAGGTGAGGCTGATGCCACGAACCCGTAAACAGCTCGAGCAAGCCGCCGCCGACGCGCATGCGTGGCTGGACTCACTCGATCCCGCCACCACCCAAGCGGAGGATCCCCGCGACCTGCGTCGGATCGGTCTTGCCCTCGGCGACGTCGCCGCGGCCGAGAGTGAACTCGCCGACGCGGTCGCCGCTGCCCGTGCCAATAGCCGCAGTTGGGGTGAGATTGCTCTGGCCCTCGGTGTCTCCAAGCAGGCCGCTCGGGAGCGCTACGGTCAGACACCGCAGGTCACCTGAGCAGCAGCCCCGTCATCCGCGGACCACGCGGTAGGTCAGATAGGTCACGAAGTCTGACTGAGTCGCGCTCACCTGCTCAAGCTCGACGGTTCCCTCGGAGCCGTCGAAGAGGCGCTTCCCGCCACCCAAGAGAACGGGCGCAATGATCACCGTCAGCTCGTCGACCTCACCTGCCGCTAGTGCCTGCCGAATGATGTCGGCGCCGCCCATCACATGCACGTCCCGGTCCCCGGCTGCCGCCTGCGCCTTCCGCAGAGCGGTGTCAAGGTCGTCGACGAAGTCGAACCCCGCCTCGGCCGGCGGTGGGTCCTCGGTTCGGTGGGTGACGATGAAGAACGGGATCTCCCACGGGTTGCTGCCTCCCCAGGCCCCGGCCGCGTCGTAGGTGCCGCGTCCTCCGATGACCGCACCCACGTTCGACATCGCCTGATCAAGGAACTCCTTGTCCACTCCCGTCGGCTCGCCACGCGGCTCTTCGTCGTACGTCCAGGGACCACCAAAGACCCAGTAGTGCAGCCGCTCGCCACCAGTCCCCAGCCCCCGGCCGGGACCGTCGTCCGGCCCGGTGATGTAGCCGTCCAGCGACCTGGTGATCCCCGCGATGACTTTGCCCATGTCGATCATCCCTCTGGTGGCGGTGAGTTCCGTCGCTGAGGTAGACCTCGGATGCGAAACGAACTAACCGGTCGGCGACCCAGACGAGATGTACCCGACCGCGGCGGCCGAGATGCTGGGGGACCAGTACGGTCACGACGCGGGAACGGCCGGTGACAGGAACGAACAAGGAGGCTTCGTGTTCGACGAGTACCTGAGTGGGCTCTCCGACGAGGAGCGGCAGGCGCTGCAAGCGGTCATCGACGAGGTCTCGGCGGCCGCACCGCAAGCCACCGAGGGCCGCAGTTACGGCGTGCCCGCCTTCCGGTACAAGGGGAAGCCGCTTCTCGGCTTTGCTGCCACCAAGGATCACCTCAGCCTCTACCCCTTCAGTCCTCAGGTCCTCGAGGCCGTGCAGGCGGAGCTGGACGGCTACGGGCTCTCGAAGGGCTCGATCCGCTTCACCGTCGATCGACCCATCCCTGCTCAGGTCCTGGCGGAGATGGTCGGGCGGCGGATGAGGGAGATAGACGGCGAGTGACGGGCAGCACTTGACCCGCGGAGATCGCCGCCACCTTCGACCCGGTGACCGGAGCCGTTATGCGGGCGGCGTGAACTTGCTGGCGGTGAACACCGCTCCCTGCGGGTCACTGAGGACTGTCATCCGAACCCACGGGGCATCGACCGGCGGCACCAGCACCTTGCCGCCCAGCTTCGTGGCTCGGTCGGCGATCGCATCGGCGTCGTCGACTGAGAACGTGATGCTCCAGTGCGGCGGGGTGTCGTCAGGGAACTGCTCACCGGTCATCGGTACCAACCAGGCGACCGCGTCCTCGAAGCCGTCGGGCGCTCCAACGTCGGCCTGACGCTCGCGCACCTCGGGGTCGCTGCGCTCAAGGAAGTCCGCATAGCCAGGGACGCGCCAGAAGCCAGAGTCGTCGCCGTCCATGCCGAAGCTACTCAACTCCCAACCGAACACCGCGCCATAGAAGGCCTTCGCCCCCTCGACATCGCGGGTGTTGAGCTCGCTGAAGTTCCAGGTGCCCGGCTCGTTGACCAGCTCCGCGCCCTTGTGCCCCTTCGCCTGCCAGCCGCAGAAGACGGCCCCGGACGGATCGGCGAAGACGCCCATGCGGCCGGCCTCGGAGATATCGAACGGCTCCACGAGCACGCTCCCGCCGGCCTCCTTCACCTTGTCGGCGGCCTGGTCGGCGTTGTCAACCCAGATGTAGGTGCTCCACACCGGCGTCGGCGGCCCTGCATCCGGCTGGGATCCGACCCCGGCGACGTCGCGGCCCCGCAGCTGCGCGACGAAGTAGCGCTGGGACGAATCCGATGGAGTGCGGTCCTCAAACTCCCAACCGAACAGGTCGCCGTAGAAGGCGACCGCGGCCTCCGGGTCGGGCTGTCCGGTGTCCACCCAGCACGGGACGCCGGCCGGATATCCGTCTCGCTCGAGCATC
>JACCTL010000036.1 GCA_013812395.1 Euzebyaceae bacterium
CCACAGCGTGGCCAGCGGCGGCAGCGTGACCTGCGCCGAGGCGGGCATGGCGTGCCACGCGACCTCCTGGGCCGTCACCGAGCCCAGGTTGCCGACGCCGGAGCCGCCGTACACGTCGGCGTCGGTGTTGAGCACCTCGTCGTAGTCGCCGGGCCGCGGCATGCCGATGCGCATCGTGCGGGGCATGGGCGACAGATTGCACATGCAGACCAGCGGTGAGCCGTCCGTGCCACGTCGCACGAATGACAGCACGTTGGCGTCGGCGTTGTTGGCGTCGATCCACTCGAAGCCGGACGGGTCGTCGTCGCGCTGCCACAGTGCGGGGTGGGTCCGGTAGGCGGCGTTGAGGTCGCCGACCAGCCGTTGCAGGCCGGCGTGGTCGGCTTCGCCCAGCAGGTGCCAGTCGAGCTCGCGGACCTCCGACCACTCCCGCCACTGTCCGAACTCGCCACCCATGAACAGCAGTTGCTTGCCCGGATGCGCCCACATCCAGCCGTACAGCGCCCGCAGGTTGGCGAACCGCTGCCAGCGGTCGCCGGCCATCTTGTCCAGCAGGCTGCGCTTGCCGTGCACGACCTCGTCATGCGACAGCGGCAGGACGTAGTTCTCGCTCCACGCGTACATCAGGCCGAAGGTGAGCTCGTTGTGGTGGAAGCGGCGGTGGACGGGGTCGTGAGAGAAGTACGACAGCGTGTCGTGCATCCAGCCCATGTTCCACTTGAAGCCGAACCCGAGGCCGCCCAGGTACGCCGGACGGGACACCCCGGGCCAGGCCGTGGACTCCTCGGCGATGGTGACCACGTCAGGGTTGCGCCCGTAGACCACGGCGTTGAGCTGGGACAGGAAGCGCACCGCCTCGAGGTTCTCGCGCCCGCCGTGCTCGTTGGGCAGCCACTGGCCGTGCTCGCGGGAGTAGTCCAGGTACAGCATCGAGGCGACGGCGTCGACGCGCAGGCCGTCGACGTGCAGCTCTTCCAGCCAGAACAATGCGTTGGCGATCAAAAAGTTGCGGACCTCGTTGCGCCCGAAGTTGAACACCAGCGTGCCCCAGTCGGGCTGCTCGCCGCGGCGGGGGTCGGCGTGCTCGTACAGCGCCGTCCCGTCGAAGCGGGCCAGGGCCCATTCGTCTTTGGGGAAGTGCGCCGGAACCCAGTCGACGAGGACGCCGATGCCGCGCTGGTGCAGGTGGTCGACGAAGTAGCGGAAGTCGTCGGGGTCACCGAACCTGGCCGAGGGCGCGAAGTAACCGGTGACCTGGTAACCCCAGGAGCCGCCGTAGGGGTGCTCGGCGGGCGGCAGCAGCTCGACGTGGGTGAAGCCGAGGTCGCTGACGTAGTCGGCCAACTGGTGCGCCAGCTCGCGGTAGCCCAGCGGCGCCCCGATGGCGACCGCGCCGGACGTCTCGGAGCCCTGACGATGGCGCCAGGACCCGAGGTGCACCTCGTAGATCGACATCGGCTCGCGCAACGGCGTCCTGCCGCGGCGTTCGGCCAGCCAACCGCCGTCCTGCCACTGGTGGCGGGAGTGATACACGCGGCTGGAGGTACCCGGCGGCACCTCCGTGGCGAATGCGTAGGGGTCTGCGCGGGCGGCCAGGGTCCCCTGCGCGGTGACGACCTCGTACTTGTAGTACTCGCCCGAGCCGATCCCTGGCACGAACAGCTCCCAGATCCCAGAGCCGTCGATGAGGCTCATGGGGTGCAGACGGCCATCCCAGGAGTTGAAGTCGCCGACGACCCGCACGCTGCGGGCGTTGGGCGCCCAGACCCCGAAGCTGCTGCCTCCGATGCCGTCGCTGTCGGTGACGTGCGCCCCCATCCGCCGCCACAGCTCCTCGTGGCTGCCTTCGCCGGCCAGGTGCAGATCGATGTCGCCGAACACCGACTCGCAGGCGTACGGGTCGCGCAACTCGAAGGTGTTGCCGTCGGCGTAGGTGACCGCCAGCCGGTAATCGCCGGCGGTGACCGGCGTGTCGACGAACGCCTCGAACAGCCCGGCGTCGTGCGTTCGCTGAGCCTGGACGGGTGCCGCGCCGTCGCGCAGGACCCGGACGCCGGTGGCGTCGGGACGCCAGGCCCGCACCACACAGCCGCCGTCGGCCGTGTGCACACCGAGCAGGCGGTGCGGTCGGCGGTGCTCGCCGCCTACGAGGGCCGCGACCTCGGCAGCCGGCGCTTTCCAGGACACCGTTGACGGATGCGCCGGTTCGCCCTGCGACGACGACGGTGCGCGAGCCAAGA
>JACCTL010000071.1 GCA_013812395.1 Euzebyaceae bacterium
GTGACATACAGGGCTCCGTCGGGACCTTCCGCCAGGGCCGTCGGTTGGGACAGCTTCGCCACCCGGGTCAGACGTACCCCGACCTTGCCGAGGCGCGGGGGCCGGCGGTTGGTCGAGAAGGTCGGCCGCCGCGGGTCGGCGACGGGGTCACCAGCGGCCGACGGGGCCTCGGACACGGCCTCGGACGCAGGCTCGGACCTCGCCCCGGACGTGGCTTCGGTCGTCGCCTCGGGCGAGGGGTCCTCGGCCGGGACGGTCGGCGGTTCTGGTGCGCTGCAGCCGGCCATCGCCATGACCGACAACACGCTCAGCACGGTGAGCAGAACATCCCGCAGCGCCCTGCTGGCTCTTTCAGATGCGGACATGGCCTTCAAACTCGCAGCACGATCTTGCCGATATGCTCGGAGGCCTCCATCACCCGGTGGGCCTCGGCCGCTTCCTCCAGCGGCAGGACCCGGTCGACGACCGGCCGCAGTGAGCCGTCGGCGAAGCCCGGCCAGACATCGCGCAGCAGACCGGCCATCACCGGCTCGCGTTCGGCCACCGAGCGGGCCCGCAGCGTGGAGCCGGCGACGCTCAGCCGTTGCGTCATGACCAGCGACAGGTCCAGCTCCGCCTTCGCGCCCCCTTGCAGCCCGATGACGACCAGCCGGCCCTCGACCGCCAACGCGCGCAGGTTCGGCCCGAGGTAAGCCCCGCCGACGACATCGAGGATCACGTCGGCGCCATGCCCGTCCGTGCGGGCCCGCACCTCGGCGGCAATGTCGGCGTAGCGGTAGACGAAGCCGTCGTCGGCGCCGAGCTTCACGCACGCCCTCACCCGCTGGGGTGAGCCGGCCGTCACCAGCACCGTTGCGCCCGCCCGCTTGGCCAACTGGATGGCGGCAGTGCCAACGCCGCTGGCGCCGCCGTGCACCAGCAGGGTCTCATCGGCGGCTAGCCGGCCGCGCACCAACACGTTGTCGTACGCGGTGGTGAAGACCTCGGGGATGGCCGCCGCCTCCACCAACGACAGTCCGGAAGGCACTGGTAGCGCCACGCCGGCCGGGACCACCACCAACTCGGCGTAACCGCCGCCGGGCAGCACCGCGCAGACCGGGTCACCGACCGACCAGCCGGTGACACCAGGACCGACGGCCTCGACCTCGCCTGACGCCTCCAGGCCGAGCACGTCGCTGGCACCGGGCGGCGGCGGGTACAGGCCGCGCCGCTGCAGCACGTCGGCCCGGTTGACCGCCGTGGCAGCGACGCGCACCAGCAGCTCAGCAGGCCCAGGCGCGGGATCGGGACGCTGTACGACCCGCAGAACCTCGGGTCCGCCCGGCTCGGTCGCTACCACTGCTCGCATCTCGGTCTCCGTCAGTCAACAAAGTGCAGCCCTGCGATGCGGCCGCCGCCTCGGGTCGGCTGGTAACCTAGGACTTACCGAGACAAACGAACCGGCGGTTACGTCGCGCCCACATCCGGGCCGATGGGTGACCGCGAGAGGAGAATGGTGTCCGTACAACCTGGCAGCGTCGTCACCGGCAAGGTCGTCCGTCTGCACGACTTCGGAGCTTTCGTCGAAGTCGAGCCGGATGTGACCGGTCTGGTGCACATCTCTGAGGTACACCGTGACTTTGTGGAGAACATCCACGCCTACCTGACCGAGGGTCAGGAAGTGACGGTCAAGGTCGTCGCCATCAAGGACGACGGCAGGATCGACCTGTCCATCAAGCGGGCAGACTCTGGCTGGGAGGACGAGGTCCAGCGCCGGCAGAGCACCAAGCCGGACAAGGAGTTCAACCAGCGCCTGCGCAAGTTCATGCACCAGTCCGACATGATCCAGGGCGAGGTGCGACGGCGGAAGCGCTCCCGCCAGTAGTCGCTGGAGGAGATCCCCGTGCCCGACGTCCAGGCCGTCATCCTCGCCGGGGGGAAGGGCACCCGGCTGCGGCCAGTTACCGCCGAGCTGCCGAAGCCGCTCATCCCCATCGCGAACCGCCCCTTGATCGACCATCAGCTGCGACACCTCGCAGCCAGCGGCATCCGCGACGTCACGCTCGCACTGGGCTACAACGCCGACCGATTCGGGCGCGTCGACGAGATGGCGGGGGATCTGGACCTGCGTCTGCGCATCATCGTCGAGCCGCGGCCCTTAGGTACCGGCGGGGCGCTGCGCTGGTGCGCGGACCAAGGCGCCTTCGACGACCGGCCGTTGCTGTGGATGAACGGCGATGTTGTGGCGACGCCTGACGTTGCGGCGCTGCTGGACGTCCACACCGGTCACCAGTCGGTGCTGACCCTGTGGCTGACCTCGGTGCGTGACGTCAGCGAGTTCGGCGTGCTGGAGCTGGCAGCCGACGGTCATGTCGAGCAGTTCCTGGAAAAGCCCGCTCCCGAGGAGACCGACAGCCACCTGGTCAACGCCGGAATCCTCATGATGGAGCCGAGTTTGCTGCAGCGCATCCCGTCGGACACTTTCTTCTCCTTCGAGCAGGCGCTACTGCCCGCCATGGTCAAGCAGGGCGAGGCGCTTTACGGACTGTTCGACGGCGGCTACTGGCTGGACACCGGGCGCCCGCGCGACTACCTGGCCGCCAACCGGCACGTTCTCGAGGGCCGCGTCGACTGGCTGCCAGCCGGCACCAGGACCCAGGACGGCCTGTGGGAGGGCAAGGGTGTCCAGCGGGCGGCGGTCGGGGTCATCCAGCCGGCCGTGCTGGGCGACGAGGTGGTCATCGAGGAGGGGGCGCAGGTCTTCGGTCGGGTCGCGCTGGGCCGCGGCACGGTGGTGCGTGCGGGAGCGCAACTGGAGGACTGCGTCATCTTCGACGAGGTCGAGATCGGTGCCGACAGCGAGGTCTTCGGCTCGGTGGTGTGCAGCGGAGCGCGCATCGGCGCCAACGTGACCCTGGAGGGTTCGATCGTCGGTGCGCGGGCGAGTGTGGGGCCGCGCAACGAGCTGCGGCACACCCGCTTGGCACGCGACGTCGAGGTGGCCACCGGCACCCTCATCGTCGATCGGTAGTCGGCGGCCAGGGCGAGTGACCGGTCGAATGCCGAGCGCGACGCAGAGCGGCACAATTTCTCAACATCTGCTAGTCTTAATTGTGTGAGTTCGACTCTCAATGACGTGCGCAACGCGGAGGCCAGCCTGTCGGCTGGTGACCTCGTCGAGCTGCTGGGCGATACCCGCGCGCGGCTGGTGCACCTGCTGCACGGATCGGCGGCGTCCGTCGCCGGTTTGGCCGGCGAGATGGGCCTGTCAGAGGTGGCGGTCCGCCGTCACCTGCAGGTCCTGGAACGCAACGGTCTGGTCAGCGCTCACACCGTGCGCAACGACCGGCCGGGCCGCCCGAGCGCCCACTACGCACTGACGGACAAGGCCCGCCGTCTGTTCCCCGACAACTCCGCGGAACTCGCCGGCGAGCTGATGGACTTTCTCACCGACGAGCACGGCCGCGCCGAGCTGCTGCGCTTCCTGCGCTGGCGGGCCGAGCACCAGGCCCAGCGTTACGCCCCCGCTCTCGCGGGCAGCGGGACGGTCGCCGACCGCACCGAGGTGCTGGCGCAGCTACTGTCCCGCGACGGGTTCGACGCCGACGTCACCGCCGTCACCGCGCCGGACGGCAGCACCACGCTGCAGCTCGTGCAGGGCCACTGCGCCCTGGAGGCGGTGGCCGAGGAACATCCCGAATTGTGCGCGTTCGAGGCCTCGCTGTTCAAGCAGCTGCTCGGCGGCGCCAAGCTCTCGCGCCGCCAGACGATCGCGGGCGGCGCCAGTGCCTGCGTCTGCCATATCAGGACCGACGATGCCTGACCACCTAACAGGAGCCAATGATGGCCACCAAGGCTGAAGACCTCCAGCTCGGCAACTACAAGTACGGCTGGCACGACGAGAACAAGCCGGTGTTCGAGCCCAAGCGCGGCCTGAGCGAGGACGTGGTTCGTGAGATCTCCGCGCTCAAGGACGAGCCCAGGTGGATGCTCGACGTGCGCCTGAAGGCCTACCAGCACTTCCTGCGCCGGCCGATGCCGACCTGGGGCGGTGACCTGTCGAAGATCCTGTTCGACAACATCTTCTACTTCGTGCGGTCGACCGAGAAGCAGGCCACCTCTTGGGACGAGCTGCCCGCTGAGATCAAGGACACCTACGACAAGCTCGGCATCCCCGAGGCGGAGAAGCAGCGCCTGATCGCCGGAGTCGCCGCGCAGTATGAAAGCGAGGTTGTCTACCACAAGGTCAGGGAAGATCTGGAAGCCCAGGGCGTGCTCTTCCTCGATACCGACACCGCACTGCGTGAGCAGCCCGACCTGTTCCGCGAGCACTTCACCAAGGTCATCCCGGCCAACGACAACAAGTTCGCCGCGCTCAACACCGCGGTGTGGTCGGGCGGCTCGTTCATCTGGATCCCCGAGGGCGTCAAGGTCGACATCCCCCTGCAGGCCTATTTCCGCATCAACACCCAGAACATGGGCCAGTTCGAGCGGACGCTGATCATCGCCGAGCCCGGCTCCTACGTGCACTACGTCGAGGGCTGCACGGCGCCGATCTACAGCTCGGACAGCCTGCACTCGGCGGTGGTCGAGATCATCTGCAAGCCCGGCAGCCGAGTGCGCTACACGACCATCCAGAACTGGTCGAACAATGTCTACAACCTCGTCACCAAGCGGGCGGCGGCCTATGAGGACGCCACCATGGAGTGGATCGACGGCAACATCGGCTCCAAGCTGACGATGAAGTACCCGGCAGTGTGGCTGATGGGCCGCGGCGCTCGTGGTGAGGTGCTGTCGGTGGCGTTTGCCGGCGACGGCCAGCACCAGGACGCCGGCGCCAAGATGGTCCACCACGCCCCGGACACCTCCTCGACGATCGTGTCCAAGTCGGTGTCGCAGGGCCACGGTCGCACCAGCTACCGAGGCCTGGTCGACATCGCCGAGGGCGCGCACCGCGTCAAGTCCAACGTGGTCTGTGACGCGCTGCTGTTGAACGAGACGGCGCGCAGCGACACCTACCCGTACATGAACATCGCCGAGGAGGACGCCCAGATCGGACACGAGGCCTCGGTGTCGCGCATCGGCGACGAGCAGCTGTTCTACCTGCAGTCCCGTGGCGTGGACGAGGCCGAGGCGCAGGCCATGATCGTCCGCGGATTCATCGAGCCGATCTCCAAGGAGCTGCCGATGGAGTACTCGGTCGAGCTGAACCGGCTGATCAGCCTGAACATGGAGGGCTCTGTGGGCTAGGTGGTTTCGGGCGGG
>JACCTL010000155.1 GCA_013812395.1 Euzebyaceae bacterium
CTGCAGCTGCACCGTCTCACCCTGCCGGGAGATGTCCGGCTCGGCGACGCCCAGCGCGTCGATGCGGTTACGGATGATCGCGACCGTCTGGTCGAGCACGCCCTCATCGACCTGCTGACCCTCGGCGGGCGTGAGCGTGACGCTCAAGCCGCCTTGCAGGTCCAACCCGAGCTGGGGCGTGTACCCCTTGTAGAAGATGAACCCCCACATGGCGCTCACCGCCACCAGGAAGGCGACGAGCGCCGCTGTCAGCTTGCCTCTGCCCATGTCTGCAATTCCCTTACAGGACTTGAACGCCGTTGACCGTGATCCGAAAGTTGCAACCGAGCGTCACGGCTGCCCGGCGACACATGATCATCCGTTCCAGGAAGATCTCGAAGTACTCCAGCACCTGGCTGATGGCCGTGTCGATGACCAGCTCAAGCGTCAGTGTGCGGGCCTGTGGATCGACCCGCAGAAACGAGGTCTGCACCGCGTAGTTGACGCGATCATGGATGTCCATCTCGATGGAGGCGTCCTTGCGCACCCGGCTGCGGTGGACGTCGGACTTGTCGGCCAGGATCACCGCCGCCGCCACCGGCGACACCGCGACCCCGTACTCCTCCTCGTGGTTGCCGACAGCACTGATCACCTCGGCGATGTCGCGGGCGTCGACGTCGAGCTCGAGCAGCAGGTGGTAGGCCAGCATCGCCGAGGTCTGGCCGTGGTGCGCCCGGCTGACGACGTTGCCAACGTCGTGCAGGTAGCCGGCCACGGCGCCGAGCTCGGCGGTGCGGGGGTCGTGTCCCAGATGGGTCAGCACGTTGAAGGCGATGTGGCCGACAAGGTTGGCGTGGCGGAAGCCGTGCTCGGTGAAGCCCTGAGCACCGAGGAAGTCGTCGGCGGCCAGGATGAACGTCGAGGTGCGCTCGTGGGCGCGCACACGGTCCAGCAGGGGAATGCGGGCCCGACCCGTCGACTGCCGGGGAGTCGTCTGCTCGTCGCCGGCCCGCGTCCGCCCGCCGAGTGGGACGTCACGATGAGTGCCTGCCTGCGGCCGCTGCGCGGCCTCCGGTTCGCCGGCACCGACGCCTGCATGCTGCGCCATGGCGGAAGTCAGCCTGTGACGCCGGTGTCACCGGTGCTGTCAGCCGGCCCGTCGGCGTCGACCAGGCGCCGAGCGATCGCGGCGCGGGCCAAGGTGATGACCGTTCCGCTGGCGACCTCGAGGCGGACGGTGTCCTCGTCGACGGTCTCGACCGTGCCGTGCAAACCGCCGATGCTGACGACGCGGTCGCCCCTGCTGATGGACGACACCAGCTCGCGCTGCTTGCGTGCGCGTTGCTGCTGCGGGCGAATCAGCAGGAACCAGAACGCGACCCCCAGCAGTAGCAAGGGCAGCAGGCTCGCGAGCGGATTGCCGCCGGTTTGCGCCATCACGAACGGGACGGCGAGGGCTTGCATGACGAAGGCCTTCGGTTGGGTGCGGGATCGACCAGCGCGCGGACTTGTCAGCAGGCGCGCACAAGGATCCGCGCCGTATCAGCCGCAGGCCAACGATAGCATCACACCCTTCCCGGCCAAGGGTGCCGCTCGGGGGCGGTTAGGCTGCCAGACCCACCGACGAGGACCCGCCCCCGTGAGTGCCGAGTTGCCCGGTGATGTGCTGATCCTGGCCGGCGCCGCGTTGCTGGCTGCGGGGGTGCTCAGCGCGGGATTCGCTGCTCGCCTGCGGGTCCCCGGCCTGCTGCTATTCCTCGGCCTTGGGATGGTGGTTGGCGACGACGGGCTCAACTTGATCAGCCTGTCGGACCCGGTGCTGGCCCAGCGGGTCGCGGTGCTGGCACTGATCGCCATCCTGTTCGAGGGCGGGCTGGGCACCAAGCCCACGGACCTTCGGCGAGCTGCCGTGCCCGGGCTGGTGCTGGCCAACGTCGGCGTGGTCGTCACTGCGGCGGTGACTGCCGCCGCAGCGGCGCTGCTGCTCGACCTGGAACTGGTGACAGCACTGCTGCTGGGGGCAGTCACGGCGTCGACGGACGCGGCGGCGATCTTCTCCGTACTTCGCCGGTCGCCGCTGCCCAAACGGCTGACCGCGCTGCTGGAGGTCGAGTCCGGCGCCAACGACCCCCTGGCGATCGTGCTGACCTTGAGCGTCCTGGCCGCCGCGGCCAGCGGTCTCACCGCCGGCGGGCTGATCGGCTTCGGTGCGGCCCAGCTGCTGGGTGGCATCGCCGTGGGCGCCGTGGTTGGGTTCGCCGGCAGTTGGGTGCTCAGCCGGGTCAGCCTCGGCGCCGAGGGGCTGTACCCCGTGCTGGCCCTTGCCGTCGCGGGCCTGGCCTACGGGACCGCCGCGCTGCTCGGCGGGTCGGGCTTCTTCGCCGTGTACCTGGCCGGCTTGCTAGTTGGCGCCCGCGTCCCGCGCCACCGGCGGGTCATCCGCACGTTCCACGACGGGCTGGCCACCATTGCCGAGATCGCCCTGTTCCTGCTGCTGGGCCTGCTGGTCTTCCCGTCCCAGCTTCCGGCGATCGCCCTGCCAGGCCTGGCATTGGCGGCCGTGCTGGTGTTCGTTTCGCGGCCGCTGGCTGTCCTGGCGTGTCTGCTGCCGCTGCGCTTCTCGCAGGCCGAGATGGCCATGGTGTCGTGGGCGGGGTTGCGGGGCGCCGTGCCGATCGTCCTGGCGACGTTCCCGCTCACCGCGGGGGTCGCCGACGGGGTGGCGATTTTCAACATCGTCTTCTTCGTCGTACTGGTTTCCAGCGCCCTGCAAGGCACCACCGTCGGCTGGGCGGCCAAGCGGCTGGGCCTGGAAGGCGAGGCCCACGCATGGTTGCCGGTGGCCGAGGCGCTGCCGCTGGAAGGCGGCGACATCGATCTGGTCGAGGTCGGCGTGGCAGCGGACCTGGCGGTGTGCGGCTCCCGCCTGCGTGACGCGCCGCTGCCGCATGGAACCCTGGTCACCGCGATCGTGCGCGACGGTCGCACTCTGCTGCCCCGAGCCGCCACGCGCCTGCGCGCGGGCGACCTCGTCCTGGTGGCCGCCCAGCGGCGCGAGACGGCGACCGCCGAGGTGGTCGCCTGGGCGCGCGGCGAGCGGTCACACGACGCCGAACCAAAATGACACCGCCACCCGCGCGACGCGGGCGGCCTGGATTCGGCACGGGTCAGCCATGGTGCGGATCGGCCCTGGTGCGGCCAGCGCTTGGCGCGACTAACCCTGGCCGTCGAACAGGCTGACTCCAGTATCCGCCAAAGGGGCCGCCAGCCCGACGTGCGACCAGCCGCTGGACGTCGCCACCCGTCCCCTCGGCGTGCGGGCTAGCAGCCCCTGTTGGATGAGGAACGGCTCCACGACATCGGTGACGGTGTCGGCCTCCTCCCCCACCGCCACGGCCAGGGTCGACAGGCCGACCGGCCCGCCACCGAAGTTGCGACACAGGGTCTCCAAGACCCAGCGGTCGAGCTTGTCCAGCCCCCGCTCATCGACGTCGAAAAGGTCCAGCGCCTGCTCGGCCAGCCGTTGCGTGACCATCCCGTCGGCACGCACCTGGGCGTAGTCACGGACCCGCTTGAGCAGGCGGTTGGCGATCCGAGGCGTGCCCCGACTGCGCCGGGCGACCTCCTGCGCCGCGTCGGGGCGCAGCCGCACGTCGAGGATCCCCGCACTGCGCCGCAGGATGCCGGCAAGCTCGTCGGCCTGGTAGTAGTCCAGCCGTGCCGCGTAGCCGAACCGGTCGCGCAGCGGCGAGGTGATCAGCCCCGTGCGAGTGGTGGCGCCGACCAGGGTGAACGGCGGCAGCGGCAGGCGCAGCGCCCGCGCGCCCGGCCCCTTGCCGACGACGATGTCGAGGCAGAAGTCCTCCATCGCTGGATACAGGATCTCCTCGACCGCCCTGGGCAGCCGGTGGATCTCGTCGACGAACAGCACGTCGCCGGACTCGATGTTGGTCAGGATCGCCGCGAGGTCGCCCGGCCGCTCCAGGGCTGGACCGCTGGTGGTGCGCAGGTCAGCGCCCATCTCGGTGGCGACGATGACCGCCAGCGACGTCTTGCCGAGGCCGGGGGGACCCGAGAACAGCAGGTGGTCGACGCTGTCACCCCGCCCCTTGGCGCCGTCGAGCACCAGTGACAGCTGCTCTTTGACCCGCTCCTGGCCGACGAACTCGTCCAGGCGCCGGGGTCGCAGCGATGCGTCGAGGTCAGCGTCGTCGGCGGTCTGCGTCGCGGTGAGGATGTCGTCCATCGGCTCGCTCACTTCCGTCCGAGGGCGCGCAGCGCGGCGCGCAGCAACTGCTCGGGCGTCGCCTCGTCGTCGTCGGGCAGCGTCTCCAGGGCGGCGGCGACCTCGCTGGGAGCGTAACCGAGGCCGGCCAGCGCCTGCCGGACGTCGTGGCGTGCGCCAGGTGGTGCGCCAGGCACCATGGTGGCGCCCGGCACCCCGTCGCCGCCGCTGGCGCCGAGCTTCTCGCGCAGCTCGAGCACCATCCGCTGCGCCGACTTCTTGCCAACCCCGGGGATGACCGTCAGCGCCGACACATCCTCGGTAATGACGGCGCGCCGCAGGCCGTCGGCGCCGAGCGTGCCGATCGCGGCCAGGGCCAGCTTGGGCCCGACGCCGGTCACCGACAGCATGGCGGCGAACAGGCCCCGCGCACCCGCGTCGAGGAAGCCGTAGAGGGTCAAGGCATCCTCGCGCACGGCCAGATAGGTGTGCAGGGTGACCTGACTGCCGGTCACCGGGACGCCGGCGGCGGGCGGCACGTGCACCTCGTAGCCGACGCCGGCGACGTCGACCACCACCAATCCCAGCGACGACGCGGCGACGGTGCCGCGCAGCAACGCAATCATGCCGACGGCCTTGTGACCTGCGCCCCCGGTCCCGCGGCGGCGACCGCGGCGGCCAATCGCGGGCTCATACCGCCAGCCGAGGCGGCGGGGACCCCCGCGTGCTGCAAGTGACACAGGGCCAGCGCCAAGGCATCGGCGGCGTCTGGTGGGCGGGGCGCCTCCGCCAGGCCCAGCAGGCTGCGAACCATGAACCCGACCTGGGCCTTGTCCGCGGCGCCGGAGCCGGTCACGGCCAGCTTCACCTGCGTCGGGGTGTACTCGACGACGGGCAGGCCCGCCTGCTCGGCGCACAACAGGACCACTCCCGCCGCCTGGCCCACCCCCATGGCGGTACGGACGTTGGCGTTGAAGAACACCCGCTCGACGGCAACGGCCTGCGGCGCCGCCTGGGTGATGACGGCGCACAACTCGGCATACAGCTGCGCCAGGCGCCGTGACGTCGGCTCGCCGCTGGGGGTCCGTACCACGCCGGCGCGCACCGCCACCGGCTTGCGGCTGGGGCCTTCCACCACGCCGATGCCGCAACGCGACAGCCCCGGGTCCACGCCGAGGACCCGCACGCACGCCTCCTTGATCGAACAAGTGTTCCCCAGGAGCCTAGCAGGGCGAGGCGTTATGACTCGGTTATCCCGCCCAACGCCGTGAACAAGCTTCGCCGGCGACCGACCACGACGCCGACGGCATTCTCGACTTGGACGTGAGGCGTGGCGGGCCGGCGGTCAGCGACGCAGTGTGATGTCGGCTGCTGCCTCTGTCTCGCGGCCGGGTTGACCGGTGTCGGCCTCGGTGTCCTCGGCGTACCGCCGCCGGCGCACCAGCAGCCACCACAGCACACCCAGCAGCAGCGCGAGGAGACCGAGCAGCGCCCACAACCACCACGTCAGGCCTACGCGCTGCACGGTGACCGGCACAGCGGCACCGGCGGCCGGGAAGGTGATCTCCCCACGGACCTTGCGCTCCAGATTCCCGGATCGCAGCGTCACACGGGCAGTCCAGGGTCCATCGGGAAGGCTGTCGTCGAGCGCGACGGCCACCGGTGCGGTGTCCCCTGGGCCGATCGTGGTTCCGACATCGGCGGGGAACGGACCGGCGCCCAAACCGCCGGGGCCGTTGGCCAGGACGAGTTCGCCCTGCAGGTCCAGTGCGCGTTCGCCGGTGTTCGTGACGGTCGCCGACACGATCGGGTTGCCGGCGTCGGGGCGGCGGGCCACGAGCTCATCGACGGTGAAGTCGGACGGCGGCTCCCTCGGTCCACCGACCGACAGGTACATGCGGATGCCGACGCGATTGACCGTGGTGACGCCGGACTGGCTCTGGGAACCCGACAACTCGGCCCAGACGACGCCGTAACGCTCCCGGCCGAACACCTTGCTCGGGACGTCCACCTCGACCGTCGCCTCGGCGGCTTCACCAGGCCCGAGATCGACCGACGCCGGCATGACCGTCGTCCATTCGCTCAGCTCGTTCACCTCGCGGCCTTCCAGGCCCCGGAAGGTGCCGCGGGTGATAATCGCTCCCGCGGCGTACAGCGCCACCTGCGTCGGCGCATCGGTAAAGTTGGCAACCTCGATGCGGCGGCTAATCTCGTCGCCGGGCTGCAGGTGGTCGATGATGTAGCTCTGCGCGCGGGGATCGTCCCGGAGCTCCACCGGTGCTTCCAGGAGGCGGATGCGCACCCCCTCGCTGTCCGCGGCGTGGGCGGCGGGGGATGGGCCGATGGCCGGGGCGAGGGTCCCGGCCATAACCAGCGCTGCAATCAGGATGCGGCGCACGCCTACACCTAGTTGACGGAGTGGGTGACCGTGCCGCTGTAGGTGCCGGCGACCTGGTCGGGCCGCAGGGTCAAGGTCAGGGTCGGGTTCCAGTCCACCTGGTTGTTGCCGGTGCCGGCCCAGATCCCGGAGGTCG
This sequence comes from Euzebyaceae bacterium, assembly GCA_013812395.1. GTDB lineage: Bacteria > Actinomycetota > Nitriliruptoria > Euzebyales > Egibacteraceae > JACCTL01. Next base: position 6,739 of record JACCTL010000155.1, read on the forward strand.
CGTCCGCCGCGAGGTCGGCGGCCGTCCCCGGAGTGAAGGCTCCCACGTCGGTGCCGCGCGCAGTGCCCGTTCCCGAGTTGTAGGCGATGTTGGCCTTCGTAACCTTCTCGGGGTCGGTGGCGGTGCCGGTGGTGAACGCGGTGGAGCCGACGGTGCCGGTCCAGGTGGCGGTCAGCAACCCGCGGGTGTCGGTAACCCTGACCTGGCCGAGCTGACCGGTCAGGCCGGCGGCGCCGGAACCGACGCTTCCAAGGTTGGCGCTGGCCGGCGCGGAGATGGCCAGACCACCCGAGGCAATGTCGAACGTCGCGTCGGTGTCGGCGGCGTGGGCGGGCACGGCCACGGAGGCCATGGCGGCGACGGCGGCCAGGACGACGCCGACGCGGATACGATTCATTGGGGCCATCTTTCGGGGTTGGCTGGACGGGACGCTTCGAAGATGTTTCCGGCGTTCCGAGCCGCGACTTGATAGCTCGAAGGGACCATTTTCGCCCCCTGATCGGGTGATGTCCGCCGAGCCGCCGCGCCTCCGGCCGTCAGGCACCCGCCGCCGTCAGGCCACCGCCTCCAGCAGGCGGTCGGGAATGTCAAAGTTGGCGTACACGTTCTGCACGTCGTCGCAGTCCTCCAGCGCCTCCACCAGCCGCAGCACAGCCTTGGCGGTGCTCTCCTCGGCGATGGCGACGCTGACGCTGGGCAGCATCGTGACCTCCGAGGAGGCCACCGGGACTCCCGCCTCCTCCAGCGCCGCACGCACGGCATAGACGTCGTTGGGCTCGGTGGTGACCGTGAAGCTGTCGCCTTCCCGCACCACGTCGCTGATGCCCGCCTCCAGACCGGCCAGCAGCACGTCGTCCTCGCTGGTCTGGGCGGCCGGCACGATCACGACGCCGCTGCGGGTGAACAGGTATCCCACCGCTCCCGGCGCGGCCAGCGATCCACCATTCTTGTTGAACGCCGAGCGCACGTCGTTGGCCGCGCGGTTGCGGTTGTCGGTAAGGCACTCGACGTACAGCGCCACGCCACCGGGCGCGTAGCCCTCGTAGTGGACGCTCTCGTAGCTGACGCCGTCGGCGTCGCCGGCGGCACGCTTGAGCGCGCGCTCGATGTTGTCCTTGGGAACCGACGCGTCGCGCGCCTTTTGGATCGCGTCGACGAGCGTCGGGTTGCCTTCCGGGTTAGCTCCCCCGACCTTGGCCGCCGACTCGATGCCACGGATGAGGCGCGCGAACAGCTTGCCGCGCTTGGCGTCGGCGGCACCCTTCTTGTGCTTGATCGACGACCACTTGCTGTGACCGGACACGGCCCCTCCCTCAGACTGTCGCAGCCTCGCGGACAATGTCTACGAACAGCGCATGCAGGCGGCTGTCGTCGGTCAGCTCGGGATGAAACGCCGACGCGAGGAGATTGCCCTGACGGGCGACCACGACTTTATCACCCAAGGGTGTTCCGACCTTGGCCAAGACCTCGACGGCGGGGCCGTGTTCCTCGATCCAGGGCGCCCGGATGAAGATCGCATGGAGTGGCCGGCCGGGCAGGCCCTTCACGTCGATGTCGGCCTCGAAGCTGGCGACCTGCCTGCCGAAGGCGTTGCGGCGCACGACGGTGTCCATGGCCGCGAGCAGCGGCTGGTCGGCCGGCCGTCCGTCGGCGTGCAGGGCCTTGCTGGCCAACAGGATGGCGCCGGCGCAGGTGCCGAACGCCGGCATGCCGGCGCGCATCCGTTGGCGCAGCGGATCCAGCAGCCCGTACATGACGGCGAGCTTGCCGATGGTGGTCGACTCGCCGCCGGGGATGACCAGGCCGTCGATCGCCTCCAGTTCAGCGGGCCGCTTGCAGGCCACCGCCTGCGCCCCCGCGGCCGACAGCATGCGGAGGTTCTCCAGCACGTCGCCCTGCAGCGCCAGCACGCCGACAAGGGGTCGGTCGCTGTCGGTCGCGGACGACCGGTGATGGACGCCCCGGTTCGCAACCAGG
>JACCTL010000171.1 GCA_013812395.1 Euzebyaceae bacterium
CGAAAAGGCGCGCCTAACGGGTTCGGCCCGTGACCTCCTGTGCCAAGCGCGCCAGCGAACTCACTGCTCAGCGACGCTTGGACGGCTGTGGCGTCACAATGGAAGTAGGGCCGTCGCCGACTGAAAATCGGAAGGTCGGCGGTTCGACCCCGCCCCTGACCACCCTGCCACAAGCCACTGGCCTGCGCCCATCGTCCCTAGCGGTGGTCTGTCTCAATCCTCGCGATACCCCCATGCTCACGAGATGCTCACCACACAGCGCTGGAGGGGTCGTCGGGACTGCCCGGCGGACCAAGGACCAGGGTCGACATTTGCTCGGCCGCCTGCTGCTGCATGCCGGGAATGACGTGCGCGTAGACGTCGCGCGTGAAGGCCGTGGAGTGGTGCCCGAGCCGCTCTGAGGTCACCTTGGGGTTGACGCCGGCACCGAGCATCAGCGTCGCGTGGGTGTGGTCTGGTCGGACCGGGGCGCGGTGCCTTCCTTGCGGAAGGTCCGTTTCCCCGGTCCGCCTGCCGAACCGGACGTGCGCGTTCCTACGCATCCGGCTCTCCGCAAGTCGCGGTGGGCTACGCGGTTGTCGTCGCGGTGGGCCATGGGGTCGGGACGTTGCTGCCTCGGTAGCGGTAGTAGCGCACCGGCACCGAGGCTGGGTCGAACAGCGTCTGGTCCCCATCGGTGGGCCGCCAGCCTGGCAGGTAGCGGCGTCGAAGCTGCTTCCAGTTGGCGCGGGGGTGTTTGCGGCGCAGCCACAGGATCACCCGTTGCCATGAGTAGGCACGCAGGTAGCCCAAGGTGGCCTTGCACGCGCCGTGCCGGAAGTAGTTGGTCCATCCCCGCAGCACCAGGTTGAGTCGGCGCAGCAGGTCCGCGAGCGGTTTGTCTCGGTCTTCGCGGCTGTAGGTCTTCACCTTCGCCTTGATCGCCGCAACGGCGTTCTTGGACGGATAGGTGTAGACGAACCGCCTGTTCGTGCCTCGCTTGCGGTGCCGCTGGATGCGGTAGCCGAGAAACACGAGGCCCTCGTCGATGTGGGTGATGTGGGTCTTGGCCTGCGACAGCTCCAACCCCATCGGCGCCAGGATCTGCGCGATCTGGTCGCGCAGGTCCTCGGCGTCGGCGCGGTCACCGTGGACGGTGACGACGAAGTCGTCGGCGTAACGGGTCAACCGGTAGTTCGGCTGGCCGTGTTGCCGTCGTTTCTTGCGCCGATACGGCGTTGCCATCGTCGTCGTCCACATCGTGTTGAAGTGCTCGTCGAGCACGCTCAGCGCGATGTTGGACAGCAGCGGGGACAAGATGCCGCCTTGGGGTGTGCCGGTCGTGGTGTCTTTCAATCCGGCGTCCTTGGTGAGCACGCCGGCTTTGAGAAACGCCTTGACCAGCGCCAGCACGCGTTTGTCGCCGACACGCTGTCGCACGCGGTCCATCAGGGCCGTGTGGTCGATCGTGTCGAAGCACGCCGTGATGTCGCCTTCCACGACCCAGGAGTATCCGTGGGCTGCGTAGTGGCGCACCTCGGCGATCGCGTCATGGGCTGACCGCCCGGGGCGGAAGCCGTGAGAACACGGCTTGAAGTCCGCCTCGAAGATCGGCTCGAGCACCAACTTCAGGGCCGCCTGCACGGTGCGGTCAGCGGCCGTTGGGATACCCAACGACCGCAGCTTGCCGCCCCGCTTGGGGATGCGATGCTCACGCACCGGCAGCGGGCGGAACCGACCGGCTTTGAGCTCGGCTCGCAGCGCGGTCAGGAACTGCCGCTCATCCGCCGCCAGGTCGCGGGGACGAACCCCGTCGACACCGGCGGTGCGAGCGCCCTTGTTGCCCTTGACCCGGCTCCAGGCGACCACCAGGAACGCCGGGTCACACACGAGGTTGAACAGGTCATCGAAGCGCCGTGACGCATCCTCGTCTGCCCATCGATGCAGCTTGGTCTGAATCCCCAGTACCCGACCGGTCGCTGCGGACAGCGACGGCAACGGCGCGCCGGTATTCACCGGCGACCTCCTGGCCTTCCAGCACCTCGGCTGCGACCTTGCTGCCTTCCTTCGCCATGTGACCGGCTTTCCCGGCCTCGGACTACTACGAAGGCTCCGCCCCGCCACGCGACCACCAGCCGACGGTGGGCCTGCCCCCACACCCCGGCATGGCGTGCCGGTGCGCAGGGGCGGTCACGGACGGTTCCCACGTTCACCATGTCCCGGTCGACAGGATCGGTGCCCAGCTCTGCCCCGGCAGCATCGTCACGCCTACGCCGCAGGCCTTCAGCGTGACCTCCCAGCCGGTCTACGTTTCCCGGCATCGGAGTCGCCTCCTCATCAGTGAAGTCGGCGCGCACTGCATCCCGGCCCATATCCGCCAGATTTGAGCCGGTTCCACGCTTACGGAGCTTCAACCGCTGGTTCACTTGCGTTACACCTGTCTGTCTCGCTTGCCGGACCCGGCCCGTCTGGCAGTCCCAGGCCGTCCCGTCGTTGTCAGAGCTGCTCCTGCCCTCCCCTGCACCTCCAGGATCAGGCTGCTCTCAGCTTCACCGGACTGCTGCGACAGCCCGGAGGCGGGTCCTTACAACCCACCCGGATACATGGCGCCTCGTGGCGCACCCTCATGTCGTGGAAGCGCAGGCCTTCGAGGCCGGCTCGTTTGACCGCTGGCAGCCACCAGGTGCGGCGGAACCACTCGCGGCGCAGCGGCTGACCGAACACGCCGGTGAAAACCAGCGCGTCAGCCGGCGGCGGGACGAACTGCTCGAGATGCTCGGCCAGCTCGTTGCAGACGCGGCGCGGGAGCGGCACCGTGCGCCGGCCCTTGCGCGTCTTCGTCGGTCCGAACGAGAGCTCAGCGCCGACCTGCACCAGAGTCTCGGCGACCTGGACGCGGCCGCGGAGCAGGTCGACTCGCTCACGCCGCAGCGCGGTCAGCTCGCCGAAGCGCAGACCGCCATACGCGGCAACAAGCACCATCGCGCGGAATCGCGGCTCGATGGCATCCGCGAGGACCTCGACCTCGTCGGCGGTGAGGTAGCGCTGCTCCCCCGGCTCGTCGACCGGCAGTGGGACGTTCTCGGCGGCGTTGACAGCCAGCCGGCGATCAGCGACTGCGGCAGCGAGGATCCGCCGCAGCGTGAACACCGCCTTGCGAACGGTCGACGCCGAGTAGCCACTGGCGTGCAGCCGTGCCGCCCACGCGCGCACGTCGGCGTTCGTGATCCCTGACAGCGCCGTGGCGCCCCACTCGGGAAGGATCTGCGTGCGCACGGCCGAGTCGATGCGGGCGAGGCTGGTTGGCCGCACGTCAACGATGCTCTTGCGCCACTCGTC
>JACCTL010000175.1 GCA_013812395.1 Euzebyaceae bacterium
TCGGCCGAGCAGATCCAGCCATGACGCCCGCCGTCGCCTGACAGGCGGATGGGCGTCCGTCGCGGCAACCCGACCTATACTCGGGTCCTCGAGGACCGCGCATCGAAAGGCACCTGTCCATGCCGTCCCACGAGGCCGAGCTGCAGCAGCTTCGCACGCAGCTGCGATTCCTTGAGGAGGAGGCCGCGCTGCTGCGCCGCCGGCTGGACGACTCGCCCAGCCGCGTCCGCGCCCTCGAGGAGCGGCTGCTGGAGGCCAGAGGCCAGCTGCAGGCGGCCGGCACGCAGAACGCCAAGCTGGCCGACACCCTGCGCGACGCCAGGGAGCAGATCGTCGCACTCAAGCAGCAGGTCGAGAAGCTGTCGGCACCGCCGTCCGGCTTCGGCATCTTCTTACAGGCCCTGGACCCTGAGGTCGTGGAGATCTTCGCGCAGGGCCGAAAGCTGCGGGTTCACGCCGGCCCCGATGTTGACGTCGACGGGCTGGTGCGGGGCCAGGAGGTCGTGCTCAACGAGGCGCTGAACGTCATCGAGGGCGCCCGCTTCGAGCTGGTCGGCGAGGTCATGACGGTCAAGGAACGCCTCGACGACGAGCGGCTGCTGGTGATCGGCCACACCGACGACGAGCAGGTGGTGCGCATCGCTGAGCCGCTGTGCCGCGAGCCGCTGCTGCGCGCGGGGGACTCGGTGCTCGTCGACATCCGCAGCAACTACGCGCTAGAGAAGCTGCCGCGTCCCGAGGTCGAAGAACTGGTCCTCGAGGAGGTGCCCGACATCTCCTACAAGGACATCGGCGGCCTCGGCGTGCAGATCGAGGCCATTCAGGACGCCGTCGAGCTGCCGTTCCTGCACGCCGACCTGTTCGTCGAGCACGAGCTACGCCCGCCCAAGGGGATCCTGCTGTACGGGCCCCCTGGTTGCGGCAAGACGATGATCGCCAAGGCGGTCGCCAACAGCCTCGCCAAGCGCGTGGCCGAGAAGGAGGGCCGCGCCGACGCGCGCAGCTACTTCCTCAACATCAAGGGCCCGGAGCTGCTCAACAAGTACGTCGGCGAGACCGAACGCCAGATTCGCCTGATCTTCCAGCGCGCCCGCGAGAAGGTCGAAGAGGGCTTCCCCGTCATCGTCTTCTTCGACGAGATGGACTCGATCTTTCGCACCCGCGGCTCGGGCGTGTCATCCGACGTCGAGACCACCATCGTGCCGCAGCTGCTCAGCGAGATCGACGGCGTGGAGACACTCAAGGACGTCATCGTCATCGGGGCGTCCAACCGTGAGGACATGATCGACCCGGCGATCCTGCGCCCCGGGCGGCTGGACGTGAAGATCAAGATCGAGCGACCCGACGAGGTCGCTGCCCGCGAGATCTTCGCCGTCTACCTGCACGCGCGCCTGCCGTTGCACCCGGATCTGGTCAAGGAGCGGGGGGACGAGCACCTGGCGGTCGACTGGCTGATCAGTGAGACCTGCCGGCGGATGTACTCCGAAGCCGAGGAGAACCGCTTCCTGGAGGTCACCTACGCCAACGGCGACAAGGAACTGCTGTACTTCAAGGACTTCAACTCCGGGGCGATGATCGAGAACGTCGTCGCGCGGGCCAAGAAGATGGCCATCAAGCGCTACCTCGACGAGGGTCAGAAGGGCCTCAAGGCCGAGGACCTGTTCCACGCCATCCGCGACGAGTTCAAAGAGAACGAGGACCTGCCCAACACCACCAACCCCGACGACTGGGCGCGTATCTCGGGTAAGAAGGGCGAGCGCATCGTCTACGTGCGCACCCTCATCGGCGACGGCAGCGAGCCGGGCAAGTCCATCGAGAGCGTCAACACCGGCCAGTACCTGTAGCCGAAGATCGTCGTTGCACCGAGGTGGTGTGCTTCTGGGTTGCTCTAGGCGCCGAGATTCACACCACCTCAGCTCAGCGTCTGAGAACGAACGGCCCCCGGCAGATCGATCCGGCGGGGGAGGCGGGCGGGGTCAAGGTCCGCGCCGGCAGCCCGCAGCGCCCGCATGACGGCGGCGGCTACCTCGACCGGTGCGTGCACGACGTCTTCCCAGCTGAAGCGGCGGACGCTGTACTGGCTGTCAGCGAGGCGGTTGAAGCGCTTGGCGTCGTCGCGGCGCTGTTCGGGAGTGGTGTGGAAGCGAAGGCCCTCCTTCTCGGCGATGACCCGCCAAGCCGGCCAGAGTGCATCCACGATCCCAACCAGCCCATGGTGGTCACGTACCGCGACGTTCCACTCCGGGTCAGGCAAGCCGGCGACTCGGTAGACGTGGGCGGCGGTGCGCTCCAGCCAGGAGCGGAACTCGGGCGCAGCGTGGGGAGCCGTCGCCGCCCCGACGAGCACCACGCCGGTGCGACCATTGGCCAACGCGCTGGACCGTTGGTGCAGCCACCGCTGCTTGGCTCCTCTGGCCACCGCGTCGTCCACCAGGGCCAGGGTCTCCCACGGGTCTTGGCCGTCTGCCAGGTCACACACCGTCCGCGCCAAGGTGGTGTAGTCGACGCCGCCCACGGTGAGCACGTCAGCCTTGTCCAGCTCACGCGTCGAGTGGACCTTCACTGCGGCTGGGACGTGGCGCCTGCCGTGCGGCACGGTCACGTGCGGCCGCGTCGGCGCGCCGATGCGGTACAGCCGGTGGTGGACGGCAGCGCTTGCGTGCGAGATGGCTGCGCTGGGGCCGCAAAGCAGCCACGCAGACACGGCCGGGTCCGCAGCCCCCTGTGCGACGCGAAAGCGCCAGACGCCTGCGCAACGGCACTGTTTCACCGCTGCTGCGAAGGTGGCGAACCGCTGCGCGGGTCAATCCCAGTGCCAGCGCCTGCCGCGTCGCGAACTGCCCGTCCTGCGTACCCGCCAGAGCGCGCAGGCGATCATGCCGTGCATCCATGGGCACCGGTCTACGGCAGCGGCGACGGTAACCCCGCATGAACGCCGTCGCGACTGTGGAAGCTGCCACCGCGACCGCGTGTGGGGCCGACGGTCAGCAGCCGACGGCTGCGGGTGGAAGTTCGTCGAGTAAGTTCGTCGAGTCCTGTGGTGCGCGGTTGGGTTATCCCGGCGGCCGATCGGGCACGCAGCGGCCAGACCGCCCCCACCAGGAGACCGCCGCGTGTACATGCACATGCAGAAGCTGATCAACCCGATCGCGTCAGACGAGCCGGATCCCGCTGCTGCCAACGCCCTCCAGGAGGGGCTCGGCGGGCAGTTCGGCGAGATGCGCACGATGATGCAATACATGTTCCAAGGTATCAACTACCGCGGCAAGCTCAAGCAGTACAAAGACTTGCTGCAGGCCGTCGGCACTGAAGAAATCTCCCACGTCGAGCTCATCGCGACCACCATCAACCAGCTGCTCGACGGGGCGCCGGGCTACGACGGCGACCCGCGGGCGCCGCTGGACACCGCCGCCGAGGGCGGGAAGACCCCGTTGGCAACCGCTCTGACCAGCGGCAACATCCACCACTTCCTGGTCGGCGCGCAGGGCGCGCTGCCCGTGGACGCGGCCGGCAACCCCTGGTCTGGCTCCTATGTGTACAACAGCGGCAACCTGCCGCTGGACCTGCTGTACAACCTGATGCTGGAGTCCACCGGGCGCCTCCAGAAGTGCCGCATCTATGAGATGACGGACAACAAGACCGCGCGGTCGACGATCGCCTACCTCATCGTTCGTGATCAGGCGCACGAGAACGCCTTTGCCAAGGCCCTGGAGACGCTTGGGGTGAACTGGGGCAAGCTGCTGCCCATCCCCAAGACCAACGCGGAACGCTATCCGGAGGTCAAGCGGCTGCTCGACCTCGGCGCGCACAACCAGCAGTTCCACTGGCGCCTCGACGGTTCGGAGCTCGGCAAGATCTTCCAGGGCCCGTCCCCGTCCGGTGACGGTGACCTCACCGCCACCGACACGCCTCCTGACGGTGCGCCGATCCCCGACGCTCCAGAGCGGCCTGAGGAGTTCTCACCCGGGCTGACGCCTGAACTGCTCGAGCTGGTGCAGCACACCGCCGAGATGCAGTTGAAGGGAGACGGGGCGATCTCGTAGCTCGCGTCGCACACGGTCGTCACCAGGTACCTGTGACGCAGCTCGCGTCGTGGGGGTCCATGGCATAGATCAGCTGCTGTCTGCCGTGCCTGATGATCCGTCGCTCCTCGGCCAGCCCGACCTTGCTCGCCACCCGTTGGGAGGCGAGGTTGTGCGGGTCGATGATGGCGATCAAGCGGTGCAGCCCGAGCACGTCGCGGGCCCAGTCGCGGCAGGCTGCTGCCGCCTCGGTGGCGTAACCCTTACCCCACAGCTCGGCGCGCACGTGGTAGCCGAGTTCCACGTCGACCTGGCCTGCGACCGACTGTGGCGTGAGCCCGCAATCGCCGACGAACGCGCCGTTACCGCGCAACGTGAGCAACCACAGACCGTAGCCGTGCTTGTCGTACAGACGCCGGTTCCACTCGATCCAACCGCGAGCCTCGGCCCGATCCTTGGGCCGAGGGTAGTGGCGCATGACCTGCGGATCGCCCAGCAGCCGAGCCATGTCGTCCAGGTCGCCGAGGTCCATCTGGCGCAGCGCCAGCCGAGCGGCCTGCGGGGGCGGTGTCACCTGGCGAGCGTAACGGGATGCAACGCTGAGCCGTTGGGCACCTTCCAGCGCGCTGACGCGCCAGCGCGCGCGGATCTCAGGTGAGCAGGAGCCGCTCGATGCGGCGGCCGGCGATCGCGATGCCGACGGCGGCCATTACCACCAAAAAGGCGACGTGGCCGAGCATCGCAACGCCGAAGGAGCCCAACGTCAGCGAGCGCAGCAGCGCCACGCCGTGGTACAGCGGCGACAGCTGTAGCAGCGGTTGGATCGCCGGCGGGTAGACGTCTAGTGGGAAGAAGGTCGCGGAGAACAAGAACAGCGGCAGGATCACCATCTGCACGAGGTCGAAGTCCTGCCAGCTGCGCATGAAGGTGGTGGCGGCCATGCCTACCGCGCCGAAGGCGAAGCCGATCAGCACCGCTGCGGGCAGTGCCAGCAGCCCCATCCACAGACCCGCCGGCAGCAGCCCGAGGGCGGCCACGACCACCAAAAAGCCGCTCGCGTACAGCGCGCCGCGAGCCTGGCACCAGATGATCTCGCCGACGGCGATGTCGCGTGGTCCCACCGGCGTGGCCAGGATCGCCTCGTAGACCTTGCCGTACTTGAGCTTGAAGAAGATGTTCATCGTCGACTCGTAGATCGCCCCGTTCATCGCCGACGCCGCCAGCAGACCTGGCGCGACGAAGGCGGCGTAGGTCACCGGCTGGCCGCCTGGCCCGGTGACGTCGCCGACCAGCTGCCCGATCCCGACGCCGACGCCGAACAGGTAGAACAGCGGCTCGAAGAAGCCGGAGAACACCACCGGCCAGATGCGCCGGTACACCAACAGATTGCGTTCGACCAGGCAGCGGGCCCGGCCGCCACTCAGCAGCGACAGCGGCGCAACCCGCGCGGCCAAGGCGCTCATCGCACCAGCCTCCAGCGGAAGGCACGCTCGGCGAGCACCGCGCCGACCGCAACCCACAGCAACAGGTAGCCGGTATGGAGGGCGGGGGAGAAGGCGGAAGCCGTCCCCAGTGCCGTCGCCCTGGTCAACTCGACGCCGTGCCACAACGGTGTCACGTAGGCCACCGGCCGCAGCCACTCCGGCAGCTGGCTGATGGGAAAGAACGTGCCGGAGAACAAGAACAGCGGGACGATCCCGAAGCGGAACAGCGTGCTGAGGTTGGTGTCATTCTTCAGCCGTGCCGCGAACGCGGTGATCGGCGCGGCGAAGGCCATCCCGGTGAGCATGGCCGGCGCGATCGCCAGGATTCCACCCGGGAAGCGCGCCACGCCGAAGACCGCCATGACCACGACGAACGCCACCGTGGCCATCAGCAGGCGGACGCAGACCCACGCCAGGTGGCCGAAGGCCAGGTCGCGGGCGCTGATCGGTGTCGCCAGCGCCGCGTAGTAGGTCTTCTGCCACTTGATCCCGGCCATCACCGGGAACGACGAATCACCGGCGGCGGTCTGCATGGCGGTGGCCGCCAGCAGCCCTGGCGCCAGGAACTGCAGGTAGCTCAAGCCTTGGAGACTGGCAGCTTGGCCGCGGTCGACCAAGGTGCCCAGACCCATGCCCATGGCCAGCAAGAACAGCACGGGATTCAGGAAGGTCGTGAACGCGCTGGCCTTCCATGTCCGGCGGTAGACCCGGGCCTGGGTCTCCATGAAGCGCACTGCGGGGGCGGCCACGCGCCGCCTCAGTCCACCAGCGTGCGGCCGGTCAGCCGCAGGAAGACGTCTTCGAGGGTGCTGCGCCTGACCACCACGCTGACGGGTCGCAACCCGCGCTCCTGCACCTCGGCTGCGGTCTGGTCGGCGTCGTCGGTGTACAGCAGCACGCGATCTGGCAGCGCCTCCAGCCGCTTGACCA
>JACCTL010000186.1 GCA_013812395.1 Euzebyaceae bacterium
GCGTCAGGCCCTCGGGGCGGGCGCGGCGGGCGCGGCGTCGCCCCCGCTGCCGGCTCGCACCCCGACCCGCCCTGCGACCGGCGTCACGGGCACCTGTGGCAGCTACCGGATGGAGCGGGGCTCCACGCCCCGTTCGGGACCCTGATCCACTCCGACGATGGCCGTGCCGTGTGCTGCCACCTATGCGGCCGCTGGTTCCGACACCTCGGCGCGCACATCCGCGTTCACGGCCTTGACGCCGCCGGCTACCGGGAGCGGCTCGGGCTACTCAAGACCGGTCCGCTGGCCGCCGCAGACGTGTCGGCGGCCATCGCCAACCGGCAGCGCGCCGCCTACCAGGCGAACCCGGCGGTGCGGGAGCGGTTCGCCGACGGGCAGGCCATGGCCAGGAGCGGGCGACTCGCATGGCTGGCGCGGCGATCGAGTATCACCCCACAGCGCGCCAGCGGGCGGGCGGAGAAGCTCGCGGCCGGTCGGGTCACCCGCGCCACCCGGCGCGACGAGGCCCTGACGCAACGACTGACCGACCTGGGTGCTACCGACCTGCACAGCTACCTGCGGGAGCACTACGCCGCCGGCGCCAGCCTGAACAGCCTCGCCCAGGCCACGGGTCTCGGGCGCAAGCGGCTGCGTGACGAGGTGGTCGCGACAGGTATCACCGTCCGTGCGCCCGGCGACACGACTGCGGTCGGGCGCCGGTCTCGCGCCGTGACCGCCGACGCCGAGGCCGCCGCAAGGCTTGCGACCGACGACCTGGTCGGGTGGCTGCGGCACCGCCGAGCGGACGGCTGGTCGCGGACCCGCCTCGGGACCGCCGTCGGGCACAGCGCCCAATGGGTCCGGTGGCGGCTCGAGGGCTGACCCGTTGAGGAACCTCAGGGCTGCGTTCCGATCCCCGTGCTCTCGGTCGCTCACCTCGATGCAGAGGTCTTCTCGGCGTTCGGACACCTACACCGCAATGGGGAGCTGACGGCTGACGCCGTCACCGACCGGCTGGCGCTCCTCGATGAACTTGCCATCGAACGGCTAGGCATCACCGCGAGGCTGAGCCTGGCCGCTTGGGGGATGCGCGAAAACGTGGCGCTGCGGGACGCGCTCTATGTCGCCGCTGCCCACGCCGTCGGGCCGGGTCCTCACCACCGACGCAAGGCGGCTGAAGGCGGCACCGGATCACACCGTGGACCCGCGGGCACCGTCCCGTGCCGAGCCGGAACCGCCCGCCGCCGGATGAGCACCGCGACCCCCCCGGGACGTAGCAACACGGGACTGATGGACACGGGCGGCAGTGATGTGGCGCTTCCGGGGGGCCTAGAAGACCAAGGGATGTAGCGCTCGAAACGCCGAAATCCCTAGGTATGATGTCGCGTGTGAGTGAGGAGGGGCTACGCATCGGGCAGGCCGCGGCGCTGCTGGGAATCAGCGTCGACACGCTGCGGCGCTGGGAGGACGAGGGCCGCCTCATGCTTGACCGCAGCCCCGGCGGGCAGCGGCTCGTGTCGGTGTCGCAGGTGCAGCGCCTCCTTGCCAAGCGGCGTCCGGATGCGCGGGTGATCACCGCGTCATCGGCACGCAACCAACTCGACGCGATCGTCACCAAGGTCGTCCGCGGGGAGGCCGCGGCGACCGTCGAGATGCAGGCGGGCCCGTACCGGCTCGTGGCGTTGACGACCGCCGAGAGCGTCGACGAACTTCAGCTCGACGCCGGCACGCACGTTGTCGCCTCGGTGAAGGCCACCAGCGTCGTGGTCTCCCTACCAAAGGAGTAGCCGTGAGGAGAGCCGCGCGCCTCTGCGTGGTTGCCGTGTCGCTGGCACTGCTGCTCGCCGCTTGTGGCGGCGGCGCTGAGGAGCCCGCGTCGCCCCAGGAAGCGACCACCGACGGCGGTGCAAGTGCGTCGGCCGCGGCGCTGTCCGGCGAGCTGACGGTCTTCGCCGCGTCGTCGCTGACCGACGCGTTCGAGGCTATCGGCGAACAGTTCACGCAGGCCAACCCCGACGTCGAGATGGTCTTCAATTTCGCCTCCAGCTCGACGCTTGCCTCCCAGATCGTCGAGGACGGTGCGCCCGCCGATGTGTTCGCGTCGGCCAACCAGACCCAGATGGACGTCGTCGACGAGGCCGGGCTGCTTGCCGTCGAGTCGCAAACCCTTACCGGCAACACGCTGGAGATCGCCGTCGAGGCCGGGAACCCGCTGAACATCCAGTCCCTGAAGGATCTCGCGCGACCCGACGTCACGACGGTCCTGGGAGCCGAGGAGGTGCCAGCCGGCGATTACGCGCGCCAAGCGCTGGATGAGGCCGGAGTCCACGTGGAGCCGGTGTCGTTGGAGGTCGATGTGCGCGCGGTGCTGTCGCGTGTGGAGCTCGGCGAGGCCGACGCCGGAATCGTCTATGCCAGCGATGTCGTCGCCGCGGGCGACGCGGTCGGGGCAGTGCCGATCCCCCATGAGCAAAGCGTGCCGGCAAGCTATCCGATCGCGGCGCTCACCGAGGCGCCCAATCCGCAGGCCGCCGGGGCGTTCGTCGCCTACCTGCTATCCGACGAGGCGCAGGCCACGCTCACCGAGTCCGGGTTCTCGGCGCCATGAGCGTCACGACCAGGCTCGCGCCGGGCAACCGGCGGGCGGAGACGATGCCGCTGGGCATGACCTGGTTGGCCGTCGTCGCACTCGGGCTGCTGATCCTGCCGCTGGTGGGGCTGCTGGTGAACACGCCGTGGGCCCAGCTGGGCGGCCTGGTGACTAACCCGGCCGTGCTCGTAGCGCTGCGGCTGTCACTGCTGACCTCGCTGTCAGCGCTTACGCTGTCGACTGTGCTGGGCGTGCCGCTCGCGTGGCTGTTGGCCCGACGCGACTTCCCCGCGAAGACCCTCCTGCGAGCGCTGTGCGTCCTGCCGATGGTGCTGCCACCCGTCGTCGGCGGGGTGGCGCTGCTGCTGGCGTTCGGCCGCCGCGGACTCATCGGCCAGCCGCTGGACGAGCTGACAGGGATCACACTGCCGTTCTCCGCCGCCGGGGTCGTGCTCGCGGAGACCTTCGTCGCGATGCCGTTTCTGATCGTCACCGTCGAGGCCGGCCTGCGAGCGATGGACCGGCGCTATGAGGACGTCGCCGCGACGCTCGGTGCTGGCCGCTGGCTGGCGTTCCGGCGGGTCACGCTGCCGCTGCTCGCGCCGTCGCTCGGGGCCGGGATGGCGCTGTGCTGGGCCCGGGCGCTCGGCGAGTTCGGCGCGACGATCACCTTCGCCGGCAACCTGTCGGGCCGCACGCAGACGATGCCCCTCGCGGTGTACCTACAGTTGGAGCGCGACCTGGACTCGGCGATCCTGCTGAGCCTGATCCTGCTCGCGGTCTCGGTCGTGGTGTTGGTCACGCTGCGGGGCCGCTACCTCGACACCGGGTGAAACCATGATGGGTCTGTCGGCCCGTGTCGCGGTCACACTAGGCGACCTCGACCTCGACGTCGCCCTCGAGGTGGCGGCCGGGGAGGTCGTCGCCGTCCTCGGCCCGAACGGAGCCGGGAAGACCACTTTGCTGCGTACCCTGGCCGGGCTGGTCGGCTTACGTGCTGGCCGCGTCGTGCTGGACGGCCAGGTGCTCGACGACCCCGAGCGCGGCATTCGCGTGGCGCCGGAGCGACGGGGCGTGGGCATGGTCTTCCAGGACCACCTGCTGTTTCCGCACCTGTCCACCGCCGACAACGTCGCCTTCGGGCTGCGCGCCCGCGGTGTGCCGGCCACAGAAGCCCGCGGCCTCGCCGCTGAATGGCTGACCAAAGTCGGACTCCCAGACGCCGCCAACGCGAAGCCGAGGGCGCTGTCGGGCGGGCAGGCGCAGCGCGTCGCATTGGCACGCGCGCTGGCGTTCGAGCCGAGCCTGCTGCTGATGGACGAGCCGCTGTCAGCCCTGGACGTCGCCGCCCGCCTGACGATCCGCCGAGAGCTGCGGGGGCACCTGGACGCCTTCGCCGGCCCCTGCCTGGTCATCACCCACGATCCGGTGGAGGCGATCGCGCTGGCCAGCCGGCTGGTCATCATCGAGGCGGGCAGAATCGTCCAGGACGCGACCATCGACGAGGTCACTCAGCGGCCTCGCTCTCGGTGGGTCGCCGGGCTGGTGGGACTCAACCTCTACCGCGGCGAAGCGAGTGGTCATACCGTCCACCTGCCCGGTGGCCAGCGGCTGATCGCCGCGACCGCCGCCGGCGGCCCGGTCTTCACCGTGGTGCACCCGCGCGCCGTGGCGCTGTACCGCACACGGCCCGACGGGTCGCCGCGCAACGTGTGGGCCGGCGTGGTGGAGGGGCTGGATGTGCACGGCGACCACGTCCGCGTGCACATCGACGGGGTCCTGCCGATCGTCGCCGAGGTCACCCCCGCGGCGGTCGCCGCGCTCGACCTCGGTGTCGGCGGCGAGGTGCACGTGTCGGTCAAGGCCTCCGAGGTGTCGCTGTTTCCCGCCTGAACGCCCCGTCATCAGCCGCCCTCCGCCCCGGGCCGGGATGCGCGAGGCTGTGCGACGATGGCCGATGACCTGCCCGAGCTAACCGTCGCCGATGCCGCCGCGTGGCGCAGGTGGCTCAGCGAGCACCACGAAAACCCCGCTGGGGTGTGGCTGGTGCTCGCCAAGAAGGGCACGACCCAACCGACCAGCCTCACCTACGACCGGGCGCTCGTTGATGCGCTGTGCCACGGCTGGATCGACGGTCAGGCGCGGCGCCGGGACGAGACCACCTACTACCAACGCTTCACTCCGCGCCGGGCCAGAAGCCCGTGGTCGCAGCGCAATGTTGGCATCGTCAGCAACCTGATGGCCGAGGGCCGCATGCATCCGGCGGGCCTGGCCGAAGTCGAGCGCGCCAGGGCCGACGGCCGCTGGGACGCCGCCTACGCCGGTCCGGCCAGTATTCAGGTACCGGCCGATCTGGTCGCCGCATTAACCGCAGAACCTCGGGCACAGGCGATGTTTGACATCCTCACGGGCCAGAACCGTTACGCGATCCTGTACCGGATCGAAGGCGCCAAGCGCCCCGACACCCGGGCCCGTCGCATCGAGCAGTTCGTGGCCATGCTCGCTCGCGGCGAGACGGTCTACCCACAGAGGCGCAAGCTCGACGAGTGACCGATGGATTCGTCGCCGTTTATTGCACGCGTAGCTCACCCTGCATGCCCAGCGTAAGGTGGGTCTCGCCGTCGGCGGTCTCCACGATGCAGAACATCGTGTAGCTGCCAGGCTCCAGCTCGTAGGTGGCGTTGCAGGTCTGGCCTGCGCCGAACGCCTCCAGCTCGAACGCTCCGGCTTCAGCCAGGGCGTCCTCATCGGGGGCGCCGTCGGTGACTGGCACCTCGCCGCCGCCGGGCAGGAAGGCCAGTTCGTGGTCTTCGGTGCCGATGTTCTCGGCCTCGAAGGTGACCGTGCCGGCTGCGACCTCGATGATGGCCGGGTTGAAGGCGTACTCATCCAGCTCTACCGCCACGGTCTCGTCGGCGGCCTCCTCGAGTTCGGTGCCGACCGGGCTGCACTCGCCGGCACCAGCAACGCTGGCGCTGCCTGATCCGCTGGCGGTCTGGCCGTCCCCGCTGTCGCAGGCCGTGCCCGACACGATCAGTCCGACGACCATCGCCATCCGCGGCCACCAGCTACCTCTGCTCATTCGGTCTCCTTCGCTCGAATCGCCACCCATCGAGGGCGAGCCGAACTAAGGTTAGCCTTACCGTATAGTCAAGCGCAGACATCAGCGGTGGCGGCGTGGGTCAGCGGCGAAGCGCAGCCACGACCCACACGTGAGCCCGAACGCCCGCACAGCGCGCGCGAGCCTGAGCGTCTCAGGTCACGTGACGGTAGGCGTGGTTCGGCTTGATCTCGGTGTTGAGGTAGCTCCCGCGTGATCCCGCTTGCAGCAGCTCCACGTGGACCCACGCCGGGACGCCCTCATAGACGTACAGCCGGCCGTTGCGGAACTCGATGTACAGCTCCCGGTCGTACCCGACGTAGCCGATCCTTTCGATGCTGCTGGAGTCCACAGGAAGCATCTGCGGCTGACCTTGTGGGCGAGCCATGTGATGCATCGGCGTTGCGGATGTCGAGGCGGGACTCGCTGGC